>JBEBPN010000011.1:0-106965 GCA_040395895.1 Dysgonomonas hofstadii
GGACGGGGCACCCGTAGGGTGAAAAAGGCGTGAAACAAAAACGTGTTTGAGCTTATCCATTGATTCGTATTTTACAAATCTGAGAGCGAGTTTTTTCGTTTAGTCTTTAAGCCCTTTTACGGGTCGTCCTATTAAGCGGGGCGCTAAAGCGTTTTGCTTACTTTGCGGCTTTGGGCAAAGTAAGGTAAGCAATTTTTAATTGCGCGCAGTAAATAATCGAACATTTATAAAATACAGATTCAAATACTGATTGACATAAATATTTATGAAGAAAATAACAAAGGGGCTGATCCATCACGGATTCGCCCCTTTTGAGTGTGTTAACCTATATACAAACAAATCTAATTGAAGTCATATGTAAAAAATATTCCTGCCGGAAAATGTGTATGGTGCTTATAGTTATTCACCAATACAGGTTCAGGCTTGCTAAAATTGAAAACGCTGATGTTATTCAACAAAAAGTTTGTTCCATATCCTTTTATTGTAGTCTGATACACTTCACCGCTAACAGGGTGAACTGCCAGATTGTTGTAAGCCATACCTGCATCGTCCATGTGCTCTTTGGCGTCTACCAGATATTCGGATGTTCCCGTACTGAAAATATGACGGTATATCTTTGTAGAAGCATTACCATAATAAATGGTATCTCCTTTAGCACTGATACCTGGAGTGGCTCCCCAACCTGCACTGACTTTTCCTTCGGTTACTTCATTGGTCTTGATTACGGAATAGTCTTTTGCACTTATTTTCAGAATCTTATTCGGTGTTCCTGTTGTAGATACATAGAGATTACCATCGGCTGTTTTGATAACACCCGAAACGGCTGCATCAAATTCTATTTTGTGAGAAACTTCGGTTTTTCCGGCTTCCAGTACAAGTATGGATTTGCTTGCCGGAACAAATACTTTATTCTCTGCAACTGCCATTCTGTTTTTCAGAGCACCTTTCGTTCCGTCTACAAGTGTTATCGCACCAGTAGTAGTATTGAATAAATACACGCCGTTGTTGTCCCTGATAAAGATATTGTCAGTTCCTAATACGGCGATATGTGTCGGCCAACTAAGAACAGATATTTTATCGTTGTATGCCACCTCTTTCTTCAAAGTTTCGGCATTGGCAATAATCAGCATACCATCGCTATCGTATTTGCCATAATTGCTTTTTCCGTTCTGAGAGATAATATACATCTTGCCGTTCCCAATAAACAGGTCTTGTGCAACATTCCCTAATTCTGTTCCGTTGGCTTTCCAGTATACACTGTCGGTAACTTCGCCGTTAGGACTGATAAATGTAAGTGAACTGTTCTCCTGAAAAGCACTGCCTTCATTGAGTATAAATGTTCCGTTGCGATACTTTCCGTAAACGGTAAGGCTGACTTTTGTAGATGATTCTCCATTCGGATTTATACAGGTCAGGGTTACGATATAGCTTCCCGGCTCTTTTTTCACAAATTTGAAAAGGGAATCGGTAGCCAAAGACTCTGATGCAGATTTAAGATCATCATTTACCGACCATACAAATTTGCTGTTAGAATCACTTGTTACATTTGCTTTCAGATAAATGGTATCTCCCTGAGCAACAGATGTGACACCCGAAAGATTGACAATAGCTGTCTCGGGCGTAGTAGGATCAGGCGTTGTGATATCATCATCGTCAGAACACGAAGCGAATCCAAGAAACAATGCAAATGCAGCGTAATAAAGTAATTTTTTCATTTTATTTTTTATAATTTATAAAGTATAATTATCAATTTCTTGTCGGGATCGATTTTCCCAACAGATGCAAATCTTCGGCTCCGGCCACTTCAGTAGATACTTCGCCAAGCCATCCGGCTTCCTGATTCACGCCTGTATATACTTTCACGAAGTCGATACCCGGTAGGTTCACCTTGTTTCCGTTCTTATCTACTGCCCAGCTGATGTCGATAGCCGATTCATCATCGTTGTTAGGTGCATTATCGGCATAGCCCCACTCGTAAGCATAAAGCACCCAGTATGTACCCTGTCCGCTTTCGTCTATGGCGTTATTCGGAAGTAATGTACCTTTGAAAGTGATTTTATCTTCTGTTATCCAGCTTGGATAGTAGCTTTGTCGATGAAACATATTCTTAGCTTTATAACCTGAATTACCCTGATTGTCTTCCCACTTAATATACTCATCTGTGGCCTCTTCTGGTTCATTCTGAGGTTTATAGTAAGTTATTTCATAATTTTTAATCGTGGCAGGTTTGTTATATTCGCTACCGGCTATTTCGTACCATTCGTCATCATCGGGTTTGCCGTTACCATTTTTGTCATAGGCTACCATTATAACACCCGGTTCGCAGCTTCCTCCTCTGCCCGGAGCTTCGGGATTCGGATTTGCTGCTGCCCAAAACGCGTTGCCTTTTACCCGGAAATCACGCTTGCCCGCTACATTTACTATTGTATGGTCGAAACCGAAAGTTACATATCCGCCAAAGCCGCCAAGATGTATCATCGATGAATTAGGTCCTTTAATAGCATCTTCGGCTTTTTTCCTTATTGTTTCTTTTGTGTCACCTTCTTCGTATGAGGGCAGATCATTCACAAACTGTCCTACAGCAGGCAGGTAGTCGAACACAGTAGTAATATAAGCGCTATACTCGGTTGCTTCTTTGCTCACTGTTATTTTAGTTTCTGCCTTCTTCTCTGTCGAACCGCTTTTCGCTGTCAATGTAAATAGATAATCTCCGGTTTCGAGTGCGAGAAATTGCAGGTCTTTGGTCTGGCTAACAACTGAGTCTTTAATATTGAGAGCTGTATTGTTCATTACCCATGTGAATGTACCGTCAGTAAAACCTTCGATCACAGGTTCTATTGTCAGTATTTTACATCTGTCGGTACTATACTGTGCCTCAACTCCTTTTATTTCATTATTGGTCACAGGGGGAGTAACCGGAGGTGTGACATCATCATCATCGTCGCTGCTACAGGCAGCAAAGCCGGTAAATATGGCTGCAAACAATGCCAACCGCACAAACTTTTTTAAATCATTCTTTTTCATTTCTCAGATATTTAAATAATTAATGTAAATCGTTATTTATGAACAAAGGCAAAGTGTGCCGGTATATTTCCTGCCAATACACGCCATTTCATTTTTCCTTCGGGAGAGAAGCAATAGACATAGCCTGTGACAACATAGTTCTGCGCATCGGTAATGTATATCTCTTTCGTTTCGGGATGAACAGTCAGTCCGTATGGTATAACAATCCGTTTGTCGGTACCGTCTGTAATTATCTTATCGGAAACAATTTCCTTTGTGCGGGTGTCTAAGATACCGTACGTCACTGTATTCTGTCCGGTATTGTAACTGAAGGCCACACTGTAGTAATAAAGGGAATCGCCGCTCATATACATTCCGCCGACGGGTATATCCAGTTGTTGTTTCACCTTGTTTGTCTTACCGTCGATGACATACAGATTAGGTGGTACATCGTAGTAATCGCCGCGTGAACTCACATAGATATCGCCACGTTTGTCTATCTGCATGCGGTGAAGGTTGATGCCCACATCTATTTTTTCTATTTCGGTAAATGTATTCAAATCTACGACTGATACAGTGCGGTCATAATTTGGCACGCGATAACCTCCAGAATTGGCGACATATAATTTACCATCATTTATTACAATCTCTTCGGGCTGATAGCCGACTGTTACCTTGCGGGTGATTTCGAGCGTAGTAGTATCTATCTCGGCTACGAATCCAATCTCGGCATTGGGATTGACTTCTACTTTTCCGGCATAGGAACTGATATATGCTTTACCATCGTGAAAAGCCATATAACGGCAGTTAGGCACGCTGATACGCTTGATATGCTTGGCTGTCTTCACATCCATTACCTCTATAAAATTGGAGCAGTTGATAACGGAATATAACTTACTACCGTAAATCTTTATATCGTTGCCTACATCGCCCAATTCCTTTACAATCTCCGGATTGCGCGCCGAAAAAATATCGCGGTGATACACACCTGTAGCATAGTCGAAATAGTCGATAGATGCACGGTTCATACCCATATTGCCTTCGTTGAGCATATAAAAGCCTTGTATATTCCCCTCGAGTATGGAATCGGTAGAGGGAGGCGTTACTTGCTCCTTCTCTTCTTCAAAAATATAAATGTCGTCCCTACATGAGACGTATTGCAACATAAGCACAGCAATGGCTGTAAATATCAATAGTTTTCTTTTCATATTTCCACGCTTATTATAAATTTAAAATTGCGGCCGGGCATCGGGTAATTGAGAACAACTTCGTACTGTTGGTCGAATATATTGTTCATCTCAATAGCTCCTTTAAATTTGTATCCCTTGTATCTGATCGTTTTCTGTAATGACATATCGTGTGTATACCAAGGCTCTATATGGTTTTTAGGAATATTGTTTATAGCACCATTGTAGCGTTCACCGATGTATATAAAGCTGTAGTTGAGCCCCCAGTCGTTATATTGTGCATTAAATATAGCCGAACCACTGTGCCAAGGGGTATATGGTATCTGATCGCCATACGAGCTTAACGGTTCACCATTGATGGCTTTCTGAAAATCCTGCATTTTGGAATAAGAATATGTCAGGTTTAGATTGGTTTTCACTTTCCAGATATGTGCCTGTACGCCACCTACTACATCTATACCTTTGCCTTTCATCTTTCCCATATTGGTCATCATCCAGCGAAACTGGCTTCCGGTAGGGGCTGCAATAATTTTGTCGGTCACATTCAGATAATAGGCGTCGACCTGTAGCGACAAACCATCGAGAATCGCGTTCTTTCTGAAAGGTTTGTTATAACTGAATCCGACATTGTACTGATTGGTATATTCGGGCTTCAGGTTGCTGTAGCCTACCTGTGTATAGTACAGATCGTTGAAAGTAGGCATACGGAATATACGCTTGGCAAAAGCCCTGAAATTGAGATCGTGCTCTTTGAAAGGTTTATAGCCTAAAAACACAGCGGGTGTAAACACATGTTTGTCGGGTGACTTGGTATTATAGCGCACTTCCTCCTGTACAAAAGAACCGACAATGCTTGCCTGTGCTTTCAGCTTCCCCAGATTGATGGACGATGCCAGCGAAGCGAGCGTAGTATAGCGTTGCGGGTAGGTAAATTTCGTACCTACACCTTTCATTGTGCCATTGAGCTTGTTATATTGGAAATCGACCGACAGGGAAACATCCCATACAGGGAGAATAGTATACATATTCACAACGGACAGATAGGCTTCCTGCTGATAGTATTTGTTATCTACCTGTGCCTTCTCGGTTACATTTTCGTTCAGAAACTCCACGCTATCGCGTGCTATATAATGTGTGTAGTCATAGGCAAATTTTGCCCGTGCCTGAAACTTGTATTTATCGGTAATTTCTTTGTTGAAGCTTGCCTGTGCAAAGAAGTTCTTATCGCGAAGACGCTCTCCGTTAGACCATTCCGTATCTGTGGCAACGCTTTTTATGTATCCGGGCAATCCTCTGTCGGAATCGTAATAGTAAAGCTTGGCTTCCCAGTAACCTCTATCGACAAGCCCATACAATCCTGTTTCTACACGCAGTGCTTCTATATCGCTATTCTGGCGGACAGCAGTGGTATCATAGGCGGTAGAGCCATCGAGATTTTTGCGTTTGTAGCGGAATTTGTATTCTCCGTTCGATTTGATAAATTCAGAACTGAGGCTCAGGCTTATTTTATTTGTTAATTTTTGCTCCCAACGTACCGATGGATTGATAAGATTTATAGAGCCAGCTTTGTAGCGAACTAGCAGATTGGTCTTTTTGCCATCAGTGAACTGTGGTTTTCTAGTTTTCATATATACAGATGCGGCCGAAGCAAAGTCTTTTGCAGGCTGGAATATTTCGCTCTTTTGTCCGTTATACAACGATATTTCTTCCATATCGTCGAGCGAGAATTTACCCAGATCGACAGTTCCGTTCTGTGCATTGCCCAGTTGTATTCCATCGTAGAATACGCCGACATGCTGTGATCCCATGTTGCGGACATTCACCGTCTTGAGCCCGCCCATGCCGCCGTAATCTTTTATCTGTACTCCGGCAAAGTAGCGGAGGGCATCGGCTACATTATGGCTATTGAGCTGTTCGAGCTGAACGCCCGACAGTTTCTGAGAAGGTATGACTTCCTGAAAGGGTTTGGCAACAATCACTATCTCGTTGAGATGCTGTAAACTATCCAACTTGTGTTGTGCTGAAGCAGACAAAAACAGATTCAACAGCAGAGCTGTGAAACCAAATTTTTTAAAATACATTTTTAAGCCGATTGAACATTATCAATAGCTTACAGAAAAAATATTGAAGATTTAGTGAGTAAGAAGACAGGAGTAAGTCCCGATTGATATTCTTATCAGTGTTCTTCAGCTCCATTTCCCCGAAAGCTTTAAACTATATATCAATCTTGGCAGGTCTTCTGACTTACTTCATCTTTTGAACGCCCTTCCCATCTTTTCAGTTAATAATTAACTGATTCTGACAGTGGTTTTGAGTATTGTTCAAAGATATTGGCGAAGCTTACAGCAGCGGGTCTGTTCAGGATTTTCACCTGATTCCCTTTTCATCACTTTTCCGAAGAAGCGGAATTGTGACACCAAAATCTGGGTACAAAGGTAGTGGTTTATTTACGAATTAAACAAGTATTTTTTCGTATTAAATTTTTGTTTTTTGTATTTATGTGAGGTACAAATGTTTATTGCTTTAATCTGTAATTGAAATAATATGATCAATTTCATTAGTCGTTTTCTCGCAGCAGCATAGCCAAAATAAATTTTGCATCTGCTTGCCTGCTTAACGAAAACGTTCGATTATTTACTGCGCGCAATCACAGATTGCTTGCATTCCTTTTGGCCTAAGCCCCAAAAGGAATAGAAAATTCTTTAGCGCCCCGCTTCACAGGACGACCCGTAAAAGGGCTTAAAGGCTAAACGAAGAAACTCGCTCTCAGATTTGTAGAATACGAATCAACAGCTAAGCTCAAACACGTTTTCGTTTCACGCCTTTCTCACCCTACGGGTGCCCCGTCCATAAAGCTAACGGCGCGGGCTGACGCATGACAAGGCCTTGTTAGGCGAATCGATCTACATTATTTCGATAATCTCCTGATCGTATTTTTAAGCATACTTTTTACGACCAGATGATGGAAAGGATATATAGTGTAGAAATAGATATATCCAAGCTTATTGTGAAAATTGACAAGGGTGGTCATGCTCACAATCTTTTCTTCTGCAATGCCGTCGATATGGACAGACAGATAGGCCGTCAGATGTTTATCGGTCAGGCACAGGATTGTCTCATTCTCCGATTTGTCAGGAACGGAAACAATACTGTAGCTTCCTCCTGTTCTTATACATTCTTCAATTTTATGCATATCTCCTTCGTCCGATTTCAGTCCGAAAGGTTTTACTATGACATTACGTATCTTGAAGAGTTTGTTTACCCATTCGGGCATTACCGTCCATATTGAAATCAGAATATCATCGGGAGCAACATTTTTTGCACCGGGCATAGCACAAACATATACATCTGAATAGTTGACAGGCAGATATTTGCTTACAAGTGACGGTGAGGGTATTTTTCCTTTACTGACTTTCATATATAGGTATGACTTTCAAGATTAATTCCGTTTCGGGTAAATATTCTAACATTACGATCTGATTGCGGTGAATATCTCCGAGTTCTTTAAATTCGCTTTTTGTAAAGTTTGATTTTAAAGTCTTATCATTCAGATTTATTACAACCTGAATGCGATCTCCATCCAAATCTTTATAATCATAATAATCAACTATTATCGCCTCTTCGACATATTTAGTTCCCCTGCTACAGTCTGAATAAAGTTTTGTCCGTTTTAGGTAGATAAGTATATAATAAATCTCGAACAGGGCAAAGCCTGCAATCAGAAGAAATGTGAAAACCGGACTCCATTCAAACATCGTTTGCATTTTCGCCTCTCGTGGAAGGCTGTAATTTCTGGGCAAAAAACCAAGTGGCAGTATGAACATGAGTAATATCGCAAAAATGCTGGTACCAACAGAGATCAAGGACTTATTATTTACCTTTCGTATTTTATCATTAACAACGTCCCAATCTAATTGCGAAAAGTCCTGTTCTTTCATATCTCGCTTAACCCTGATTGTTTATAAACCACGCAAATAAAGCCAATGCAATAAGACCAGCAATAACGGCCAGCGTAATCTTAACCTTACTATACGGCCGGTCGCCGGTAACACGCCCTGTACGCCCGTTCACAAAGAAGTGATATAGCTTGTTGCCATACGTGTAAGACGACATATAGACGGGCAATAGTATGAGTTTGAATTTGATGTTACTGAAACGCGTCTTTTTAGAGTCTACGCGCTGACTATCACCACCAATATCGCGCCGGACAGCGTAATCGATCTCCGATTCCATCTTGCGCCGTGCATACTCGTATCCGGTAGTCATGTTCATCACATACTTTTCGGTAACAAAGCCACTGAGGAAACGATTGTCGGCATCCACCATATTCATCGTATCCCAGTTTTGTATCTTGCTCATCACATCGGACGGTATCATTCCCGAAGCGGGAACCATCACATCGTCGAAGAACAGGGATATATGCCCGCTACGGTACGACCAGCGTGTACGGACTACTGTCTGTCTGTTTTTACCGCTACCCACTGTGGTAGTATAATTGTCGCCGCGCTGACCGGAATAGTCGGTATTGGTCTGCGCATCGTATGTCCAGCAGGGAATGTATACACCTTGTAGTTTATTGGAATAAAGGGCTCTCTGCTTTAGTTTATTGGGAGCGAACCACAGACTCTTGATCCATGTTTGCATATGGCTCTGCATCTCGTTGTCCGCCACCTTGAACGGCAACAGGTACGACGGACGGATCAGACGCTCCATGTGCGCATCGGATTCGATAAAGGGCATGCTGCAATAAGGGCAGTCAGCCGACTTCATACTTTCATCGAATGTGGATTCTGCACCGCATTTGCGACAACTGATCACTTTAGTTGCCTGCGTATCGAGCTGCTCGATATCTTTTGCATATTGCTCGAAATCGAGTTCTTCGACTTCGTCTACAACTTTGGCATCGATAGGTGTATCTGCCCCGCAGTAATCGCAATGAAGAAAAGTAGTACCCGGCTTATATTTCAGGGCAGCGCCACAATGCATACACTGATAGGTGTCGCTGCCCAGCGATATATTTTCGGTTATATCTGACATATTTTCTTAGTCTTGTTTTGGAAGCGGAGGAGGTGTTGTTGACCACAAGTCTTGCAGGTCGGGTTGCCCGCCTGCCGGTACCCAGTCGGCCAGTCCTTGTTTCCATACAAGTGTATCGCGTGTAAGCACCTGTTTTTCGGCTAGTTCGGTCAGGCTGCTCTTATTGAAGGGTCCCGACTGCTTACCGTCCACTGCCACATAATATGCTACTGTGCCCGGCACAGGCGGAGGCGTGGCTTGTGTATTCTGCGTGCTCTGATTGTTCTGCATCTGGTTAGACATCGCCTGTGTCATTTGGTTGGCCATAGCCATACCTGCACCCAGTCCGATGCCCATACCTGCCGTACCCGAAGGGTTTTCGGCAGCGGCTTCCATAGACTTGGCGGCTTTTAGTTTCATCAGTTTATCGAGGTCTATCTTATCAAGACGGCTCAGTTCAAATATCTCTTTCTTCACCTCTTCGGGCATCGAAACATTTTCGATGAGGAATTTGGTAACATCCATACCATAAGCCGTGAAATCGTCTTTCATGTAGCCATATATGGCTTCCGACAATTCGTTGAGGTTGGCAGCATAGGTCTCTACCGGAAGTTCTGCTTCTCCGGCAGCATCCGTAAAGCGGGTTACGATAATGCTTTTAAGCTGTTCTTTGATATGTTCGGTAGTGAATGTCTGGTTTGTACCTACTATTTCGCGGATGAATACAGGAGCATCAGTCACCTTAAAGGAATACAGACCGAACGCCCTGATCTCAACCATACCGAAACGGTTATCGTTAAGGATTATAGCATTCTTGGTACCCCACTTCTGGTCGATGAAATTTTTTGTACTCACGAAATATACTTCTGCCTTGAACGGGCTGTTGAATCCGTATTTCCAACCTTTCAGTGTGGTCAGAATAGGCAGATTCTGGGTATTGAGGGTATATGTTCCGGGAGAGAATGTATCGGCAATCTGTCCTTCGTTGACAAATACCGCCATTTGTCCTTCGCGAACAATCAGTTTCGCATTGTTCTTGATCTCGTTGTTATACCTCTCGAAACGATAAACAATCGTATCCTGCGTATTGTCAAGGAACTCAATTATGTCTATAAGTTCGTTTTTCAGTCTGTCAAAAATACCCATGTGATATAAGTTTTTGTGTTAGTATTATTTTTCTTTCAAATATAAGTGATTTTTTGCCTTGTGAGGAAATTATAACGATGGTTTTAATTTTTATTTTATGATTACAAAGCAATGAACAATTCTGAAATAGTTTATCTATAGGATATCAATGTGCTAATTGACTAACTCCGAACAGTGTCTCGGTAATCTGCCGATGTGCCAATGATAGCGATCTTTGAAGAAGTGATATAGTGTATTAGAAAAGAGGATAAAAGTAGTAAAAACCGAAAATAGTGTAAATCCGTTACATTGACTCCGCTTCGCTCTGTCGAACGTTGTTTCGTTACATTTTAGTTAAAATTGGTATTAACTGTAGGGGCAGCGGCTTGTCCCTGCCCGTAGATTATACATTCGGACAACCACAAAGGATTGCCCCTACGGACAGAAAAAGTAATAAAAATAAAAACTATGTAAATCTATTACTTTGACTCCGCTTCACTCTGTCGATCGTTGATTCGTTACATTTTAGTTAAAATTCAGTGTACTAGTTTGTAGTTTACAAGTGTACTAGGAAGAATAATATAAGCATATAAGGGCAAACAAAGGTGCCCTTACAAAAGAGGAATTTGAACTAGCAGGCTAGTAAACTAAAAACTAGGAAATCCGTTACCTTCGTTACATTTTAGTTAAAATTAAAGTAGTCTAAAAAATGAATATATACACTATCAATAAAAATTTTGTAATGTTTGTTACCTTTTAGGTTGTAAGCTACGAAAAAGAATGATAACTTTGCTAAGCTTAGATTAATACCTGCTATATGAAATACTTAACACTCGTTTTTGTTCTTTTCTTTTTATACAGTTGTTCCAATTTATTGCCCGAACCCGACCTTCATCTGAGGCTGAAAGGTCAGAAGCAAACAATCAACAGTATTATCTCGAACGGAGAGGTACTCCCCCACTCTGTAGCTGCACTCAATAAGGATCAGGAAATAGATTCGTTTTACCAGTTGTACCAGAATGGAGAGAATAGTTTGTTAAAGGTATCGGAAACTCATTTGTGGAACAGCGAGCCGAGCGACACTACGTTTGTGTACTATTTCGACAAATACGAGAACTTGTTTGCTTTTCAGGTAAAGGTTACCTTATCGAACGACAGCCTGTACAATTCGGCAACTGCCTTTTACGACAACTATATGGAAATAGTATCACAGGAATATGCTACCATAGATAACTGCGACACGCCGATGGATGGTACAGACACATTGTATGTCGATTTCTCGAAATACCATCTGCCTACTGATGTAAAGACTTTCACAAAAGAGAAAAAGATAATTCTGCGTAACCGATAAATATTAAGGGAATTATCTTCTGTCGCTCAGCAACCAATCACACCAGTTGTCCATGCCCGCGCCTTTTGTTGCAGAGACCTCAAAGAAGCGTAGTTTATGGTTCACTTTCAACGCATTGTCTCGTAGCTTGTTTATATCCGTATCCAGATAAGGGGCTAAATCTATCTTGTTGATAACGCAAACATCGGCTTCCTGAAACATATACGGGTACTTCAACGGTTTGTCGTCTCCTTCGGTAGTGCTGATAATCACTACTTTTTTAGCCTCGCCCAGATCATACATGGCAGGACAAACCAGATTGCCGACATTTTCGATGAAAACCAGTGCATTATCGTCCGGATTCAACTTTTGCAATGCCTGTTTTATCATATCGGCTTCCAAGTGGCAACCCATACCGGTATTTACCTGATAGGCAGATACTTCAAGCGCAGCTATACGATCGGCATCATTTGTAGTCTGTTGGTCGCCTTCTATCACATACACAGGCACTTGTCCTTTGATGCGGCGGATGGTTTCTTCCAACAGGGTGGTTTTGCCCGAACCGGGTGAACTCATCAGATTAAGACAGAAGATGTTCTTTGCCTTGAAATAACCCTTATTCTCGTCGGCGATTATATTGTTCCGCGAAAGGATATCCTCTTCTACGGCTATGATCATCTTTTCGTCTACCGTATATTTCTGTTCATTGGTTTTGTCTTGTTGACTCATATTAGTCTTTGGTTTTATCTTTTACTACTATCGATTTTATTCTCAACTCTTTACCCTTGAGTATACTCACACAGTACGAACCGCAATGCGGACACGGAGAAAACAGGGCATCGACTGGGAATACTGCTTCGCAATCGCCGCATCTGCCTTCACCAGCTATATCGTGGCGTACAATACGGGCATCGTTGAGCATAGTACCTTTTACGGAACTTTCGAGGGCAAATTCGAGTGTATGAAGCTCTACTCCGGCAAGGCTGCCGATCTCGAGTTCGAGTTCTTCAATCTCTGTCGCCTGATGCTTTCGTGCCTGCTGTTCGGCGAGTTGTACAATGCTCTGAGCTATGGATAATTCGTGCATAATGGTTTATAGTCTTCTCGATGCGGCTACCGCCAGTTGTCCGGCAGCTATACCGCTATCGTTGCATGGTATCTTACAGGGAATATACAACGGGATTCCCTCTTGCGAAAATAGTAAATGTAATTGTTCCGTCAAACGTTTATTCTGAAAACATCCGCCCGACAGCACAACTTTGGTCGCACCGGTCTGGTTGAGAAGGAGTTTCGATTTTTCTAAGATAAGGTATGCCAATGAGTTATGCACCTTAGCTGAAATCTGCCCTGTATCAACACTATTGGCTAAATCGTGCAGGACGCCTTCAAACAAGAAGCGTGATAGAATGACAGGGTTTTGACAGTCAATAGCATATCGGCTAACCATATCATCATCGGCACATTGCTCCAATAATACGGGGGCTTCTGCCTGACGGGTAGCTACGTCGCACAATCCGAGCAGAGAAGACAGAGCATCGAATAGACGTCCTGCTCCGGAGGTCAGGGGTACATTTATGCCTTTATCTATCATAGATTTAAGCATATCTATCTTTGTCTGTCCTACCCTCTCGATAAAGGATTGAGGTATATCAAGCCCGTAATGATAGAGATAAGACACGGCCATGCGCCACGCTTCGTCCGAAGCTTTGTCACCACCGGGCATAGGCACATATTCCAGATGCGAAAGACGGGTATATTCCTTTCTGTCGCAGAGGAAGAACTCGCCGCCCCATATTTTGTCGTCGTCACCCAATCCTGTTCCGTCCCACACAACAGCAATCACAGGTTCATGGATTCCGTATTCGAGCATACAAGCGGCAGCATGGGCATGGTGGTGCTGTACACGCTGTAATGGTATGGAATAAGCCAAAGCCATTTCCTCGGCTTCGCGGCTCGACATATAATCGGGATGCAGGTCGCAGACCAGTTGCTTGGGATTGAAACGGAAAAGATGGTGGAACCGCTCTAGGGATTCTTTATAGAAACTAAGTGTCTCCCAGCTCTTCAGATCGCCTATGTATTGGCTTTGTATAACGGTATCACCTTTGCCCAATGCAAAGGTGTTCACTTTCTCTGCACCGAAAGCCAGTATGCCGTCAGTATCTATATCGGCAAAGAAAGGTTCGGGCACATAGCCGCGCGAGCGCCTTATCAGACATGGTTTATCGGCACAAACATGAAGAATGGAGTCGTCTACACGATTGTGGATAATGCGATTGTGATGCAATATAAGGTCTACCTTGTCGCCGAACTGCTCTTCGGCCTCTTCTGGCGATATGACGATGGGTAATTCGCTCAGATTACCGCTTGTCATTACCAATGCAGAAGTGCTCAGAAGCTTGAACCAATCGTAATGCAGAGGCATATATGGAAGCATACAACCCAAAGTATTCATACCGGGATTGATTCCCGAAGCCAGTGCTCTGTGCTGTTTCAGCAACACAATAGGTCGCCGCCACGATATTATGTTTTCCCACTCCACATCATTGAGTTGCGTATATTCCCGAAGACTCTCTTCGTCGCGGAACATTACTGCAAAAGGCTTCGTATCTCTATGCTTCACCTCCCTCAGGCGATTTACAGCCTGTTCGTTCGTCGCATCGCAGATAAGGTGATAACCGCCTATACCTTTGGCCGCGATTACTTTGTCTTTCGAGAGAAGCTCTACAGATAAGGACAGTAATTCACCATAACCGGTATATTCCACATCGTTATACGTTGCATAATAAACAGGGCCGCAATGATTACAGGCTACAGGCTGTGCATGGAAACGCCGATCGTATATGTTGGTATATTCCTTTTGGCAGTCGGGACACATGGCAAATTCAGCCATTGTTGTATTCTTCCTGTCGTAGGGTAAGTCTTTGATAATGGAGAATCTGGGGCCACAATGGGTACAGTTGATAAAAGGATAACCTATCCGGTGAGGCTGCCTCTGCCTGTCGTGCAGACAATCGGCACATACGGCTATATCAGGGGCTACCTGTGTAACTTCGTCCGATAGAGATTGGCTTGAGATGATCTCAAAGTCTTTATAACTGACATTATCCTCTATTTCAGTGATATGGATATGGTGAATAGTTGCAACCACAGGGTGTTCTTCCTGTATACGCTGTACAAACTGACTACAAGCATCTTGCGTTGCTTCGATACGGATAACAACACCATTGTTGGTATTGGCAACCGTACCGTTCAGCCCCATCTGTTTTGCCAGCAGATAGATAAAGGGACGGAAACCCACCCCTTGTACAAGACCTTGTATGTTTATTTGTACTATCACTTTTTGACTTTTATCAGCTTTGCTGAAATGAAGATCAGAAGGGCAAAGAATAAGGACACAAAGAAAAAGAAGCCATATAGCTCCATAGCATGCTCATGGTATACAATTCCGGATTCACTATCATAGTGATTTCCCAAATCATTATATTCCATCTGCGAACGGCTATAAAACAGAATCCCACAGAAGATAGTGAACAAGGAAAGTAGTCCACCCAGAAAATATAGTATATACTTTACCGGCTTCATTCGTTATCTATTTCTCTTCAAAAATCTCATCCCTATCCAGTTCGTACCAATAGCGTATAGCCAGTTGGCGCACGTATTCCCAATACATCGGCGCATGCCCCCATCGTTTAACAGCTCCGGCTATTTCAGTTCTTATCATATTTAAAATCTCATCCTTTATCCTGATATGAACAGACTTGTCTCCCGCATGGAAAATGGCTTCGGGGAGCGGGTTATCTGTTGCTTCGGATACAATCAGCCCATGCCCGAATGTAGCGCTGGTACTTACCTGCAAACCATCGTTAAGGCAGCTCACAGGAGGCTTGTTTCCTGCCAAAGATGTAATACTCACATCACCGGCTTCGATACCCAATCTACTGAGGGCATAAATACCCATCTTAACTCCTATGATCGCATAGATACCCAGATGTCCGTGTAACTCATTCGTTAGCACTCCGGCTCGCCATTCTTCAACACCGTAGCGTTCAATGGTTTTAGCTACCATAGGCCTCATATCAGCAGAATATACAGCGGGTTGCAGAGGGAAAGATTCAAATATCATAGATATAGATTTTGTTTATGGTTCATCTTTTATTGTTATCAAAGAAGGTCTGAGCTAGGGTTAAGCGTCCTTCGGCTGAAATCGTTGTCTAACTAACCGATTTACTGATACATATTACACCACACATGTATAGAAAAGGGCTTGCAGAACAATTTTCGCCAGCGACAAAGTTAAACAAATATTCGACTTTTGTAATCTATATGACTATTTCTTAAAAATATAATTGTTATATTTGAGTTTGTATTTATCTCACACTAAAACCTTTAATGCTATGTGTTTGGCTGTACCAGGAAAAATCATCAGTATAGATCATTCTACCCCCGACCTTACAATGGCCAAAGTAGATTTTGGAGGTATGCTGAAAGACATCTGCATACAATGGGTAGAGGCGTCTGTGGGCAGTTATATACTTGCACATGCAGGTATGGCTATATCGGTAGTCGATGAAGAACATGCCAGAGAAACGCTTGCCGACTTTGAAGCTATAGCACGATCTTTAGAGAGCCCTGCAACATGAAACATCTGGATGAATATAGGGACAGGGAGCAGGTAAAAATGCTTGTGAATGCAATACGGAAAACCGTAACACGCTCATGGTCTGTCATGGAAATATGTGGCGGACAAACCCACTCCATAGCCCGGTATCGCATCGAAGATATGTTGCCTCCCGAAATAAAACTATTGCACGGACCCGGCTGCCCGGTATGTGTTACCCCGATAGAAACAATAGACCTCGCATTGGATATTGCCAGACGTCCGGAAGTTATTTTCACTTCGTTCGGCGATATGATGCGCGTACCCGGAACTGCCGAAGACCTGCTGAGTGTGAAAGCAAAAGGAGCGGATGTGCGGATGCTGTATTCTTCGTTAGACGCAGTAGAACTGGCAGAAAAGAATCCTGATAAGGAAGTGGTTTTCTTTGCCGTAGGCTTTGAAACAACCATTCCCGTACACCTTACAGCTGTAAGAGAAGCTAAGCGCAGGGGGTTAGCAAATTTTTCCATCCTGACATCGTTCTTCACAGTGCCTGCTGCAATAAGCACCATCCTGTCCGATCCCGAAAACAAGGTGGATGGATTCCTTACGGCAGGACATGTTTGCGCCATTATGGGAAATAAAGATTATTATCCGTTGGCTGAAAAATATAACCGCCCGATGGTGGTTACCGGATTTGAACCGATCGATTTATTATATGGTATATACAGGTGTATCCTGCAACTCGAAGCAGGGACAGCAAATGTAGAAAATGCCTATAAACGGATAGTACCCGAGAACGGAAACCCTGCATTTCAAAAGCTTATGAGCGAAATGCTGGAACCATTCAGTCAGGAATGGCGCGGAATAGGACAAATACCGCAAAGTGGATTAAGACTGGAAGCGGACTATGCGCAATACGATGCCATGAAGAAGTTTTCATCAGTAGATAAAGTAAATAATATAAAGGTAAATGCCGCCTCTCTGGTATGTATAGCCGGAGATATAATGAAAGGGAACAAACAGGCTGCCGACTGCCCGTATTTCGGGAAAGACTGTAATCCGGAGCATCCGGTGGGTGCGCCGATGGTATCGTCCGAAGGCGTTTGTGCTGCATACTATAACTATAAATAAAAATGGAGTTGAACTGTCCTCTACCTATCAGCGACAACGATCGCATACTGCTCGGTCATGGCAGCGGAGGGCGACTTACGCACCGGCTGATAGCCGACATATTCTATCCTGCATTCCGCAATCCATTGCTGGAACAGGATCATGATGGCAGTATATTTACGGTAGAAGGTGGCAGAATGGCTATATCTACCGATTCCTTTGTGGTAGATCCTATATTCTTTCCGGGCGGCGACATCGGCGATCTGGCTATCAATGGCACAGTAAACGATCTGGCCTGCTGCGGTGCTAAGCCGTTGTACCTTACAGCCGGATTTATTCTCGAAGAAGGTTTTCCTATAGCCGATCTGCAACGGATTGTAAACTCAATGAAGGAAGCTGCCGACAAAGCCGGTATATATATTGTATCGGGAGATACTAAAGTAGTGGAACATGGCAAATGCGATAAGATATACATAAATACGACAGGTATAGGTGTTGTGGACAACAATACAAATATATCGCCCAAGAACGCCGCCGAAGGTGATGTCATCATTTGCAGCGCACCGATAGGCGTACACGGCATCACTATACTTTCCACACGTGAAAGTCTTGGCTTTGAAACGAATCTCAAAAGTGATACGGCTGCCCTTAATAAGATGATAGCCGGACTATATACCGGAATAAAAGAAATACACGTGCTACGTGATCCTACCAGAGGCGGACTAAGCAGTACACTGAATGAAATAGCACAGGCCGCTAATGTAGAAATAGAACTGGACGAAGCATCACTCCCTATTCCTGACACCGTACGTGCCGCATCGGAAATACTGGGATTAGATCCTTTGTATATCGCTAATGAAGGTGTCGTTTTAGTTATCCTCCCCAGAAAGTATGCTACGGATGCGCTAAATATTATGCACCACTATAAAGAAGGCAGATCGGCGGCCGTTATAGGACAGGTGACAACTAAAGGTAAAGCCGGTGTAAAAATGAAGAATCTGTATGGCGGACACCGCATTATTACCATGCTGAACGGAGACCAGTTACCACGAATATGCTAAAGACTAAAAACTAAAGATATATTAATACAAACAAGATCAACTAATTTAAATACTTTGTAAATATGGAAAACAAGAAACTATCCGTTTATGAAGAATGTCAAAAGAAAGGGGTGTCGCGCCGCGATTTCCTTAAATTTTGCACAATGATGGGAGCCCTGTTGGGACTGGAATCTACCGGTGTTGCCCAAATAGTGGAAGCTATGGAGAAAAAAGCACGATTGCCTATTATCTGGCTGCACCTGCAGGAGTGTACATGTTGCAGCGAATCCTTTATCCGTACCGCCCACCCTATTCTGGCCGACCTGCTGTTCGACCAGATATCGCTGGACTACACGGAGACACTAATGGCTGCAGCAGGCGATCAGGCCGAGAAGTGCATGCACGATACTATGACGAAGTACAAAGGTGAATATATCCTGATGATCGAAGGCTCTATCCCTACCAAAGACGAAGCATACTGCTGTATAGGCGGACGCAGCGCCAAACAGATAGTGGAAGAGGCTGCCGAAGGAGCAAAAGCCGTTGTAGCATGGGGTAACTGTGCATCGGCAGGATGCGTTCAGGCTGCTAATCCAAATCCGACCGGAGCACGTCCGGCACACCGCATCATCAAAGGAAGAACAGTAATGAATGTGCAGGGTTGCCCTCCGATAGCAGAAGTTATGGCAGGAATAGTTGTACACCTGCTCACATTCGGCACAATACCTCAGCTCGACAGCTTAGGACGTCCTAAAGCATTCTATTCGCGCCGTGTACACGATACATGCTATCGCCGTGCCAATTTTGACGCAGGGCTGTTTGTGGAAAATTTCGATGATGAAAATGCAAGACGCGGCTATTGCCTCTACAAAGTAGGCTGTAAAGGCCCTAACACATACAATGCCTGTGGTATTATCAAGTGGAACGAAGGAACAAGTTATCCTATACAAAGCGGGCATCCATGTCTTGGTTGTAGCGAAGAAGGATTCTGGGACAAGAGCCCATTCTACAAACGCAATCCTACAACTCACGGTTTCGGCATAGAGGCTACCGCCGATCAGGTAGGGCTGGCTCTGGGAGTAGCTACCGTTGCGGGAGCAACAGCACACGCCATTGCGACCAATGTACGTAAGAAAAAGCTCATAGACAACGAAGAGCCTGTAGAAGAAACCAGTGAACACAGTGATAACCAATAAACTTTGAAAACTATGGCAGAAAGAATAGTCGTTGACCCGATCACCCGTATCGAAGGTCACTTAAGAATAGAAGCAGAAATAGAAAACGGCGTAATCAAGGATGCTTTCAGTTCGGGCACAATGGTTCGCGGTATAGAGACCATTGTAAAAGACCGTGATCCGCGCGATGTATGGGCTTTTGTGGGACGTATTTGCGGAGTATGTACTTCTACACACTCACTTACCTCTGTACGTGCAGTTGAAGACGCACTTGATATAGTAATACCCCCGAATGCAGAGATGGTACGCAACATCATGGCAAACGTGCTTTTCATGCACGACCATGTAGTGCATTTCTATCATCTACATGCCCTTGATTGGGTAGATGTGGTTGATGCCCTGAAAGCCGATCCTGCTGCTGCCTCAGCCGCTGCACAAAAGCTATCACCATGGCCTAAAAGTTCGGAAGGATACTTCAAAGGAATACAAGACAGGGTGAAGAAGTTTGTCGAAAGCGGACAACTCGGTATCTTCGCTAACGGTTACTGGGGACATCCTGCGTATAAACTGACACCCGAGCAAAACCTGATTGCCACAGCGCATTATCTGGAAGCACTGGAATGGCAGAAAGAAATAGTAAAAGTACATGCTGTATTCGGTGGTAAGAATCCGCACCCTAACTATCTTGTAGGCGGTATGCCCGCCAGTATAAACCTGAATGAAGCCAACTCGATCAATGCGGAAAGACTTGCATTTGTAAGAGAAAAACTGGAAGAAGCCAAACGCTTTATCGATCAGGTTTATATACCGGATATTCTACTGATAGGTAGTGTATATAAAAATGACTGGGGTAAAATAGGCGGAGGTGTACATAACTATCTTGCCTTTGGTGACTTCCCGATGAACGGCTCCGATCCTGAAAGCTATAAAATGCCACGTGGTATTATCCTCGACAGGGATCTGACAAAAGTTCATCCGGTAGATGCTACTTCACCTGAAGAAATACAAGAATATATTTACCACTCGTGGTACAAATATACCAAGGGAAACAGCGCAGGTTTGCATCCGTTCGACGGCGAAACGGAACTGGAATACACAGGCCCTCGTCCGCCATACAAACATCTGGATGTAGCAGATAAGTATAGCTGGATTAAAACTCCGCGCTGGAAAGAAAAACCGATGGAAGTAGGCCCGTTAGCTAGAATGCTCGTTGCTTATGCTGCCGGAAAAGAGCCGCAAAAATCGCTGATAGACGATACACTAAAAGCTCTCGACCTGCCTGCCGAAGCATTGTTCTCTACACTGGGAAGAACTGCTGCCCGTGCACTGGAATCGAAGCTGAATGCCGACTGGGCACTCGAATGTTACGATCAGCTAATAGCTAACTTAAAGGGTGGCGATCATCGTATGGTAAACAATGAGAAATGGGAAGAAAGTTCGTGGCCTAAAGAGGCAAAAGGTGTAGGACTAACCGAAGCTCCACGCGGTGCTTTGTCTCACTTTGCCATAATAGAAAACAGCCGTATAAAAAATTATCAGATGGTAGTGCCTACAACATGGAATGCTTCGCCTCGTGACGAAAAAGGCCAGTTATCGGCTTACGAATCTTCACTGATCGGTACTCCTGTTCACGATCCTAAATTGCCGTTGGAAATATTACGCACTATACACTCTTTCGACCCATGTCTGGCCTGTGCAGTACACCTGTACGATGAAGACGGGGACTATGTACATCAAATGGATACATTCTAAACAGATTCAACTATGAGAAGTCGTAGAGAAAAACTAAGAGAAGTATATGTTTGGGAACTCCCTGTACGCTTTTATCACTGGGTAAACGCATTATGTATCGTTATCCTGTGTATCACCGGATTCCTTATTGCCGATCCGCCATCGCTGATGAGTGAGACAGAAGCCACTTTCAGATATTGGTTCGGTACGGTGCGCTTTATCCACTTTGTTACGGCATTTGTATTCTTCTTCAATTTCATGTTCCGCATTTACTGGGGATTTGTAGGAAATAAGTATGCCAACTGGAAAAACTTCATTCCGTTGAAGAAATCGCAATGGAAAGAGCTCATAGAAGTTATAAAAGTCGACGTATTCATGATAAAGAATAAGCCTGTAGACAGCATCGGACACAATCAGGTTGCCAGTTGTACTTACTTCATCATGTTTCTGGCATTTATGATACAGTGTATTACCGGATTCGGGCTCTATGCACAAATGAGCAAGGCAGCATTGCCGAAACTTTTCGGATGGATAGTGCCGCTTATGGGAGGCGATCTGGTGGTACGCCATATCCACCATTATGCCATGTGGTTCTTTATTCTATTTGCCATAGGTCATATATACCTTGTATTCTATCACGATTATATCGAACGGCGTGGTGTGACTTCGTCGATGATAGGCGGATGGAAGTTTGTGGAAGAGGAAGTAGCCGAAGCTGAGGAGAAGGCCGAAGCCGAAGAAAGAGCAAAGAAAACAGAACAACAAAGAGCAACTAAAATTGCTGTGGAAGAATGAATACACTGATACTTGGCGTAGGAAATTTATTACTGAAAGACGAAGGTGTGGGAATCCATGTGATTCGCGCACTGGAACAAGAAAATTTACCCTCCGGTGTCCATCTTATGGATGGTGGAACCGGAGGGTTTCACCTCATCAGTTGGATAGAAGAGTACGACCGCATTATAATGATAGATGCTACACTAGACAAGAATCCACCCGGAACTGTTCGTGTGTTAAGGCCAAAGTATTCGTCGGAGTTTCCGCCATTGATGAGCGCCCACGAAATAGGATTACGGGATATGATGTCTATCATGGAATTGACCGAAACAATGCCTCAGATAGATCTGATCGTGATATCTGTTGAAGATATCAGCGAAGTGGGTATGGAGCTGACACCGAAAGTAGAAGCTGCCGTTCCTGAAGTGATACGAATAGTTAAAGAGCTTATAAAGTAAGGTTACTTTTTAGAGCTCCCCCTAACCCCTTCAATTACACCCATTAATCTATCTAATGAGTCTATATCGTACCGCAACTGATTTCGGATATGGTTAAAATCCAGCTTATTGACGACGCGTGCAGTTGCATGATACTTTTTAGTATATGATTTACCGACCAGCCTATAGATATTATCAAGGTCTTTTGCCGGATGAACTCTCGATTCGGGATCGATCGAATAAGGATCGAAGCCTAACCTTTCCTTTATAAATTTACCACTGGCGAGACGCTTATCCACTTTCTGAAAATGACGTGTCTCAGCCATAAACCATGCTTCAATCTCATGGATAGCTATAATTATATCGAAATAAGGCGCTTCTTTCTTAAATTTATGAGGCAGATACCGAAGGCCCTTTTCCAATCTCTCCAGATCTGCAACCGGAATAGGATAAAGGTCTCGCACACCGACAATCTTTTCATAACCCTTCTCCCGTAAGTTGATTATATTATCCATAATTTCCGACTTCACTCTGTTGTCGGCTCCACAATCGAAGATAAGCACCTCAAATTTAGGATTACGCGAGAATGACATATTCCTTACAATTTCCTGCTTGGGGATATTCGTCCCTCCACGAAACTGTTTCTGAATAATATTTATAGACTGAGTCCCGAGTATTTCTTTGATCAGGCGATTTATAAAAATCTGCTCGGTCTGTCCCTCAACAAAAAAGGCAATTCGTTTCATCAATCGTTATCTTCTTCATCTATTGAACCAAAACCATTTTTATAAAAATCGGTAGTCAGGAAATCAAAATTATTAAGCCCTGTATATTTGAAGTCTTCAAAGTTATCTTTAGCATTTATATGATTGTAGTATACCGACCGCGACGATTCCGCCCTGTCTATTACTGTCCAGTACTTTAACGGAATCTGATTCATCACATATCGGTCGTTAGTCGTCATAAAGAATTGCAGATTGGAATTATCAATTCTTCTGATAACGATATCCATCATTTTTCGGGAAGTATCGAAATCCAGCCCCTCCCCCATATCGTCGATAAGCATACATAGCGAAAAATCACTCAGGCGTGCATAACTCAACATTATCAGTAATGCCAGTGAGCGAAACATCCCTTGCGACATATCGTGCTGTGTTACCATATATTCCCCTTCTTCTTCGACACAGATTCCGTACAGGCCATTCTTTTCCAGAATATCAATACCAGTCACGGAATACCCCAGATCGCGCATACCTGTCATAATGTCTTTGACGAAGCTTTCACCATACGTTTCGCGACCTCTGTAGAAGGTGTAAATAAGAACTTCAGTACCCTCGATGCCCGGATCTCCTCCATCTATACGTGTATAGTCTTTTACCTGCTTATTTTTCTCAAACTGATTGGCAAACAGATAGTTTCTAAGCGACAGTCCCCACTTGATAAACTCTCTGAAATACGGTTTTCGCTCTGCATCTTGCGCACATATTACCAGCCGGTGATCTTCTACCTCAAAAAGGGTATTTTGTCCATTAGCGTTCACTAATATATTTTTGTTTCGATCCAATAAGGTTTTATCATTCATGGATAATATCTCATTAGAGACTTTCCGGTCTTTAAATTCGAGAATATATCTGTATCTGATATCTTTTTCTGTAAAGAGGACTTCAAAATTTTCGGAAGGACTGACTGCATTTTTCAGATCTATTTTCCCCGATAACAGATTAGCTATCTCACGGATAACATTCAGTGTGCGGCTTTTGCCGGAAGCATTCTTGCCTACCAACAGATTAATATTATCGAAGTAAGCGTATGTGTTTCCCGTGCCTATAATATGCCATTCGCGCGGTTCCCCTGCATAACGGGTATATTTCAGAGCGTTTAGTATCATATAAATTCAGATTTTTGCAAAAATACCAATTCTTAATTGACAAATATCATTTTTCTATTCAAATGTAATATCTCCAAGCTATTTTTAGTCCAAATATACACGATTTAACTTATATATCCTCGTATCGGATTGTCATATTAAAATTGTATCTTTGCAGCAAAAAGCTAAGTATAGGGCATAAATGGCGGATTGAATTTGATGAAAAAATATAAAAATCTAATATTCTATATTTCTATAATCGGCATCTTCGTAGCATTGGTTTACCTGATGCTAAGACTTGGCAGGCTAAATCTGGAGGCTCAACTGAATGTATACGGATTAGCTCCTAAAAGTACAGCATGGAAAGACTTTTTACGCCACCTTACTGACGATCTGGCCGCTCCGATGGCTATCCTGCTCCTGCAAATAGTCGTTATTCTGCTTGCAGTAAGGATTTTCGGGTGGATATGCCAGAAAATAGGGCAACCTACCGTTGTAGGCGAAATACTTGCCGGAGTGGTGCTTGGCCCCTCCCTGCTTGGGTTATATTTTCCGCAGGTATCCCAGTTTCTCTTTCCCGAATCCTCCCTAGATACCATACGTTTTCTCAGTCAGATAGGACTCGTTCTGTTCATGTTCATTGTGGGTATGGAGCTGAATCTGAAAACGATAAAAAACAAGGCCAATGACGCCCTGCTGATAAGCCATACTAGTATTGCCGTATGTTTTGCATTGGGTGTAGCAATAGCCTATTACCTGTTCGGAAAATTCACCCACGAAACCACTGTTTTTCTTCCTTTTGCGCTGTTTATGGGGATAGCAATGAGTATTGCCGCATTCCCTGTGATGGCACGTATAATACACGAGAAAGAGATCAATAAAACACCTCTGGGCGCTACTATCATAACCTGTGCCGCCATAGACGATATTACGGCATGGTGTCTGTTGGCTGCGGTAATAGCTATCGTTAAAGCCGGATCGTTTGCCAGTTCTTTATTCATTATCCTGCTTGCCGTTATATATGTCATCTTCATGTTCAAGGTGGTACGTCCGTTCCTGAAGCGGATTGCCGATATGCAATCGTCCAACAGGGTTATAAGCCGTTCGGCTATCGGTATATTCTTCCTTATTTTATTCCTTTCGTCATATGCTACCGAGGTGATCGGGATACATGCCCTGTTCGGAGCTTTTCTGGCAGGTGTGATCATGCCTCCGAATGTTAATTTCAGAAATCTGTTCACCGAAAAAATAGAGGATGTATCTTTGGTACTTCTACTGCCGTTGTTCTTTGTATACACAGGACTGCGCACCCATATCGGATTGCTGAATGAGCCGGGATTGTGGATGATTTGCGGTGCGATTGTACTCCTTGCTATTGTGGGTAAGTCAATGGGAAGTGCACTAGCTGCACGGTTTGTCGGCAACAGCTGGAAAGACAGTCTTACAATAGGTGCATTGATGAACACCAGAGGACTGATGGAACTGGTGGTACTCAATATTGGGCTCGATCTGGGAATACTCACACCGGAAGTCTTTGCTATGATGGTAGTTATGGCATTGACTACTACATTTATGACCTCTCCGTTACTCAACCTTATCGACAAGGTATTCAAGAGGAAACATAAAGCACAGGAAATCAAGGAGGAGAAAAAATATAAAATACTCGTTTCATTTGAAAATTCGGAAATGGGACGTAAACTGCTGTTCGTTGCCAACAGTTTCATACGGAAAAAACAAACAAGTTCCGAGCTTACAATGCTTCACCCATCAGAGGGTAACTTACTCTACCAGTACGGAATAGAAGAAGCGGAAGAAGATATCTTCAAACCCGTATGGGAGGAGGCCCATAGCCGGCAGCAAAACTTTGTCCCCATGTTTAAGGTAGTAGGAGATGTAAGTACCGGAGTTGTAAAAATAGCGAACAAGGGTGATTACGATCTACTACTGATAGGATATAAAGATTCATTCTTTTCAGATAATGTTTTCGGGCGATTTCTCGGATTCTCGAACAGATTGATACATATACCGAACTATTTCCTGACAAAATTCGGCAATCAGAAAAAGTGGAGCCGTATGTTGATGGCACCTCTTGACGAAAGTACCCGTACCATAGTTTCCAAAAGTGATATGCAAGTTGGCATATTTATTGATAAAGGATTAGTAAGCATACGGAATATTTTTGTTCCGGTGCTCGACGAAGACGATATCTTCGTAGGAGACTTCATGCAGCGTCTTGCTGAAAATTCGTACGTAAGGATCACACTGTGGGATGCCATAGGACTAATGGATACTTCGATGGAATTTATAAAATCGGTACGGGAGATTAAGGCCATAAATCCTTATCTCTTCCAGCTTTGGAACAATAACATTCCGGTAGACAGTGATATACTGAGAAAACAGGATCTGATAATGATCAGCCTGAACAGCTGGATAGAACTGGAAGACAGGAATCCGAAACTGATGAAAGATGCGCCTTCTACACTGGTATTGACGAACTAGAAAATTTAGGTAGAAATTAACAGGAAAAAGAAAAAATGAACAGTCGGGATATAATATCACTTAAGAAGGACATATTACTCAACCTGTCAAAAAGGCAGTTAAAAAATGCTTTTGAATCATTAGCAAAACTGACTGTCAGCACACAAGACTGGAAAATATCGGAAACGCTGAGCGAACTCGAAACTAATTACAAATATATGCTTCATTATCTCTTTGAAGGTGTGGAAGATCCCGAAAGAGAGAATGTATATAAAAATTTGCTTCGTTCACTATACGAACTGACTGATGATGCCTCCGAAGAGCTATTGAGAATAGAATCTACAAATATCTTCTACGAAAAGTACCGGATAAATTCACTGAGGAACAACTCTTTGACCGATTATCCCAATCAACTGAAAGATATTGTAGATTCACTATCATTAGTCGACTTACTGGAAGAAGGTGATGAGAAGAAAAACCGGAAACAAGAGCTCGCTATACGACGCGAACGTATTGGTTCCGATATATTCAATACTATATTTGTGTCTTCGCGAGCTGATGAAAAGGAGTTCCAAACCTACCTGTCTTTCGTTAATAATGCAGAACTTCCTGTGCGTGAGAAATGCCTGTTTATTTCGGCTATCACATTAAATCTGTTTCACCGCTTCGATGCCCGTAAGGTACAAGTGTTGATGCAGGCTGCCTCGTCCGACAATATACAGTTGCGCGAAAGAGCTATTGTAGGGCTGGTAGTTGTCATGCAAATGTACGACATACGCTGGTCGTTATATCCCGAACTACAAAGCCAACTGGATATAATGTCAGAAAATCTGCAATTCAAAAAAGCCGTTCTACGTATTATTATACAACTGATACGCTCGCGTGAAACCGAACAGATCAGCAAAAAAATAAGAGAAGAAATTCTGCCCGAAATGATGAAGTTCAACAATCTGGCAGGAAGAAAGCTCAACATGGAAGAACTAATGGGTGATTCTGATTTCTCAGAAAAAAACCCCGAATGGCAGAAGGAACTGGAAGAATCGGGACTGGGCAAAAAGCTACAGGAATATTCCAACCTGCAGATGGAAGGTGCGGACGTATTCCACTCTACATTCTCGGGACTAAAAAGCTTTCCTTTCTTCTCTGAAATGGGAAACTGGTTCCTACCCTTCGATCCGTTATATTCCGAAATAGCCATGCTTTTTCCTGACGACAACAAGAATAATTTGTTAAAAACCGCTGTACTCGACTCGGGACACATGTGTAACTCTGATAAATATTCATTCTGCCTCAGCCTTGCACAGATATCACAGTCGCAACGCGAAATGATGATGGGGCGCATGGGCGCCGAATCGGAAGAGATAAAGCAGCTGCAAAAAGAGGCACAGGCACTGAATCCGACTATTGATGATGAAGTGGTTTCCAACCAATATATACAGGATCTGTACCGTTTCTTCAAACTGAATCCGTATCGTAGCAGCTTTTTCGATATATTTAAATTGAGCTTGAATTTTTACGAAAAGAAATCGATAGCACCGCTCATATCGGATATAGAGAGTATGAAGAAAATAGCGCATTATTGCTTCGATAAAAACAATTTCAGCGAGGCTCTGGACATTTTTCAACGGCTGGCTGCATTGGATGACCGCAATGACGACCTGTGGCAAAAAATCGGTTATTGCAAGCAAATGCTTAGCGATCAGGAAGGTGCTTTGGATGCTTACCTGAAAGCTGATTTTCTAAGACCGAACAATTCATGGATCATCAAACGGATTGCACAACTATATCGTAGCCTGAAAAAGCCCGACCTGTCACTGGACTACTATAAAAAGGCTTCAAAACTGAATCCGGATAATATCAGTACCGAACTGAATATCGGGCACTGTTATCTGGAAATGGGGAACTATGCGGAAGCTCTCAATACCTACTTCAAAGTAGAACTGCTGGATGCAAAAGGAACTAAGGCACAGCGTCCTCTTGCTTGGACTGCATTCCTGCTGCGTAAATATGATGTATCGCAAAAATACTACAAGCAAATACTGGCAGGTAAGCCTACCGAACACGACTATCTGAACGCCGGGCATGTAGAACTTTGCATGGGCAACAAAAAGGAAGCTATCGAATATTATAAGCAAATCATATACAAAACAAATGATTTTGAACTATTTGAGTTGCTCTTCGATGCTGACAAAGACACACTGAAAGAACATGGTGTAAACGATAGTATATTCCCGTTCCTGTTCGACCAGATAAAATATAGTGTAAGTTAATCCGTCTCCCCAACCAAATAAATTTTGTGGGAAGATAATGCAAAGAAAACGATTGCATTATCTTTTCCCATATTTTATCCCTTTACTTAACCCGACAAAGGCAAAATTTTATTATTTTTGTTACTTGCATTTTGATTTTGATACTACATAAGAAACTAAAATAAAAACAAAGAGAAGCATGGAAAACAATGATTTGCTATTGCAAGTAACAGCTAAGGCCAAGACATGGTTGTCTGACAAATACGATGCCGACACAAGGAAAGAAGTACAGGCACTATTAGACAAAGAGGATAAAACAGAATTGATAGAAGCTTTTTATAAAGATCTCGAGTTTGGTACTGGAGGCCTTCGCGGCATTATGGGCGTAGGCACCAACCGCGTCAATATATATACTATAGGTGGTGCTACACAAGGTTTGTCAAACTACCTGTTGAAAGAATTTTCATCTCTTAAGCAGATAAAGGTGGTTATCGGACACGATTGCCGCAACAATAGCCGCAAATATGCAGAGATTTCTGCCGAGATATTATCTGCAAACGGTATTAAAGCCTATCTTTTCGAAGATTTGCGCCCTACCCCTGAGGTTTCCTATGCTATCCGTAAATTGGGAGCCCAAAGCGGTATTATGATCACTGCTTCGCACAACCCTAAAGTATATAACGGCTATAAAGCTTACTGGGATGATGGCGCACAGGTAACTCCTCCGCACGATAAAAATATAATTGCAGAAGTAAACCGTGTAAATGTAGAGAATATCAAATTTAAAGGTAATAAGGATTTGATCGAGGTTCTGAAAAAAGACATGGACGATGCCTACATTGCTGACCTAAAAACAATTATGCTATCTTCTGACTCTGTGAAAAAACACGGAGGTATCGGAATTGTATATACTCCGCTGCATGGTACAGGACTCACCATTATACCGAAAGCAATGAAGGCCTGCGGATTTACCAATATTATCAATGTTCCTGAACAGGATATATTGAGTGGCGATTTCCCTACTGTAGTATCTCCTAATCCGGAAGATCCTGCTGCTATGGCAATGGCGGTAAAAAAAGGAGAAGAGACAAATGCTGAACTTGTATTTGCTACCGATCCTGACGCCGACCGCTTTGGAGCTGCTATCCGTAACGATAAAGGCGACTTTATCCTACTGAATGGTAACCAGACCATGCTGATGCTGATCTATTATATCATTACCCGCAAAAAAGAATTGGGACAACTCACCGGTAAAGAATACACTGTACGTACCATCGTTACCAGTGCTCTTGTACAAACCGTATCGGAAAAGAATGGTGTAGAGATGTTTGAATGCTACACAGGCTTTAAATGGATTGCCTCTGTAATGCGTGATCTTGAAGGTAAGCGTAAATATATAGGCGGAGGTGAAGAAAGCTACGGATTTCTTGCCGAAGACTTTGTACGCGACAAAGACTCTGTTTCGGCCGCAATACTCTTCGGAGAGATCGCTGCATGGGCTAAAGACAATGGTAAGACGTTGTACGAATTACTACAGGATATATATGTGGAATACGGTTTCTCGAAAGAAAAGGGCATATCTGTAGTAAAAGAAGGACGCACAGGTGCAGAAGAGATAGAAGCCATGATGAAGAACTACAGAGAGAATCCGATCAAAGAAATAGCCGGTTCTAAAGTTACCCTCATCAAAGACTTCGTCACTTTGAAAGCAAACGATCTGGAACTGAATGAAGAGTATACACTCGAAATGCCGACAACATCCAACGTACTGCAATACATGACCGAAGATAAGACTAAGGTTTCGATTCGTCCTTCAGGTACAGAACCCAAAATCAAGTTCTATATCGAAGTACACAGTAAGCTCAAATCAAGAGCTGAGTTTGACGCAGTAGATGCTGCAGCCGACAAAAAAATAGAACAAGTATGTAAAGATTTAGGAATTTAACAACTCCAACGTTATAAATAACTTAGCCGGATAATCAATTTATCCGGCTTATTTTTTTATAAAAAAAGCCATAATTCACAAAAAAAGTCGTTCCTTTGCATGAATTTTTTCAAGAATGAACACTCATTCTACACTCTTATCCTCATTAGGTATGTTATCTATAACAGATATACGGTATAATGCAGGGAGCAAAATGCGGACTGAAGTACAATGCCCCTGCGACAGCATGGAAATTATGAACCTCTATACGGCGGTGCATATAGAAAAGAACAGGTTACTCATTCTTATAAATAATCGTGAACATAATAAAGGAAAAATATGTTATCTAAAAACTAATTGCTTATTCTTATTAAGCAAAAGATTGCCCGAACTGATTTATAATTTTAATAACTCAAAAACCACAACAAAAACATTTTGACATTGAAGAAGTGTGAAGAAAGTGAACGAATGTTCATTTATTCATATAAAAAATGTTAAGGAAATAATTTTAAATGAAGATATCTTCCACTTATTATAAGTGCACTTATTATATTTGCCCCCGATTTAAATATTTATTAAATGGACGAAAAATGTAAAAAACTAGGCAACCCAAATGACGATATAGGATATCTTATATGGAGGGTCACTAAGTACTGGCAACGGGGCAAACACAAGTTGCTTGATGAATTTGGCCTTACAACTGCACAGTTGGAATTACTTGGAGCTATCTGTCATATGTCGAGTCACAATATAGAAGCTACGCAGATAGCATTATCGCAGGAGACAGAAATAGACCCGATGACTACATCTACAGTATTGAGAAACCTGCAGAAAAAAGGACTGATCAGCCGGCGCGAAAGTACGACCGATACAAGAGCCCGCATAGTGGAACTGACGACTGACGGCTCGGAACTCTTTGCAAAAGCGATAACAAAAGTAAAAGAGGGGCAAGATCTATTATTTGAGAATATAGATAAAGAACTATTAAAACAACAACTCCAGATTCTCTTACAGGAGATGGACAGGCTAACTAAACTAAACAACAACAATTAAATAAAATTTTATTAGGTATGAACGTGAAGAAGATTGTTTTTGGAGCAATGACTCTATTAATCATGGTATCTTGCGGTGGTGGCAAGAACTCCAACCCATTTGGAGGAGGTGATGAAGGACCTCAGGCATATAAAACGACTGTCTTAGCAGAACAGTCAATCGAACTGGAAACAGTATATCCTGCCACTATCAAGGGTCAGGAAGATATAGAAATAAGACCACGTATCGACGGATTTATCGATGCAATACTAGTGGACGAAGGAGCTGTCGTTACTAAAGGACAAACTCTGTTCAGAATAAATTCGCCATCAGCCGATCAGGCTGTAACTACTGCTCTGGCAACTGTAAAAAGCGCAGAAGCACAAGTGGAAACTGCTCAACTAAATGTGGACAGAATTAAACCGTTGGCTGACAAAAACATTGTGAGTGTTACACAACTATCGACATATCAGAATGCTTTGCTGGCTGCAAAAGCTACACTAGATCAGGCAAATGCTCAGCTGACAAATGCAAGAGCAACAAAAAGCTGGACAAATGTAACCAGCCCTGTCAACGGTGTAGTAGGTGCTATCGACTTCCGTCAGGGAAGCTTGGTAAACTCAGCTAACACACTGACTACCGTATCCAGTATCAATAATGTATTTGCTTATTTCTCTATCAATGAAAAGGAATTTGTAAACCTGTTGAGCGGACTGGAAGGCAAAACTCAGGCAGAAAAAATTAAAAACATGCCGGATGTTACTCTGAAAATGGCCGATGGAACAATATATCCTGAAAAAGGAAAGATCAAGACTATTACCGGACAGGTTAACGTAAGCACCGGTACTGTAAATTTGCGTGCCGAGTTTCCGAATGCACAAGGTATATTGCGTAGTGGTTTTAGTGGAAATGTATCTATTCCGAGACATCTGGAAAATGCAATCGTAATTCCTCAGGATGCTACTAAAACACAACAGAACAAATATCTGGCATATAAAACACAGGGTGATACTATAGCTGTGCAAACATTGATCTCAGTTATTGCAACTCCTGACGGAAAAAGTTATGTTGTAACAGACGGACTTAAAGCCGGAGATCGCATCATCACAGAAGGAATGGTTACAATGGCTGATGGTAAGAAAATCATCGTAGAAAAATAAATCCGGAAAACAAATAATAAAAAAAGATTACAATGTTAAAAACATTTATAGAAAGACCTGTATTATCCACCGTTATCTCCATCATCATTGTGGTGCTGGGTATAATTGGTCTGGCTACACTACCGGTAGAACAGTATCCGGATATTGCGCCGCCTACAGTGCAGGTACAAGCATATTACACAGGGGCAAATGCCGATGTGGTAATGAATAGTGTGGTAATCCCTCTCGAAGAACAGATAAACGGGGTAGAGGGTATGACGTATATGACTTCATCGGCCAGCAATGGTAATGCTCAAATCAGAATATTCTTCAAACAAGGGGTAAACCCAGATATTGCAGCCGTAAACGTACAAAACCTTGTTGCACGTGCCACCCCTCTGTTACCAACTGAAGTAACACAAGTTGGGGTAACTGTACAAAAACAGCAGAATAGTACACTGTTAGGGTTGACTTTATCGACAAATAATCCTGACTACGACGGAGAGTTCATACAGAACTATGCCAATATCAATATCCTCCCACAGATCAAACGTGTATACGGGGTTGGTAATGCCAGCGTTTTCGGTGCGAAAGACTACTCGATGCGTGTATGGCTGAAACCGGACATAATGGCCTCTTATAAGATTGCGCCTCAGGAAATTATAGGTGCATTGCAAGATCAGAATATCGAAGCTGCACCGGGTGAATTAGGAGCCAACAGTGACCAGTCTTTCCAATATACAATGAGATTTACAGGAAAACTGAAAACTGCCGAAGAGTTTGGTAACATTATTGTCCGCTCTCAGAACGGGCAAATATTAAGGGTAAAAGATGTTGCAGACGTAGAGCTAGGATCATTGAACTATAGTGTTGTTTCACAAACAAATATGGACCAGTCCGTATTTATCCAGATCAACCAGACCGCAGGATCTAATGCACAGGAAGTTATCAACAACCTGAAAACCGTATTGACCGACGCAGAGAAAGAATTCCCTAAAGGTATCAAGATCAATTATATTATGGACTCCAGTGAGTTCCTCGATGCCTCTATCGAAAAAGTAATACACACTCTACTAGAAGCATTCGTACTCGTATTTATCGTTGTATTCGTGTTTCTGCAAGATATCAGGTCTACCATCATTCCGGCTATTGCCGTACCGGTGGCCATTGTGGGTACATTCTTCTTCTTACAGATATTCGGTTTCTCTATTAACCTATTGACTCTGTTTGCCCTCGTACTTGCGATTGGTATTGTGGTGGACGACGCCATAGTCGTCGTCGAGGCCGTCCATGCACAGCTCGATGCGGGAGAGAAAGACCCGAAACAAGCTACTTTGACGGCTATGGGTGAAATTGCACCGGCCATTGTATCCATTACATTGGTTATGTCAGCCGTGTTTATTCCGGTCAGCTTTATCGGAGGAACGAGTGGTATCTTCTTCAAGCAGTTCGGTCTTACACTGGCTATAGCCATCCTGATATCGGCTGTCAATGCCTTGACGCTGAGTCCGGCGCTTTGTGCCCTATTTCTGAAACCACATGATGAAGAACATGGAAAGAAAAAAAGCTTTATGCAACGCTTTTACCACAACTTCAACATCATGTTCAACAGCGCTACACAAAAATATAAAAAGAGTCTGCAATTCTTAGGAAAAAGAGGACACCGCTGGATTACGGTTGCCATCATAGCTGTAGCTTCTGTTATATTGTTTGGGCTGATGAAATTTATACCTACCGGTTTCGTACCGAATGAGGATAGTGGTGGCGTAATCGGATTCGTTACACTTCCGGCCGGAGCATCTCTGGAAAGATCGGACTCAATGGTGATGCAGGTTGTAAAAATAGCTCAGGAAATAGAAGGTGTACAATCTGTAACTAACATTACAGGGGTAAACTTCATGGCAGGTATGGGTAGCTCGTATGGTACCATAATCGTAAAAATGGAACCATGGAATCAACGTAAACTTTCGACCAATGAAGTAACTGCATTACTAAAAGATAAAACATCACATATCAAAGATGCTACATTCTTCTATGTTGCTACTCCTACCCTTCAGGGATTCGGACTTGGTGCCGGAGTTGAAATGGAGTTACAAGACCGCATGGGTGGTGATATCAATAAGTTCTATGAAATTACGACTAACTTTATTTCCAAATTGCAGCAACGAGAGGAAGTGATGATGGCTATGACCAACTTCAACCCTGGTTTCCCTCAAAAAGAAATCAGTGCTGATATACCGAAGATCAAAGCTGCCGGACTTACTCTGTCTGAGGTAATGAACAGTCTTCAGGTATATGTAGGTAGTTCATACATATCTACCTTCAACCTGTATGGAAAACAGTTCCGTGTAATGGTACAAGCTGCTCCTGAATACAGAAGTAAGCTCGAAGACCTGAATGGATTGTTTGTACGGACTGCAAGTGGTGACATGGCTCCTATTACTGAGTTCATCCACGTAACCGACATTAGTGCGCCTCCTACGTTAAGTCGTTTCAATATGTATTCGTCTATGGACGTAACCATTATACCGAACATGCTGGAAGGTAAAAGTACAGGAGACGTTCTGAAAGTTATTGATGAAATGTATCAGGACAAAACAATCTTCCCTGACGGATATACCTACGAATATGGAGGTATGACACGTGAGGAAGCCGGAGCCGGAAGTCAGACCGTACTCATTTTCGGTATCTGTCTTATCTTCGTTTACCTGTTGTTATGTGCCTTGTACGAAAGTTATATCATACCACTGGCTGTATTATTCTCTCTGCCTGTAGGTTTGGCGGGAGTATTCATCTTCCTGATGATATTCGGTATATCGCAGGGTATCGTAAACAATATTTATGTCCAGATATCGATGGTCATGCTCATCGGGCTATTGGCGAAAAATGCCATTCTGATTGTGGAATACGCATTGCAACGCCGTCAGCAGGGTATGAGTATCGTAGAAGCCGCCGTAAACGGAGCTGTAGCCCGTCTTCGTCCGATCTTGATGACATCATTTGCTTTCATCGCCGGATTGTTCCCGCTATTTATAGCAAGTGGAGCCGGAGCTATCGGTAACCGCTCTATCGGTATCAGTGCCATCGGTGGTATGTTTATAGGAACAATGATAGGAGTACTGGTCATTCCGTCACTCTACATCATATTCCAGTCACTTCAGGATAAAATAAGTAAATCAGGTATGATAAACTCTAACGACGAGTTTATAAACAAACAAGGAAAATGATTATGATAAGAAAATATACAAAAGGTGTGATTCTGTTGGGAGTAGTACTCTCAATGGGACTCACCTCCTGCGGAGTCCTGAATTCAAAATATAAAGCACCAGAGGTAGACACTCAGGACATGTTCAGGGGAGAGAATCCGACAGATACAACAACTATTGCAAATATTCCATGGAGAGAATATTTCAGCGATCCCGCCCTTCAGGCATTGATAGATGAAGGTTTGGCCAACAACTACGACCTGCGTATTGCATATACACGTATCCAACAGGCCGAAGCCGGACTATATGTAGCCAAATCGGCATATTTCCCTACTGTAGCACTGGGTGCTCAAGCTACCCATACACAGATAAGTCAGGGACCCGGTGGCAAAGAAAGAGTATTGGGCTATAACGGCGGAGACCAATGGGCACTAGGATTTGCTGTGCAATGGGAAGCCGATATATGGGGAAAACTCAATAGCAAAGCTAAAGCTCAATATGCAAACGTGGTAAGTTCTTACGCGTATCGCAACCTGATACAGACATCTTTGGTTGCCAATATAGCTACTACTTATTACTCTTTGCTTGCACTGGATGAGCAGTTGATCATTACACTGCGTACAATAGAATTGCTGCAGGAAAGCACCACTACAATGGATGCTATGATGCAGGCAGGGCTACTCAATCGTGCCGGAGTAAAACAGAGTGAGGCATTATTACGTAGTACTCTGGTTAGTGTGCCCGGCCTTGAAAGCCAAATCAGACAACTGGAAAACTCCCTGAGTATTCTGGTAGGACGCAAACCGGGTTCTATTGCCAGAACGACTCTGATGGAACAGGCTGTTCCTAGCGAATTGGAACATGGTATTCCGGCTCAGATGTTGTCAAGACGTCCCGATGTGTTACAAGCTGAAATGGGTTTCAGATACGCTTTTGAAATGACAAAAGTAGCACAGAAATCATTGTATCCATCATTAACACTCGGATCTTCTTCATCTGTTGGCTTTGCATCCAACACATTGTCGCAATTCTTCAAGCCGACTAATATTCTTGCTAATATAGTAGGAGGACTGACTCAACCTATTTTTGCAGGTAACCAGTTGAGAGGACAGTTGAAAGTGGCTAAAGCTCAACAGGAAGAAGCTTTGCTTACATTCGAGCAAACAGTTTTGAAAGCAAGTCAGGAAGTATCAGACATCATGTATACGTATGATTCTTCACTTCGTAAGAATGAAGACCGTAGCAAACAGGTAGATGCGCTAGCTATAGCGGTAGACGATACCAAACTATTGCTGAAAGCAGGGGAAGCAAACTACACCGAAGTGTTGAATGCTGAACAGAACCTGCTGCAAGCCGAGCTTGGACAAGTAAATGATAAACTCGAACAGTTACAAGCCTCTGTAAATCTGTACAGAGCACTTGGAGGCGGTATAGAGTAACAAATCTGATTAACACACAGATATTGAAGAGGGGATTTTCCGAAAAGGAAATCCCCTCTTTATTTATAAAAAACAAAAGGTATATACTTTTATTGTCTATATTTACAGCCCTAAAGTAAACCAAGAAAACAGCAATATCGAATAAGAGCATGAACAAGTATTATCTTTCCCGAAATTATAATGGCTTTGGCAGCGCCGGAAATAAAGCGAAAAGTGATATAGAAGTAATCCTTACCAATCTGGGATATAAAAATGCCGGAATAAAGCAGACTACGCATTTAGGAAAGATAATGGCTTTTGTCTCTACCCTGCGTGGGGCTGTAAAAACGCCGTTCTGCATCAAAAAGGGAGGGGTACTTGTGCTACAATATCCGTTGAGGAAGTATTATAACTTCTTGTGCAACATGGCTCACCTGAGAGGCTGTAAGGTAATAACCATCATTCACGATCTGGGTTCGTTTCGCCGCAAACGCCTGACAGAAGGACAGGAGATAAAACGCCTCAACCACTCCGATTATATTATCGCCCATAACGAGAGTATGAAGCAATGGCTTTTGCAGCATAATTCTACATCACAGATCGGTTGCCTGCAAATATTCGATTACCTCTCTCCTACCGAGACAAACAATAAAGAGATTCCCGAACTTCCCTATACTGTGCTATATGCAGGTTCTCTGCCATACCGTAAAAACGCCTTCCTGTATATGCTGGGAGAATATATTCACTCATACAATTTCGATATATACGGAGGTCAATTCGAGGAAGATGCCGCTCCTAAGCAATCTAACTATACATATAAAGGCTATATACCTACCGATGAGTTTATCACTACCGTTAAGGGGCATTTCGGTCTTGTATGGGATGGCGATTCGGTATCGTCATGTACCGGAAACGCTGGTGAATACTTGTTGTATAACAACCCTCATAAAACATCGTTCTACATCCGTTGCCTACTGCCGATCATCATCTGGGAGAAAGCAGCAATGGCTCCGTTTATCAGGGAAAACGGATTGGGACTTTGCGTAAATTCTCTGGAAAATCTCAATTCTATCCTTGCCTCTCTTACCAGAGAAGAGTATGAAACTATGAAGAACAATGTAGCAAGAATGAGTGATCGACTTGCTTCGGGACACTACATGTCACAGGCTCTGAATGAAGCTTGCGAGTATATAGCTAAACTATAAATTAACTGCCTGCGGCTTCCTGTTCCAAAATTTCCTTAGACCTTCTTATGGCAATATTAATATTGTCACAAATATTGATTTCGCCTATCATTGCAGGTATTTCAGAAGTTTCTATCATCTTATGCACGTCAGGTCTTACACCCGATAGAATCACATGAATACCGTCATTCTTAGATTTTTTGCAAAGGCTTTCCAGATTATGTAGTCCTGTGGAATCAATAAACGGAACTTTACGCATTCTTATAATTCTGACTTTCGACTTATCTCCTATCTGGCGCATACTTTCATCGAATTTGTTGGCAATACCAAAAAAGAACGGTCCGTCTATTTCATATACCTCTACATCGTCGGGCAATGTCAGTATCTCGTCATCCTGCGTATATTCACTTTCGTCGGTCAAATCCAGTTCTTTCTTTATTACTGATACGTGCGTTACATCATTTATACGCTTCATAAACAGTATAACGGCCAGTATCAGCCCCACTTCGATAGCAATAGTAAGATCGAATATCACAGTAAGGAAAAATGTTATCAACAGAACGGCTACATCTGACTTCTGGTTACGCATCAGGTTTTTAAACGTACGCCACTCACTCATATTATAGGCTACGATAACAAGTACCCCCGCCAGACATGCCATCGGAATATATTTAGCCAAAGGCATCAGCAACAGCAAAATAAGCAACAATACTACCGCATGAATAATACCCGCCACAGGTGTACGTCCGCCGTTGTTGATGTTCGTCATGGTACGTGCAATAGCGCCCGTAGCCGGAATACCACCAAACAGAGGTGTTACGATATTGGCGACTCCCTGAGCTATCAGTTCTGTATTTGAATTATGCTTTTCTCCACCGATAACACCATCAGCTACCGTAGCCGATAGCAACGATTCTATTGCTCCCAGCAAAGCGATGGTTATAGCTACGGGAAGCAGATCCTGAATAGCAGCCATGTCTATTACCGGTATTTCGGCCTCCGGTATCTCGGCATTTATCATAAAGCGGTCACCGATAGTATCTATCACCGTTATTCCCATATACGTTTTCATCAAATAGACAATGACAGTGATAATAACAATGGCGACAAGCGAACCGGGTATCTTCTTAACTACACGCGGTGTCATCACAATAATAAATATGCTGAGAAAACTTATAAGAGTATTCCACCAGTTAATCGTATCGAAATGTTTAAAATAGATAATCCACTTGCCAATGAAATCGCCCGGTACTTTCTCGTCTCCAAATGTAAGGCCGAAAACATCGGCTATCTGAGTAGTGAAGATCGTGACAGCAATACCACTGGTAAATCCTACAATAATAGGATACGGAATAAACTTTATCACTTTCCCCAGCTTGAATACACCTAGCAGGACAAGTATAACCCCTGCTATAATGGTCGCTATAAGTAGTCCTTTTACCCCATGATTTTGTACTACACCATATACAATAACGATAAAAGCACCGGTAGGCCCGCCTATCTGTACACGGCTTCCGCCCAAAAAAGAAATAATAAATCCGGCGATAATAGCTGTAATTATCCCCTGCTCTGGGGTAACGCCCGAAGCTATACCGAATGCCAGAGCCAGAGGCAGAGCCACAATCCCTACTATAAGGCCGGCCATCAGGTCGTTTATAAATTTCCCTTTATCGTATGTTTTTAATGAAATAAACAGTTGGGGGGTGAAGTCCTTAAGGATATCCTTTTTCATAATAATCCTGATAAAACTAATTAACAAAATTTAAATATTCCTGCAAAAACATTAAGATACTAATTAATAAGTGATTGTCCAAATCGCTCTGTATTCCTATTTAGAACAAGTCTAATTTATTCATTTAAAAGCTATTATTACACACCCACTTACGGGCACAAAGGTATAAAATCCTTTCACTTTAATTTCTTAAAAGGGATATTAATTATTAACTTTGTTGGTATCAATAAGAATTAAACTATCATCAAAAAAAGTTATGGAAAAAAGTATCAAAGGAACAGAAACTGAAAAAAGTCTGTTGAAATCATTTGCCGGAGAATCTCAGGCACGTATGCGTTATACAATGTTTGCTAGTCAGGCTAAGAAAGAAGGCTTTGAGCAAATCGCTGCTATCTTTCTTGAAACAGCCGATCAGGAAAAAGAACACGCAAAACGTATGTTCAAATTCCTTGAGGGTGGTATGCTAGAGATTACAGCAATGTATCCTGCCGGAAAGATCGGTACAACAGAAGAAAATCTTATCGAAGCTGCTGCCGGCGAACACGAAGAGTGGGCTGTAGACTATCCTATGTTTGCTGACATCGCTGAAAAAGAAGGATTCAAAGAAATCGCTGTAATGTATCGCATGGTTGGTAAAGTAGAAAATATGCACGAAGATCGTTATAAAGCGCTTCTTGCACGTGTACAGAGCAACGGAGTATTTACCCGCACCGAAGCTATCGACTGGCAATGCCGCAACTGCGGATATGTAATCAGCAGCAAGACTGCACCTAAGACTTGCCCTGCATGTTTGCATCCACAAGCATACTTCGAGCCATTGAAATGGAACTTCTAAGAAAATAGCCATTTATATAGAAAAAGCCGCAAATACAATATTTGCGGCTTTTTGCTTTTATCCAATTAATAATTATATTTAAAATAAAATTCGATAACTATGGAGGTAAAGATTTCAAGACTAGTGACAATGATCTTAGCCATTTCGGCAATACTGATCATAGGTTATGTAGCCTTAATCATTTCTGTATTAGGTGGACAGAGCGAGTTTTATATTCCATATATAATAATTGTCGCCATTTTACTTATAGCATGGCTGATAGCTTGGAGTTTCAGGCTTGTAGGAAAGAAAGTACTTAGATATTCAATTCTCGGCATAATGCTTGCTTGCATCATTACATTATTTACCCACTACCAATACAACAGATATATCGACAATATACCTACTGTCAGCGATCAGGGAGTAAATCTAATCGAATATGAGCCATTTGATAAAAACACAAAAGCGGTAAAACTACCAGAAGCATGCACCTTGAAAATAACCGATAGCTTGCCGCTAATAGACGGGGCTACAGCTCTGTATCCACTGTATGCAGCCTTTGTACAGGCAACATATCCCGAAAAAGAATATCCGGTAAACAAGAGCGAAGTGGGATGCGGTACTACACCGGAGGCATACAACAATCTGATAAGCGGAAAAGCTGACCTCATCTTTTGTGCAAAGCCATCCGATGCACAGATAAAACAAGCTGCTGATGCGGGAAAAACTTTCAAGCTGACACCGATCGGTCGCGAAGCTTTCGTGTTCTTTGTAAATAAGGAGAATACCGTGAAAGAGCTTACCGTACAGCAAATCAAAGAGATATATTCGGGTAAAACATCAAACTGGAAAGATGTAGGCGGACAAAATGACGATATAAAAGCCTATCAACGTCCAAAAAACAGCGGTAGCCAGACAATGCTCGAACAGATTATGGGCAATACGTCTTTGATTCAGCCTTTGGAAAGTGAAAGGGCTGGCGGAATGGGTGACATTATCAATTACACTGCCGATTATAAAAACTACAAAAATGCGATTGGGTATTCGTTTCTGTTTTTTGCAACGGAGATGGTTGGCAACAACCAGATAGAACTGCTGAAAGTAAATGGTGTTTATCCTTCACGCGAAACGGTAAAGAGCGGACAGTATCCTTTTACAGGTGATTTTTATGCTATTACTACAGATACGCAAAACCCCAATGTGCAACGACTCATAGACTGGATATTATCGCCACAAGGGCAGTATCTGGTAGAGCAGACAGGCTATACACCGATACAATAGATTATAAATCCTTAATCTCCTCACATAATTCGAGTACAGGATCGTTATCAGGATAGAGCAAGTTATCAGGAATGCGGTTAAAATCGTGCCCCCAGAAAGAAACGTCGTTCGGTATCTCAAATTTAGCTACCAGCCGGTTATTAAAACCCAGTTCACTCTTGGTATCATAACTATCCGTTATACCATCGGTACTCACCAGATAGCCTTCCTGAAAGTAAGGACGTAAAGCAGTAGGCGGACTAATACTCAACAAACGGATATTCACCAGATCGTGCTCAGAATTTACACTGATACGATTGCTCAAATACGGAAGGGCAAAGATATATACAAACCCTTTATCGGTTGTATTGTTAGACAAAGCAAATGATGAAGCCACTCGTAGCGAATGAGTAAAATCAAGAAACGGTGTGGAACACACTTCATAGTGTTGGAGAATACTCCACTGAACGTTTTTCCTCCTCTTAACCTCCTTATAGCCTTCTATCTTCTTTGCTTCAAAAAGCTCTGCCAAACGTTTTCCTTTCTCCTTCAATACACTGAAACGATCGGTAAGTCCGGCTTGTGGCAGATAATCGCCACGGTAAATAGTAGGATAGAAAGACGATACCCCTGCCTTGTTCCGATAGTCGGTTGTCTGACCACGATAAAACAGCAGATAATCCTTGTTCATAAACGACAGGCGGGCTGCATGTTCTACCAACTCTCTGAATGTAGCTATCTTATAGGCAGCACTCTCCCCTACTCTTTTCTGCTTAGGATTGCCGAAGTAGTAAAACAATTCGGGTGTAAGTATAGGTGTTATGCGTCTCATGGTTATATGTTTTGTGTCTATTTTCGCCCAAAGTCGGCAGGGATCTCCCCCCATTCACTTGTCTTCCACTTTATGATTTGTGTGGTATATGAGTTTTCCCGAAGCCATTTTTCAGCCCGTTCGATAAGGTAGAACAGGGATTCATTTTCGGGAACACGCTCCAGTTTAGTTTTGCATTTCTTCTCTGCTACCCATTTTATGGCATTCGCACTATCGGAATACAAAGGGATATTGAATCCTTTTTGCTTAAGTAAAGCCAGACCATGTACAAGGGCAAGAAATTCTCCCACATTATTGGTTCCTTTCTCGAAAGGTCCCTGATGGAAAATCTGTTCACCGGTCTTCACATATACCCCTCTGTATTCGAGTAAACCGGGATTGCCGCTACATGCAGCGTCTACCGACAGACTATCTTTAATGATTTCAGGTATATTGTGAACGGTCGTTCTCTTCTTTTTTTCGGCATTCTTCCCAACATATAACCAAGGGCTGTCATTGAAGGCTCTTTCAGCTTCTTCTTTAGTAGGAAAAGATTTATAAATAGCCCCATCATATCCGTCTACCTGAGCCTTTGCTTCATTCCATGATGCGTATACACCGGGCTTTACGCCATTCCAAACTGTGTAAAAGTTCTTTTTTGCCACTTTTTATGCTATGTGAGGAGGTAATGAATATCTTAATAACAATGCAAATTAACGAATAAATGTGTAAACGAAGAAACATTAGCACTGAATTGCAGGAAAAACAGATGAAGAAGAACAAAGAAGTTTATCTATAGGATGTCAATGTGCTAATTGGCTAACGCCGAACGGTGTTTAGCCAATATGCCGATGTGCCAATGATAGCGGTCTTTGAATTAACAATCGGCGGAGCTAATTGATGATGAGTGTACTGGTTCTTAGAGTTCAAGTGTACTGGGAAAAAGTGGGAATTGCAAAGCAATCGACAGGGTCAATTACGAAGTAATCGGCAGAGCCAATTAAACTAGCAAGCTAGTAGACTAAAGACTGGTAAACTTGTAAGGTTTTAGTTAAAATTATTATTCGCTTAGCCCTTTATACATGAGCATTTAAATATATTGTCTCAAAAAAATGAATTTTTGAAATATTTTTTAACATAATTATTCATGTCAGTTCAATATAAAAGTGCAAATTTGCATTGTGAACGATTGTTCATTTTAATATTAAATATGAAATATAGCAGAGAATACATATTAAGAAGAGCCTTTGATGTTTTTATGAATAAAGGCTATGACAGTGCTTCTATCTCGGTATTGCAGGAAGAATTGAATATGTCGCGCGGTGCGATGTATCGCTATTTTAAAAATAAGGAAGAACTTTTCATTGCTGTTGTAGATGAATACTTCTTTAAGTTATTCGATAAGATTCTTAAAAGTATAAATAACGACCTCACTGTAGCCGAACTGATAGAACTGATACACCGGAAACAAAAGGTATTTTTGAATGCATTTACCAGAGCCGGAGTTACTCATACTTTCTTCTTAAACTATACGGCACTGATAATTCAGGCGGCAAAATATTATCCAAATTTTATCGTCCGCTTCGGAGTAATCAACCGTGCATTTTTAGACCATTGGAAAGATGCTTTAGAAAACAGCATTAAAGCAAAAGCTATACGGGATGATATTGATATCGAAATTATGTGTATCCTGTTTAATAACATGAGTGTGAAAGAATCGTCGGACAGAGACACGGATGACTCAATGTTTACAGTAAATATAATGCGCGATATGGAGAAAAGAAAAAAAGTAATGGATTACTTATATTCTCTCATCAAAGTGTAATGTTCTATTAAAAATTTAAATGCACCGATAATAAAACCCCTAGTATTGCCCTGAATGGGTGAATGATTGTTCACTTACGATAAGTACAGTTATAACAAATCAAAAATTAGCAAAATGACAGAGACAATCGCTATCCTTACACAAAAAGGGGCTTTAAGTAAAGGGATTCAAAACAATACTACAGTAAACATCTTACTTCTCATTACTGATGGCACTGAAAAAAGTAACGCTTATATATACTGACTCTATAAGCAACGACCTGAAGAATGTCTTAAATAAGATAGGCATTAATATTAAAAATAAGGATGAATTAACAAACGACCGGTTTATCAGCCAGTTCATATTCGATTAAACAACGCTGTTTTTATGTCAAGACATTATTTACTCATACTCTTTACAGCAATTTCGACACTTCTTTCTGCCCAGGATGAATTAAGATTTGTAGACGATTCTTTACGCCAGCAATATGATAAGGCGATGGAAGATCCAAATATATTCAGACCCAGACATCTGGAAATAACGGAGGAACAGGCTATAAAAATGACGGACAGATTGCCCTCATTCTCGGTATATCGCGATACGTATTTTGTAACCGGAGTGCCACTCAACAGGGAAATCACCAAAAATTCTGCTGATGCCACTTTTCAAATAAGTATCAGACAAAGGCTGACTAAGAGTGTGCTTCCATTCAAAACATTTGCATATCTGACATATACGCAAAGATCGTTTTGGGATATTTATGCAACCTCCAGTCCCTTCAGGGATACGAATTATAATCCGGGATTGGGATTAGGTAAGTATTTGTTCTATAACAACAAAATAGTCGGAGCTGTATTTGCGCAGATTAAACATGAATCGAACGGACGTGACGGGGATGAATCCAGAAGCTGGAACTATCTGAGTCTGTCTATGAAATACTATTTTAACGCCCGTTTCAATTTTTCGGGGGAAATGTGGGTTCCATATGTTGATGGAGAAAACAATAAGGATCTTTTAGATTATCGCGGACTCGGATTCGTTTCCATCAACTACATCAGTAATAAACACAAGTGGTGGTTATCGGCGGATATAAACCCAAGAAAAGGATTCATAAATATGAACACGACTCTTACAGCAGCATTTCGGATTTCAGAAAGATCGAATCAGTATCTGTTTGCCCGTTTTTATCAGGGTTATGGTGAGAGTTTGCTCGACTACAACAAGTATACGATGAATGTCAGGGTAGGTATCTGTATCAAACCGGATTTCTACAACCTCTTTTAGATTGCACTTTTATTAAAAACAACAACAAGACTATAAAATATATACAGGGTATGGATATGCTGAATAATTTCCGCTTCAAAACATGGCATTTTATGCTATTGTTTGCCATTATGTTCGTTTCGACAAGCATCTTGGCCAATATCAAAATAGGCACGATTCCTCCGAAGGTAGAGAACAGTCACTGTATAGATATAAGTGACAAGACATTCCCTGATGCTATTTCGTCTGATATATCATTCATACTATTATATAAGGAAGATTCCGACTTGTGCAAAAAGATGGAATACAACCTCAACAAACTATCGGACAAAAGCAATGAGGCCGTTAATTATTATAAGCTGAATATAGAAAAATATCCTGGCAAATACAGCAGATACGACATATCGGGAACACCTAGCATACTGGTATTTAAGAACGGGAAGGAAATAGAACGGATAATGGGGGTTGTTCCTGTAGACAATCTGGAAATCATTTATAACAGGGTAGTAAAATGAAAATATATATAAATCCTGAATACAACAGGTTATCGAATTTTATAAATTCTATTCCTGAAATATTCGCACAGCAGGGCGAAACAATTTATGATGCGCGAAATACGATCAAGATATTTCGGGAACAGGGATTGCTTATAAATATTAAATCATTCAAGAGACCGATATTCATAAACAGGTTCGCCTATAAATATATACGGAAGTCGAAGGCTGAACGGTCGTTTCTGAATGCTTTAGAAGTATTGAGAAGAGGAATAGGTACTCCTTCGCCTATAGCATACATAGAAACAAGCCGGAATGGATTACTCTGCGAATCATACTATGTTTCTATACATGAGCAGGTAGAAGGTACAATGAAAGAAATATACAAACAGTCTGAAGCTCAGAGTAAAGACCTGATACAAGCTTTTACGCTGTTCACAGCTGAAATGCACCAGAAAGGTATATTCCATAAAGATTACTCACCAGGTAATATCTTGTACAAGAAGATTGATAACGATTACCGGTTTTATCTGGTAGACCTCAACCGGATGAGTTTTAAGAAACCGAATATACTGGATAGTTGTAAAAGTTTTCGCCGGCTGAGGGCTAGTCGTAATACGCTGAACCTGATAGGCGAAGAATATTCGAAAGTACGGGAGTATGACGAAAAATCGTGTCAGAAACTGATACATATGTACAATCACCGCTTCTGGAAAAAGCACCTGATGCGACATCCGGAAAGCAGATATGAATTTCAATAAAACAATATTTATTATATGTTTATTAATCAAATCGGACATTACATTCCTGAGGCCAGAATTCCAAACGACTACTTCACCGAAGTAAACGGGCTCACCAGCGATTGGATCACTCAGCGAACAGGTATCTCAACCCGGTCGAGGGCGACAGATAAAGAAACGATGAATTATATGTGTGAGGAAGCTGTAAAGAATGCCCTGCCTAAGCTGCCTTACAATATAAAGGAGGTAGACCTGATTGTTTTTGCATCATACACTCCTTCTGATACAATAGCGACTGTCGGTCATTATATACAGCGTGAATATAATATAGAGAACGCCAAAGTATTCCACATATCGTCGGCTTGTTCTTCGGCAATAAACGCAATGGAGATAATCCGTGCATTCTTCTATTCTCAGATGTCGTCGAAAGCTTTACTGATATGTGCCGACCGCAATTCAACATATTCTGACGACAGCGACTGCATGTCGGGCCATCTATGGGGAGACGGAGCTACGGCTTATTTCTTCTCAGACACAGCTTATTCACCGAAAGAGGCTCAGGTAATGGATATTATGACACAGGGACTGGGACATATCGGGCAGGGACCGAACGGTGTGTTTCTCGAACCAAAAAACAGAGGTTTGCAGATGCCGTATGGTAAGGATGTCTTCCTGCAAGCGTGTACCTACATCACGCAGAATACAAGAGACATTATGGAATGGAGCGGATATTCGGTCGATGACATAACGTATTTTATCGGACATCAGGCTAATATGCGGATATTGAAGAATGTAGCTAAACAACTGGATATGCCGGAGGAAAAGATATTATCGAACATAGAAGAGTTAGGTAATACGGGATCGGCAAGCGCAATGCTGGTATATGCGCAGAACAAAGACAAATTTAAGTCAGGAGACTTGGTATGTATATCGGTATTTGGCGGAGGGTATTCTGCCGGAGCCTGCTTGATCAAGCATCCTGAATATTAACAGTTAAGAATAAAATTATTATATAAAAATAGATTGGTTATGGTTTATCAAAGGACTTTAAAAAACAGTTTTACACTGGAAGGAAAAGGGCTGCACACGGGATTGAATATACGTATTACGTTCAATCCTGCACCGGAGAACCACGGTTACAAAATCAGACGTACCGATGTACCCGGACAACCCATAATTGACGCTCTAGCAGAAAATGTTTCTGCAACCCAACGTGGCACCGTATTGTCGGCTAACAATGTGCAGGTAAGCACAGTTGAGCACGCTTTGGCTGCCTTATATGCCTGCGAAATAGATAATTGCCTTATAGATGTGAATGCACCCGAAGTGCCAATACTAGACGGAAGCTCTATACTGTTTGTAAGCAAAATAAAGGAAGTGGGTGTTCAGCAACAGACTGCTCCGCGAAAATATATAACATTCAAGCGCAAACGGATTAAGGTGGTGGATAAGGTAACGGGCTCTTCGATGCTGTTGCTGCCCGACGATTCGTTCAGCATACAATCGCACATCTCTTTCAATTCTACTTTGCTACGCAAACAGGATGCTCAAATGAATGATTTGTCGGAATTTACGCGGGATTTCGCGTCGGCACGCACATTCGTATTTGTACGCGAAATAGAGCCGTTGCTGAATAACAATCTGGTAAAGGGCGGAGACTTGGACAACGCCATCGTTATATACGATAAGCCGATTGAGCAGGAGACTTTCGACCATCTGGCCGATGTAATGGGTGTGAAACGCAAGGATGCCAGCAAACTGGGATACATTATGAACAAACCCCTACTCTACCCGAACGAACCTGCGCGCCACAAGTTGCTTGACATTATTGGTGATCTAGCGCTAGTAGGTCATTTTATAAAAGGTAAGATCGTGGCCAACTGTCCGGGGCATAAGATTAACAATCTGTTTGCACGTGCTATACGTGAGGCTATGGTTGCTGATAAGAGACCGAAAGTAACAGCTGATATGCTGGCAGAGCCTATTCAGGCAGGACAAAGTTATTATTGGACACGTCCTTAATAAATGAGATTGCAATGAAACATATATTGAGTTTTATATCGAATAACAAGGCTATCCTGGCAGGGATGTTGTTAGGACTTATAGCCGGATATGTTTACTGGTATTACTTTTCGTGCTACTGGGGTACATATCCCATGTCGGCCGAATGTTGGGTAAATTGCTGCTATGGCACTATATCGGGAGGGTTCCTAGCCAGCCTGATAAAAAAGGATATGTAAAATATTTTTGGTACATATTGGACGCAATTCATAAAAGTATTATCTTTGCGTCCAATCGGGGAATTAGCTCATCTGGCTAGAGCGCAACGCTGGCAGTGTTGAGGTGATCGGTTCGAGTCCGATATTCTCCACAATAAAAAATCCCTGCATTGAAAAATGTGGGGATTTTATTTATTGCCATCCACTCTATTGATTATATCCATAACAATAATATTATCAGCATAAACCTGCCACTGTTTTACTTGATTACCTCTAATAATGGCTGTCCATGCAGCAGGAATCCTCCAATAGTTACTATTCTCTTTATTTTTCAGATTCTTATACGTTCCACTTGCATATCCAAGTATACAGACTAAATCCTGTTTTTGAAGAATGTCTGCGACTTCAATTTTATAATCAGGAAACATAATAAAATAATCTATCCATGATTGTTTCATGTCCTCTTTGCCTTTGACATTATTATTGTGGGCATCTATAAATAAATGGTCTTCTGTCATTAGTATATATAATTCATCAATATTAGCCGTATTAATAGCATTTATATAAGCTAATGCGATATTTATTTTGGTCTTCATTTGTCACAATTATTAGTTTCAATAAAGCTAACGATTTTCTGAAAGTCCTCACTAAATCACAGAGGTAGTTCTTCAAATGTTCGGATTTCGTGTAAATCATTATCCCAATTAGCCCTGTGGGATGAAAATATATGACCTTGTGGAACAATAGGAACATCAGTATCGAGACTGCCTGCGGGAACAACAAGCAAACTTCCTTGCATCTGAATGTTTGGAAGCGCAGATCCACAATCAAGACAAAAACTTTTAATATGTCCTGACGATTCAAAATCAAAGGTTCTTACATTATCTTCTCCTGATAACCAGTTTAATTTGGCAGTTGAAGAAAATAAATTGGCAGCGTGAGCCGAGCCTGTATCTTTACGGCAATATTCGCAATGGCAAAGAAAAAAACGTTCAAAAGCACCTGTTATTTCAAACGCAACTTTGCCACACAAGCATGTCCCTGTATGTTTTTTATCCATATTGATTTGTTTTAAAAAAAGCTAATAATTTTCTCATAATCCTTAGACAAAACATCTAACAGATTTATTTTTAAAGCTTTTCGAGTATTGGTAATAAAGTATCATCATATATATTGACATAGAATCGACCATCAATACATTCAATTTCATAATTTTCTAAGTCAACAATATGAATTGTTATAATATTTAGATTCTCTTTCGTGAAAAAATCGATACAGTCATTTTTTATATCTTCTTTCAATAATTCTATTTCGCTATCCTTTAATAAATGATATTTTAAATACCAGTATATACACCCAAAGTCAGAATCAAAATCTTTAAAAGGTTCAATATCTAATTCTCCTACTAATTTTATTCTTTCTGATGTTCTAATTAGTGAATTAAAATAACTTAAGCTATCCACATTATTTTCTATCTTAAGCCTCATCTTCGTTCTATAAGCTCATCTATTTCACGTAAATGCAATTCAAAATGCGGCAAATAATTATCAATCATAGATTTCAGAGATATTCTTGTGCCCAAAGCTGTAACCCATTCATTAGTCAGCTTGTCTGCATTTGCATGCCGGACAATATGGACAAAATGCTTATTAGCATATTTCCATAGTTGAATCAGATCGCTCCAATTTTCTGTTTGATAGTCTTGAATAGCAATCCATCTGTCATTATTCCCCAGATTTGCATAATCAGGGAAAATTAATGGACTCGCCTGATATTGTAAGTGAATAACACGATGTGTATTATTGGAAGCCGAATCGACAAGATGACCTAATATTTGTCTGATTGTTCTATTCTGACTATTTTTCTTTTCACTAATTAATACTTCGGGAAGAGCTTGTAGTTTTACCTCCCATTCGTCTATGAGATCCAATAATATCCGATTGTTTTCTTCAAACTCATTCATATGTCTTTGTTATTATGAATTATACAACAGAGTTATTTTTTCACAAAGCTAGTAATCTTTTCAAAATCCCGACAAAAAAGCTCAGAATATTGATACTATACTCTCAAAAGATCAAAATACAGAAACCAATACGAAAAAGAATATACAATCTTAAGCTTATATTTTCAATCCAAATAAAAATTGTATTTTTGCCGGAGTAAAAGCTAACGATCACAACAAAAATATGAGCAAAATTATTTTCAGATATGGGGCAATGGGTTCCAGCAAGTCGGCACACTTACTGATGACCGGATATAATCTTAAAGAAAGAGGCAAAACCGTTATTTACGCCAAATCGAGCATCGATACCCGAGATGGAGATTTTATCACGACCAGAGCGGGAATACCTCCAACAAAATGTATAACCATACCTGAAAACTCAAATCTACTGGAAATGTTTGGTTATCTCGATACCCAATCTGTAATTATGATTGACGAGTGCCAATTCCTTTCGGAAAACGATATCGACCAGCTTAACAGATTATGTATGCAGAAAGATTTAGTTCTTATTTGTTACGGGCTGAGAACTGATAGTAGCGGTAATCTTTTCTTGGGTTCAAAGAGGCTATTTGAGGTAGCCGATGTAATAGAGGAGATAAAATCGTGTTGCTCACGGTGTGCAAGAAAAGCTACAATGAATCTATACTTAGGTGAGAAAAAGGATGTGGTACTCATCGGTGATAGCGGATATCTGCCGGTATGCAGGGAATGTTATTTTAAGGAGTAATTTCGATCCAATAAATCTTCAATAATGATATTAGAGGTATTATAAGAAAACAATAGGATAATAAACAGGTTTCAACTTGTGCAATGATTCTATTATTTGATCTTTATTAACTGCTTGAAGCCAACCGGAAGATTCATTTTGAAATCCGATAATATCTGATTCTATTACAATATTCGATTTATAAATCAACTCTTTATCTGAATAGATATACAATACACTTTCACAGGTTGCCATATCAGAATGAGTATATTTGAAATTAAAATTTGAAACTAATTCTTTTATAACAAGAGGGTTATTCGTATATAACAATTTGTTTTTAAGCATCTTATCAGGCAATAGACTTAGATCGGAATCAGCTATATATAGATATATTTCAACATTATCTGTAACTAATCCTCCTAAAGGATTCACTATACTATCATTTACAATCTGATCCTCAGAAATGTTGATTTCTTTATCATTATCTACTAATAAAGGTAATACATTAAAATAGTAAAGTCCGAAAAGAGACAATAATAATACTGTTAAACCAAACAATATCTTCTTCATATTAATATAGCTAAGATTCTTTACTTCAATAACTCATATAACATAGGAAACTCAACATCAAAAAGACGAGGTTTATCATATCCGTATTCTAATCCGGCATAGATACAGCCTTTCAAATGTGATTTTTCACTTTCAGTCAGTTTTGATGCTATATCAGAGAAAGCAGGTTCACCAAGTTTATAAATAATCTGCACGACAACAAACCCCAGATCATAACAGCCAGCTCCCCCTCCACAATTAAAGTCGATTAATCTAACCAACGAATCTTTATCCTTATCCAAAGTGCCCTCTATAAGATTACATAATCTTTTATTTTCAGCATAACTCCAGTTCGTATACAGTGTATCTGCAATATATATTCCGGCCACATTATCTTGTTTACAACCAATAAACAGTAAAATAACGAGAATAAAGGATATGAATATTATACTCCTCATTTATATATACATTTAACAATCCATGAAGATAACTATTTTCTGAGAATTTCCAACGCACGTTGTTACAACCCTCTACAAAACAAAACCATGCGAACTTCACAGCTCACATGGCTTCACACTTCACAAACTACACAAAACTTGCGGTTCTTCCTTAACTATTAAAAAAATCTAAACTAGTGCTATAAATTTATTAAAACTACAATAATCACTATTGGGACATTTATACTCGTATATATCTTTAATTCTATTTCTCAAATTCGGAACGAATTTTAAGTATATCAGGGGGGGCGAATTCTCAGAAAAAAATAGCTATATTTGATTTTACTATTCTGCTGGTATTTTTCTAATTTTTGAATGAATTATACCTTATCGCCACTCTCCAAATATCATCCATTCCTTTATTGTAAAGGTAGTATAAGATTGTCGCTAAATCAGTCCTTTTTGTGCGTTTTTTAAGGATTCAACGTGTCTTTTTTAACATATTGATGCTTTTTATATTTCGCATATCATAATACAGTCACAAACCAATCTTCTAATTTTCTGAAACAGAAATTAACTAAATAAAAAGTTTCGATAATCGAAACTAAATAAAAATAAGTTTTCCTATGGATTGCAATAAAACCGATAATGCAAATCACTCACAGAGGTAAGGAAACTACACAAAAAAATACTAATCCCATTACTGCCTGCATACAGGTAGAATAGAATTAGTATATATCTATTAATTAGTTCAGACTATCTACAATGTCCTAGCTATATCGTTATCAGACAATCATCTGACTGGCTTTATTCTTCACGCCTTCTACATATCCTTCAAAAAAGAAAGGAATATTATCTTCGGCTCCTTTTTCGAAACGTCCGCGTACCTTCTCGTATGCCAGCAATGACATTTCAAACTCAGGCTGTCCGGTAACAAGTATAGGCTGATCGAGGCGGTCGTACCAAAAATAATGTCCTCCAAAATTTTGGCGGGCTACTTCAAAGATGTATGAACCTATCTTTATTATCATTTTCCGCTTAGTTTCATTATCTGCCTTTTTGTAAAATGCGGTATTCATTTCTATTACCTGATCGAGCAAATGCAAACTTTCTACACTGAAATCCAAAAGAGCAGCATCACTAAACTGCTTAACCAATGCGTTGGCATTGCCCAGCATATCTCCGGCAAACTGTGCCTGATCTGTGTCAGGGATCGGCACTATATTTTTCTTTTTCTTAAATATATCAAACAGTCCCATATATAAGTATTTGTGTTATTATCCGTCAAATATACTAATTTAAAGTGTATTGATCAGGTCACGCTGGTCATTAAAATATTTAACCCGCTCTATACCTCCACTTACCGATATTAGCGTAGAAAGCCGCTTTAAGGAGTCTATCCACTTCTTAAAACGGCCGAATATTGCTGTATCCCGCGATACGAACGAGTTTAGTGTAAAGGCTTTCACATAACTCATACTCACCGTATCGGTTTGCAGATAGCTGTATGTCGCTTCAAAATTGATACCCGAAAGATAAAACTCCAATGTATTACCCGAGTCGTATTGTCCTCTGACAGCTATATCTTCCATTCTATCCACATATTTTAGCAGGTCTTCTTTCAGGGCGGCAACATCTTCTTCTGTTATATAATGAATATGTGAAAAGAACTGGATATCATTTATCAAATACTGAAATACCAGCCTGTCCCATATATAATATGTATAATCTACATACATCAGTTCTTCACCATACCTATTCAATACATCGTACAGGTCTTTGGGCATATTGACATCTTCGAGCGAGTGAATATCGGAATCGAGCGTAAAGGATTGATACATCCATTTAAAGATAAAGAATTTAGTAAGGTAAGTAAAATCGAGACACAATGTCTGCGGCAACAAGTTTGCAGATGAACCTATTTCTGTATATGAATCATTTCGCGAAGCTCTCAGGGCAGCCACATAGTATTCCATCTGGGCATAATCCATTTGAGTAGGATTTACATATTCGGTCAGTTTCAGTTGGAACGGCTTATTTCGTGGATCGTCTGCACCAATAATTGTATCGAGTGAAAGGCCAAGCTCCATGGCGATAGTTGCTGCCTCATCGAATGAAAACAGCACTTCGCCTCTCAAGCGCCTGTACATAGCTTCCTTGCCGATATGTAAGATATCCATTAATAAGCCTGCTACTTGTTTATTTTGAGACACTTGTTCTCTGACTGCATTTAATAGATTTTTATGGAATACATCATTCTTCATTGTATGCTGCTATTAATTACCAGACGGGCTAATCAAAATAAACTCTAAAATTAATCAGAGATAATGACATTTCGATCTATTTCCTTTCAAAAATGGAATGCTATAACAAACGAAATATTAAAGCTCTCTGTTTTTTAACAAAAAAGTGCATATTTGCAAACACTTAATAAACAACATCATATTATGAGAAATTTCTTATCTTTTATACTTGTATGCTCGCTTTGTTTAGGCTTTGTAGCTTGTGGTGGGGATGATGACGAGCCAAAAACTACCTTCGTATGAAATAGGGACTGGAACGACCCGAGGGATCCGAATTACAAACTTGAGGGATACAACCCTCTAAAGGGATTGTGAAAAAAAATAGAAGCCCCAACCACCGGCTTATATTATTCCGAAGATTTTGATATTTACACAGTCACTTTCTACGCTACCGGAACATATAGGAAAGACTCATGCCGGCAAGATTATAAAATCAATGACAAAGCTTACAGAATTAGCCCTGTTAGTGCAGATACCCATCGGTACAAGATAGAGGGCAACAAGCTCACTCTATATTATAAAGTGAATAATGATGATGATGCCAGAACATATACAAAGGGAGACGAAGAGTAAAGGGAGGAAAACCTCCCCTTATCTTGTTTTACGTATCAGTTTCAGAGTTGCCTTTTTACGTCCTGACGGTTCATATCCGTCTATTTCAGCTATATAATACAAGTCTCCGTTAAACTTAACCAAAGCCTGATCAATCCGAGCGTATTCTTCGGGACTAAGGTAGCAGTTAACTACCGTATAGTTATTTTCTCCATCAGTTAGTAACAGAAAAAAATTACACGCGATAGAATCTGGTTTATCTTTATAATCCAACCTGACCTTTTTCACTCCATCGTATTCGTTCGATACCAGAGCCAACTTGATCCCCTTGGTTTTGTTTAAAGGTACAGTAAATGTACCCGCCGGATACCAGAATCGCTGTGACAGATTGAAATAAGTTTTCCCCACCATATCCTTATAACTTTCATCTGTACTCCATATCTCACGCTCTGTAATAACAGGTAATGCTATTGGTTGATTATTGGTTAAATCTTTTAATTGTTTAAACCAATTATATGAAAAACTTGAAGTATGGGTTACCACGCTTGTCTCGTTACTACTGGTATAATACTTCCCTCCTCCATTTTCACCTGCATTCAACATCTTTTCATCCGTCTTATCTCCGTTTTCATCTTTTACATATTCGGTTATTGTATCATAATATCCCTCTTCATTGTTGTTTACCGTAAACCCAAGCTCGTACATATAGGGTAATTTCAGCGATTCGTTTGTTGATTGTTCTACACTGGCATGTTTATCCAAATCTATTATGGCAGAAGTACTGGTCACTAGATCGTTTTTGCTTAGGTTCAGGTCAAACCCATTCTCTGTACCGATTAATTTCAGGTTAAAAGCCTTACAGAAATTATCGACCCAGTCATTTATTTTCACACCTGCCGGTAGAAATCTAATCAAGTTTATCTGGTCTTGTAAAAGTGTCGGTTTGTCATTCCAGTTCATCGGATTATCTTTAAGACTTGCCCCATTATTCTGTATTGTTAACCAACTTTTAGATTGTTGAAAGGGAGTTAGGCTCAGTTCAAAGTCTATTTCATGATTATGCCAGCAATAAAAACCTATTTTTTTAAAAAGAATAACAATCTCAGCATATGTGAGATTAGAAGTATCTACAACAGATAATGTATCTCCTTTCTCCAGCCATATCACCTGTGCTATATTCCCTGTTGCTTCACTTTCGCTTAGCTGCTCTGTCTTTGTTTCGGGAGCGCCATTCAGCTCTACTTTATACCTATCGATCGGAGAACCGTCCGCATATACATAGCCGGCACTATTTACGGCTGAGTATAGCCTTACTTTCGTATCTCCATCCCATGAATTTCCTCCCGAAATTGCCATCGGGTTGGCTCGTATACCCTCCGTATTTAACGGACTATAGAAGTCACTCAAGTAATCGGCACTATCGTATCCCCACGAAAAACCACAAATAAAATTCGCATTCTGTTTCGGGTCTATAAAATTAGGCTGTCCCTTCTGAGGAAAAAAAGAAGTTAACGTTGTGCTATCTTGGTCTTGATTATCTTTATAAAATGTATTATCGAATCTCTCATTACTGAAAGCATCCTCATCATAATTCCGAACCACCTTCAATTCATATTTCTTCCCAAAACTACCTGCAAGTAAATTAACATCACGGTCTTTTTGTAGTGATGCGTCATTTCCCAGTCTTATTTTTGCATTGAACTCAACTTTGTACAAGCCACTTCGAGGTACTGAAAATGTAATATTTTCATACAATCGAAAACCGAGAGGAGACCTCTTCCTTTCTCTTTTAATGTTATTACCTGTGTCTACAATTTCAATATCATTGATATTTACAGAATTGAATATATTTGTACTCACAGTATTCAATTCTTCCGGTGAGGTTATACGTGTGTACCTGCGTGATTCAATCCATCCAGATAAATAATTATTCCATTTGGCAGAGACTTTCATCTCCCCCACACTCCACGGCATTTCGTAATCGTTTTCGTTACGATAACTGACATAAAGATTTTTGATACGCTCGTCATCCATAGCCGAACCCGATAATTCATAGCCTGCATTCTTAAATACCTGTTTCAGCATCTGTACACAATTCATAGAAGGAGGGACATCATTCATATTCAATAAAACAGAATCGTCATATTCCGTTTTCTCCGGATAATCGCCATTTTCATTATATCTTGGGAGTAAACCATAAAGAACAAAAGGGAATATGCACGGCGCGATATCTCCATATTTATCTTTATCATACGCTCCTGTATTATATTTTTCAGCATCGGATTCGTCCTTAAAATCCACCATCCACTTCCCAGCCTGATTCATCATTGTCTCCCCGAATATATCTTTCACAGTTTTGGGAGCAGGAACACCCAGATTACCCTTATACGATTTCTTTGTAATACTGCTCAGGCGAAACTTTCCGTCAAATATTTTCACACCCCCAACCAACAGTTGAGCATCGTAAAGCTGTGAAAACTTACCTCTCACCTCCTCAGTATTTGTATAACCGAAAATAGCATTATTGGTTGCCGTAGCAGGCAGAGTAATGTCATACGATTTTTGAGCGTCTTTTGTACTTAGTTCCGCCGGATTCAGAAACTGGCGTTTGAGATATATCGAAAATGTGTCCGGATTTTCTATCTCACATAATTGTTTGTTAATGTAGAGTTCTATACTTGCCATAATTTTAATGTTTTTACTATACAGATAAAGTTTTTCAAATCCGATAACAATTATTTACCTTTTATTACCGAATAATTTAATTCGCCGTTATTTTCCATCAGCTTGTTCAGACACACATAGCGCTGTGCATCAATAGAATGATTATAGCGGTCTATCGGTCTATTCGTTGCATTTCCGGATTCATCCGTTTTCCATCTGTAATTGCGATATTCATTTATAATATTTACACTATCTTTTGTAATATGCTTTTTATACCTGTTCAGTATAGATATTCCTGTAGCAATGCTGTCCTTGCCTTTCTCGGCAGGCTCTACCTTCCAGCCTTTCGATGTTATTTCCCTGATGCTCTTCGGTTCGGCACTGTCAGCTACAACCGGCGTATCGCGGGGAATATCCAATTCTTCAAGTACCGAAGCAATCATCATATTATCGTAGCCCTTCTCATAAAGCAGTTCATCTATCCACAGTTCACCATTTGCCAGACGAATATCCACAATGGCAGTAGGATCATTCGTGAAACCAAAATCCATTCCCAGCCAGCGTTTTTTATACGTATCAGGCATCTTTTCCACAATGTCCCAATTACGCATTACGCCCCCCTGACGGGTTCCGGTAAGCCCTTCCCCATATACCTGCCACCAATCGGCATCGTTGCGGTTCGATTCTATCTCTCTTATCTGCGCTGACGATAAAAATTTATTATCCTTATAGGTAGAATGTATAAGCTCTACCTCAGGCTGAGTCAATACCTTTTCGTCGAGCCAGAATTCAAAGCATGGATTACAATCCAGAAAAATAGTCTCGGTAGTACGGATTGCCAACTGCCTGTATATTTCATAATCTACATTTATACATTCGTTTATATACAATATATTGCGTGATGGTCCATGCACTTTTGAAGGATTATCGGCAGAGAAGAACTCTATCGTTGACCCGTTTATCGTATAAATCTTATCCGTAGCGTTCCAGTTCTTCTCATCCCAATTATCCAGCTTTTGCACAATCTCTTTAAAATCGCGGATACATCCTTTTTTCAGGTGAGGAAGCGATTCGGATACAACAGATATTGTTTTGGGCGAAGATGCACTTTCGGCAACAGAAAACAGCAACTGCAACACACTATAGGTTTTGGACGACCGTGTAGAACCTTTATTTACAATATAGCGCATACCACTATTGTAAGCATCCATATTTCTGGAAAATACATTTGTTACATTCATGTTTTCCGTTATAGATAAAGTTTCTGTTTTTTCGTAAAATCTATTTTAGATCAAAAATTTTTTAATGGTATTTTTAAATTACATTTGCTCAATGTACAGGTTATTCTTTTCCACACACTCAAACCTTTATAAAAAGATTAACATATATCAGACTAATTATCCCTTATTTAATAAGAAATTTTAGGTGCTAAAACTTTACCAAGCAAACAAAATACTGTACTTTTGTGTTGCATTTTCAAAAGCGGTAACTATTTGAGTGTAAACACTTATAAATATATTTTACCAAGCATAAATTTACTTTATATTAATCAATTATAGATCAATACAATAACCTATATATAAACAATTTAATTTAATCATGGCTAATCAGAAAGAAAAGCTTTTCTCAGACTTCCCTGCGGTTTCTACCGAAGAGTGGATGGCAAAGATCACGGCTGACCTTAAAGGCGCCGATTTTGAGAAAAAACTTGTTTGGAGAACAAACGAGGGGTTCAATGTAAACCCTTTTTACAGAAGTGAAAACCTAGAAGGCCTGAAAACGACCGATTCGCTTCCCGGAGAATTCCCTTACATTCGCGGCACAAAAAAAGACAATGAGTGGTACACTCGTCAAGACATTTGTGTAAATGATTTTAAGGCAGCAAACGCTAAAGCTCTCGATGTATTGAACAAAGGGGTTAACTCTCTTGGTTTCAATATCAACGGAGATGATGTAAATGCCGAAAACATCAAAACGCTGTTGAAAGACATCCAGCCGGAAGCTGTAGAACTTAACTTCAGTACATGCTACCGTAAATCTTTAGAGTTGACCAAAATACTGGTTGAGTATATTAAAGGTTTAGGCGTAGATGTGATGAATTGCTACGGTTCAGTAAATTATGATCCGTTCAAACCACTTTTGAAAAAAGGCCGCGACGCAGAAGGATGGGTAGAAAAAGCTGCTGAAATAGTAAAAGCTGGTGCGCCACTTCCTCGTTTCCGTGTATTGGCGGTTAATGCACACGCATTAAATGATGGCGGTTCATACATTTTCCAGGAACTGGGTTATGCTTTGGCTAATGGAAATCAAATATTGAGTGCTTTGGTTGAGGCCGGTTTAGATCCGACACTGGTAGCTAAAAAAATTAAATTTAACTTCGGTATTGGTGGAAACTATTTTATGGAGATCGCCAAATTCCGTGCGGCGCGCTGGTTGTGGGCTGAAATAGTAGAAGCTTACAAACCAATTTGCCCGAACGAATGCCCGAACAAATCGCCGGAAGGTATCTGCCGTTGTGCTGCTAAAATATATGCTCACGCACAGACTTCGACATTTAATAAAACAATCTACGATGCACATGTGAATCTGCTTCGCACACAGACTGAAGCTATGTCTGCCACTATTGCAGGTGTTAATTCACTTACAGTGCGTCCGTTCGACGAGACATATAAAACATCGGATGACTTCTCTGAGCGCATTGCACGCAATCAACAATTATTGTTAAAAGAAGAATGCCATTTCGATAAGATCACAGACCCATCATCGGGTTCATATTACATTGAAAACCTAACCAAGTCTATCGCTGAACAGGCATGGAAATTGTTCCTCGAAACAGACGAGAAAGGTTTCTATGAAGCATTGAAAGCCGGAACAGTGCAGACAGCCGTTAAAGCATCTGCAGACAATCGTTTCAAAGCATTGGCTACACGCCGCGAAGTCCTGTTGGGAACAAATCAATTCCCTAACTTCACTGAAAAAGCTGAAAGCAAAATTGTTGAAAAAGCAGCTTGCGGATGTGGTGGTAATAACGAGAATGCACCGTATATGGCTCTTCCTACCGATCGTTTGGGAACAGCATTTGAAGAAATGCGTCTGGCTACCGAAAAACATGGTGCTCCTACAGTATTCATGCTTACTATCGGTAATCTGGGTATGCGCCTTGCTCGCGCACAGTTCTCCAGTAACTTCTTTGCATGTGCAGGCTACAAGGTAATAGATAACTTAGGCTTTGAAACAGTAGAAAATGGTGTTAAAGCTGCATTCGACAAGAAAGCGGATATCATTGTTCTTTGTTCAAGCGACGACGAATATGCTACTTATGCTCCTGAAGCACATAAGCTGATACAAGGTAAAGCTCACTTTGTAGTGGCAGGTGCTCCTGCATCTATGGATGAACTGAAAGCTCAGGGAATAGAACACTTCGTAAATGTGAAGAGCAATGTTCTTGAGACGTTGAGAATGTTCAATGCCAAATTAGGAATCAATTAAAAACAGTTACAAGTTACGAGTTACAAGTTACGAGAATTTTTAATCTTGAAATTTTGAAACTTTAAATCTTGAAATATAAAAACGTATGAAACCAAATTTTAAAGATATAGACATTAACAAAGCAGGTTTTGCAGCTACAAACGCTGCGAAATGGGCTGCTGATAATGGTATCGAGGCTAATTGGACTACTCCTGAGTTGATTCCGGTAAAGCCTGTATATACAAAAGAAGACCTTGAAGGTATGGAGCATCTTAATTATGCTTCAGGTATTCCTCCGTTCCTTCGCGGACCATACTCAGGTATGTACGCTATGCGTCCTTGGACAATCCGTCAGTATGCAGGATTTTCTACTGCTGCCGAATCAAATGCGTTCTATCGTCGTAACCTTGCTTCGGGACAAAAAGGTCTTTCTGTAGCATTCGACCTTGCTACACACCGTGGATACGATGCCGACCATCCTCGCGTAGTAGGTGACGTAGGTAAAGCAGGAGTTTCGATCTGCTCAGTAGAGGATATGAAAGTATTGTTTGAAGGAATTCCATTGAACCAGATGTCAGTTTCGATGACAATGAACGGTGCTGTTCTTCCTGTACTTGCGTTCTACATCAATGCTGGTCTTGAGCAAGGTGCTAAACTGGAAGAAATGGCCGGCACAATCCAAAATGATATTCTGAAAGAATTTATGGTGCGTAACACTTACATCTATCCACCTGAATTCTCAATGAAGATCATCGCTGACATCTTTGAATATACATCTCAGAAGATGCCTAAGTTCAACTCTATCTCTATCTCGGGTTACCACATGCAGGAAGCCGGAGCTACAGCGGATATTGAGTTGGCTTACACCCTTGCTGACGGTATGGAATATCTGAAAGCAGGTATCGATGCAGGTATCGATGTAGATGCTTTTGCGCCACGCCTGTCGTTCTTCTGGGCTATCGGTATGAATCACTTTATGGAAATCGCCAAAATGCGTGCCGGACGTCTGCTGTGGGCGAAGATCGTAAAAAGTTTCGGAGCAAAGAATCCGAAATCACTTGCACTTCGTACTCACTCGCAAACATCGGGTTGGTCCCTGACAGAACAAGATCCGTTCAACAACGTTGGCCGTACCTGTATCGAGGCTATGGCATCTGCACTGGGACACACTCAGTCGCTGCACACAAATGCACTGGATGAGGCCATCGCATTGCCGACTGACTTCTCTGCACGTATCGCACGTAACACTCAGATATATATTCAGGAAGAAACGCAGATTACTAAAGAAATCGACCCTTGGGCAGGTTCTTACTACGTGGAAACACTCACTAACGAACTTGTACACAAAGCATGGGATCTAATTCAGGAAGTACAAAAACTTGGCGGTATGGCTAAAGCCATCGAAACAGGTCTTCCTAAGATGCGTATCGAAGAAGCTGCTGCACGTACTCAGGCACGTATCGACTCAGGTTCTCAAACTATTGTCGGTATCAACAAATACCGTCTTGAGAAAGAAGATCCGATCGATATTCTTGATGTAGACAACACAGAAGTTCGTCGTCAACAGATCGAGCGCTTGAACGATCTGAAAGCGAAACGTGACAACGAAGCTGTGAAAAAAGCATTGGCTGCTATCACAGAATGTGTTAAGACTAAAAAAGGCAACCTATTGGAGCTTGCTGTTGAGGCAGCCCGTCTTCGTGCTACACTGGGAGAAATCTCTGATGCCTGCGAAGAAGTAGTAGGACGTTATAAAGCAATAATCAGAACAATTTCAGGCGTGTATTCATCAGAAACTAAAAAAGACCCTACATTCCTGCAAGCACAACAGCTTGTGGAACAGTTCGCCAAAAAAGAAGGTCGTCAGCCTCGTATCATGATCGCTAAAATGGGACAAGACGGACACGACCGTGGTGCTAAAGTAGTGGCAACAGGATATGCTGACTGTGGATTCGACGTAGATATGGGACCATTGTTCCAGACTCCGGATGAAGCTGCCCGTCAGGCTGTGGAAAACGATGTGAACGTACTGGGAGTATCTTCTCTTGCGGCTGGTCACAAAACGCTTGTGCCTCAGGTAATAGCAGAGCTGAAAAAACTTGGTCGTGAAGACATCGTGGTAATTGCCGGTGGTGTGATTCCTGCACAGGACTATGACTTCCTGTACAAATCGGGTGTTGCAGCCATCTTCGGTCCCGGTACTTCGGTGACTAAGGCTGCCGTGCAGATCATGGAGATATTGTTGGCTGAGTAATTTAGTTGGCATTATAATATTGAAAAGACCGCTCATTTGGGCGGTCTTTTTGTTTATAACTTTTTGGATAAGATATATCGATAGAAGGAATAAAAAGTTATTTTTGTTAAAATAGAAAACTACATATATGAACCGGATAATACTTATAGGAAATGGCTTCGACTTGGCTCATGGAATGAAGACGAGTTATAGGGATTTTATTGATGATTATTGGGAGAGGTTTAGAGAAGATATCCAGGAAAATAGAATTACAGAAATAGGTTATAATATTTATGAAAATAAACATAAATGTATAAAAGTACAAATACCCTATAAATTAACTTCTGAAAGTTTAGAGGATGATATAATAGAGTTCAAGGGTCTTTATGAGCCTAAAATTTATGCTAAATTGACATATAATAATAAATTCTTCGAGCAAATATGTAAACATATATCAGATAAAAGTTGGGTAGATATTGAAAATGAATATTATGAAAAATTGAAAAAATGTGATTCAGATCAAGCTAAAGTCTTAAATGAAGAATTCAAAGTAATTGAAGAACTTCTTGAAAGATATTTGATAAAAGTAGAAGAAGATATAAATGCTTCCATATTCTCTAAAATAAAAGATAAGATATATTCAGCTATTAATTTAAAAGATATTCCAGAATCTTGTGAAATAGAATTCATTAAATCAATAATATCTAAAGCTGAAAGAATTAGAAAGTTAGAGAATACAGAGACATCTACAAAAATTAAACATTGGGTAGAGAAACTTACTAAAGCAACTGTAGCTGATACAGTCTATAGTATTAGCGGACAAACCGATCCTAACAAGATATCTTTAATAAAGAAAAATGTAACATCATTACCATCTGAACTTATTAGTCCTAATGATATACTATTCCTCAACTTCAATTATACACATACCCATCAACAATATATATCCGAAAAATCTGATTTTCAAACTATTCATATTCATGGCGAACTCAACAATCCTAATAATCCTATGATATTCGGTTATGGAGACGAACTTGCCGAAGACTATAAACAAATAGAGAACCTAAATAATAATGAATATCTCAAAAATGTAAAATCTATCCGTTATCTTGAAACCGACAATTACAGACGGCTACTCAGCTTTATAGAATCTGAATCTTATCAAATATTTATAATGGGGCATTCGTGTGGTAACTCAGACAGAACATTACTGAATACGTTATTCGAGCATAAAAACTGTGTATCTATAAAACCGTTCTTTCATAAACGAGAAAATGGAAGCAACAACTATAACGAAATTGTACAAAACATTTCCCGTAATTTCACTAATAAAGCAATAATGCGAGAAAGAGTTGTAAACAAAATGTATTGTGAGCCATTATCCTGATATTATACATCTTAATTATGAAAATACACTTACTCCTCATTACTTCTATACTTCTATTCTTTTCCGGTTGCAAAACTCAGCAATCTACCAAAAGCAATGCGCAAGAGAATCCATTAAATAAATTCATAAATAATATTGTAGGCTTAAAGAAAGGCGATACTATTGAAAGAGTCTTTGAACTCTACGGAGAACCTACCGAACATAGGATACATAAGGATAAATATGATTTTAATACAGTTTATTATTATGTTGAGGGTAAAGATCGGTCTGAGTGGGCTTTATCAGTTTCTTATGAGAAGGATACACACAAAATAAGTAGCATAGATGTAGAAAGTGCTGCCGCCGCTCTTTTAAAACAAAAGAAAATCAAAGATACAATCTATATAAAAATGCATGCCGATGAAATAAGGAAGATATTTGGTCCGAAAGAGTATGGTCATGTCAACCAGCTACAATATGAAGAAGATGGCTTTGAAGTTGTATTCTATTGTTACGATTTTCGTGATTATAAATGTTCTAATTATATAATTTACTGGTGGAACTGACATTATTAAAAGTAATAATTACAAATTTAATAGTAAACATTTTTTAAAACAATGAAATATATTGTCCTTCTCATATTACTATTTTACCAATATAGTTGTGGTAATAGCAAACAGAGTAATCTTAGTGAAGCAGCAGCTATACAAGAGCCAGAAAAACAGCAAGTAAATATAAAGAATTCTTTATCTATTGCCATAGGCGACAGTATAACAGGTGATTTTAATGGTGACGGCACTCTGGATGTGGCAATACTCCGTATAGTGAAAGAAGGGGTATTTCAAGAAGAATCGTGGACTCTGGCTATCGAATTTCCCAGCAGGGATATACCGTCAATCGAATTTCAATGTGACAGGGAATATTCCACGCTGATAAATGAAGGTGACCTGAATAATATTGCCGGAGATGAAATTACAATCTACTCTCCTCCCCTTGGAGGCTGTACATATCATATGACTACTTACTCTCTGATTGATAATAAATGGAAGATCATAGTTCCTACCTTCCTTATTCCTACCGCTTGTGATAACATGTCATACGATCAGCTTCAAGCGCGTATTTTTAAAGAAAATGATTCTATCTATTATTACGAAACCGACCCTGAGACTTTTGAACTGATAAAAACAAAGATTAAGTAATTTTGAGAAATACACTAAAATACTATGGAAAATTTTATCAATCTAAATAAAGAAAACATATCCGATGAGCATATTTGCTGCGCATTTTCGGATAAGAAGTGTAAAGAAGGCTATGAACTGAAAAAAGAATGGCTGAAAAAAGAATTTGAAAATGATTATGTATTTCGCAGGTTGGATGCCCGGGCAAAAGTATTTATAGAGTATGGTCCGGCCGAAAAAGGATGGGCTCCGGTGAGTGCACCTAACTATCTGCTGATAAACTGTTTTTGGGTTTCGGGACAGTATAAAGGTCACGGATATGGGAAAGCTTTACTACAATATGCTGTTGATGATGCGATAAAACAAGGTAAAGACGGACTGGTTACGATCGCAGGAAAAAGCAAATTTCATTTCATGAGTGACTCTAAATGGCTATTAAGACAAGGATTTGAAACATGTGAAGAATTGCCATCCGGTCTGTGTCTTTATGTAAAAAAACTCAATTCTAAGGCAGATAATCCCCGATTTAAGGATGTTACCAAGAGCGAAGCATTCCCTTACAAGACAGGACTGGTTGTTTATTATTCAAATCGCTGCCCGTTTACAGAATTTCATATAAACAATTCGTTAAAAGAGACCATTGCAAAAAGAAATATCCCACTGAAAGTAATTAAACTGGAAACGATGGAGCAAGCTCAAAATTCCCCTGCACCAGCTACTATTTTCAGTCTGTTTTATAATGGGAAATTTATAACAACTGATCTTAGTGCATGTATGGACAGCCGGTTCGACAAAATAGTAAAGATATAATCGATTGAAAAGTAGCATATAAAAATAAAAAATTTCATTTTTAATAGTTTCTATTGAAACTATATCTATATTTTTCACTACTTTCGTTCCCTGATTTTTAATATATAAAAACTAAAAGGAATGAAATTGAAGCTTATATTAATTACAGGATTATTGATCAGCATTTTATCAGCAAATGCACAAAGTGTAACAGGAAAATGGAAAACTGTAGACGATGAAACTAAAGAAGCCAAGTCGATAGTAGAGATCACCGAACGAAACGGGAAAATATACGGAAAGGTTGTTGAAATCCTAAATCCGGCAAAGAAAGCAATGAAATGCAATAACTGCTCCGGCGATGATAAAGACAAACCGGTACTCGGACTCGAAATACTGAAAGGATTGAGCAAAGACGGTAAGGAATATAACGGAGGGAAAATCCTTGACCCGTCTAATGGCAAACAATATAAATGTAGTGTAAGCTTTGATGGCGACGATAAACTCAAAGTGAGAGGCTATGTAGGCATTTCGGCATTTGGAAGAACTCAGGTATGGACACGCGTCAAATAACCTGCACATTATAATAATAAGGAAAGCTGTTCGATATGAACGGCTTTTTTTATTCTATTTGCATAACTGCATAATTTTTCATTATATTTATCTGTAGATAGAAAATCGGAGATGAAAGATGAAGAATAGAAAACAAGAAAAGTAACAAAATAAAAAAACAGTGCAAAAGTGTTATCTTTGTTACCTTTTTGATCACTGTTGACTGCTCACTGTTAACTGTAAAAAGTGTTACCTTTGTTACCTTTTGAATTTATCTTATTCTTTTACAGCTATTTGAAAAAAAACAACATTGATATATTTACACACTATGAAAAACATATACAGTCTGTTACTTTTGTTACTTTTTGCGCTTTCTTCTTTTGCCCAGGAAGACAGTACGGCATCTTACCATCATCGTCTGGTTCATTTAGGGATAGTCCCACCAATCAGCACAAATGGAAAAAAGGCCAGAGAATACACGAATACTTTTTCCCTGCACCTGCTTTGGGGTGAATCTCAAAACGAGTACGGGCTCACAATCTCCGGACTTGCCAATATAGTACGAAACAGCGCATCGGGAATACAAATAGCCGGACTGGTAAACAGGATAGGATATGATAGAAGCGGTAGCTGGCCTGCCGATTTCAGCAATTATGTGAACGGAGAAGGTAAAGGACTGGCAATAGCCGGATTAGGTAATACGGCTTATAAATATGATGGAGTACAAATAGCCATATTTAATAGAAATGCCATACATAACGGAATTCAGATAGGAGCAGCTAATGGTACACATACACTGAATGGCTTACAAATAGGGATGTCTAATGGAGCCAAAATCATGCGGGGATTGCAAATAGGGATGATGAACTTTGCAGATACCGTAAAAGGGTTGCAGATAGGAATTTTCAACGAAATGAAGTCAGGTGGTGTACAAATCGGGATAATGAACTTTGCAGACCATAACGACTGGCCTATAGGTATCGTAAACCTGATAAAAGACGGAGATAAGAAAGTCGGCATCACTGTTGATGAAATAGCAAGTACCATCATCAGTTACCGTTCGGGAGGACGCTATCTCTACGGAGTGGTAGGACTCGGATATAATTTCAAATCCGACCATCATCATATGGTTATAGAAACTGGACTGGGTGGACATATCCATTTGTCGGAGCGTTTCCGTATAGACAATGAAGTGACATGGACAGCGCTATCTGTACCTGATATAAGAAACGAATGGAAAGATGAGGATGAGAAAGACGATCATAACTTCAGGTTGTTATATAAGGCAAGTTACCGTTTGTTGCCTGTATTTAAATGCAGTGAACAAATCGAGATTTTCGGCGGACCGACTATAAACTATATGTGGAGCAGGCATCTGGACAACAGGCATATATTCCCATCGAAGCATCTATGGCGGGATTTCAGCGACAAAACACTTAAACAGGTACACTTAGGAGGAATTATCGGGGTACAATATATTTTCTAAAGTAAATCTGTATTTTTTATTTACAATTTTATCTATAGCATAAGAAAGAACATATAGGGCTGTATGCTTGTTAAATCATAATATCTAAAAACTGATTTTGTATGAAAGCAAGTCCTATTATAGTAGAAGAAACCTTGAAAGCTCCTGTGAATAGAGTATGGAAAGCCCTTACTGATATTCACGAAATGGAGCAATGGTATTTTGAGATAGATGAATTCGAGCCGGAAATAGGTTTCGTTTTTACATTCTATGGAGGAAGTGAGGAAGAGAAATATCTGCATATCTGCAAAATAAAGGAAGTAATACCTAATGCCAGATTATCTTACAGCTGGCAATACGAAGGGCTGGATGGCAGTTCGCTCGTTATATTCGACCTCACTCAGAGCGGAAACGATACATTATTAAGGCTTACACATGAGGGTGTAGAAACATTCCCTCAAAATAAGCCTGACTTCCGTAGAGATAGTTTTGAAAAGGGTTGGAACGATATTATCAGAATATATCTGAAAGAATATGTAGAATCTGAATAAAGATCAGCGGCTTCGCATCTAAACACTTTTTGAACACTTTTAATTAAAATACGAAACGAAGCTATCCTTTTTACTATGAGACAGCTTCGTTATTATACGATCAGTTATCTGATTGTCTTATTTTATATCCGCATTCATCAGGATTTCAGGCTTCGATACAAATTCTTTGAAATCATCTGCCGATGAATGTCCTGCATAAGGAGCATAGAAATGGTTCGGTTTGTCGCTTTCCCATGCGTTGCGCCAGAACAATACCCATGCTATCTTATATTGACTGACAACAGGATAAACGGCTTGTGTGAAGTAAGTCGGATCCGGAATAGATTCCATACCGGTCTCGCCTATCACCGGGATTTTGCCTGATTTGGCGGCATAGTCGGTTACTATTTTAAGATTGCGATCCATAGCAGCTTTGTAAGAAGCAACAGCAGCAGAATCACTACTGGGTACATAGCAGTCGTAGCCAACGATGTCTACATATTCGTCACCGGGATAACGTTCAAGGAAATGAGCTTCGTCCTTTGTTTCCGATGGTGAGTATGCATAGAGCAGATTATGCACATTCTTCTTATCGCGCAGGTATTCTACAGTCATTATCCATAGCTGTTTGTATTCTTCGGGAGTACATTGTTCGCTGCCCCACCAAAACCAGTTTCCGGTATGCTCATGATACATACGGAATACTACCGGTATAAGTGTACCATCCTTATCTTTCAGGTCGAGGAAGAAATCGGCAACACGGTCGAGCCATGTCAGGTATTTGGTATGATTAGAGCCATTAGCCAAGATTGTGCGTACTACAGAATCCTGCTTGCAATCCCAAGCATTTTCACCGGTGACAATATTATCTCCATGCCAGCTGGCAGTAGTAATACCGCCCCGTTCATAAGTCTCTTTTATATAGCGCTTCATATCTGAGAAATAGACAGAATCGAGATTGATCTCTTTTCCTATTTCCAGATGTCCCAGCTCCCATCCTATTATTGCAGGGTAATCTCCGGTTACATCTTTCACATCTGAGCGTCCGTCTTCTTTGTACCACGAATGTCCGTATGCCAGATCGTCCTGATGGCCGACCATGATGCCTTTATCGAGAGACTTGAACAGATGATTATACAGTGCTACGGTCTCGGCTGTTGCATTCTTATCTACAGGGAGTTTCATATCTTCAGTCGCATTTTCTTTCTGCTTACAGGCAACGAGCCCTACAGCTAAAGCCATTGTCAATATCAGATTCTTCTTCATATATTATTCGTTATTAGCAGTTTATATTATCATTTATACATATCGGGCAGATTGTTCTCCATAAGGATTATATCATCAGTACAGAACCGTTTGAAGTCTTCTTCTGCCGGATGCCCTCTATCGGGTACATAATAGTGGTGAGCCATATCACTTGCATTACGCCAGACCAAAACATAGCATACATTCACACGTTTCAGCATTGGCAAAAGAGTTGCGGTATACCAGTCAGACTGAGTTACTCCTTCAAGTCCGGTTTCAGTAAAAGCTGCTAACTTGTTCCGTTTCGCAGCCACATCGGCCACTATTTTCAGCTTTGTTTCTGCCAGTTGAGGATCATTTGCCCCGTCGGGGCGAAAGTCCCAATAGTTATCCATACCCAGCATATCTACATATTCGTCACCCGGATAATAATCCAGAAACTCTGCTTCGGTAAAGAACTTACAATCGGGCGAGAAAGCATAGATAAAGTTATGGACATCAAGACTATCTCTCAGATACCCGACAGTAAAACGCCACAATGTTATAAATTCGTCTTTAGTACAATGCCCTTTTCCCCACCAGAACCAATCACCATCGTATTCATGAAACGGACGAAAGATAACGGATATCATTTCACCCTTATCAGTCTTGAAGCCGGAAGAGACATCGGCTATAGCTTTCAGATAATTCTTATACTTCTCATGCAGTTTTCCTCCGGGTATAATATCCGATACTACCTTTATAGAATCTTTCTCCCAATAGAAACTGCCATCGTTAGCCGGATTGCTGGCATGCCATGCAAAGGTAGAGACTCCACCTCTATTATATGTATCTATAACAGAAGCGACTAGATGTTGTTTCACTTTTTCGTAACGCAGAGAATCAGTCGTAGTAACTCCGGAAAAGTCGAGACCTATAATTGCAGGATGACTGCCTGTAACATCTTTTACATCGCTCCGATCGTTATCGCCTATCCATGTACGGCCATAAGAAGTAGCCTCCTGATGTCCGAACATCACTTTACCCTCAGTCTGTATTTTCATCAGATTGCGATACAGATTACGGGTGAGGGGTGTCGCCTGTTTATCTACAAGATTAACAGGTTCTTCCTTCGGGGTACATGATAAGAACATCATAACGAAAAGATATGTAGCGACAAGGAATTTCATCTATCAGGCAGGGTTACGAATCCCTCCCATCCCGGATATTAATCCTCTCCGGAATGGCAAAGTATTCAGTTGATGATTGTTTCTGTTATTTAACAGTGAACGGTATCTTGTTCTTAGTATCAGCAGAAGAAGAACCGATTTGGAAAACAAAATCACCGGCTTCTACTACTCTTTCATTTTTCAGGTTAATGAATGACAAGTCATTCAGATTCAATGTAAAGGAAACTGTCTTTGTTTCACCTGCTTTCAGTTCTACCTTCTCAAAACGACGAAGCCTTTTCACATCGGGAACCAATGAGGCAAACAGATCGCTCGAATAAAGTTGAACGGCCTCTTTACCATCTCTGTTGCCTGTGTTGGTCACATCTACAGAAACAACGATATCCTCTTTCGATCCTAAAGCCAGTTCCGACTTATTGATCTTCGGATTAGAATATGCAAACGTAGTGTAGCTTATACCATATCCGAACGGATACTCGTAATTATAGTCTCCTTCATAGTTATATGCACCTTCGCTCTTTTCCTGTTCTTCGGCATACTTGTGGAAGTAAGGAACCAGTGAGTTGGGATAAGCAGGATATGTGTATGGAAGTTTACCCGATGGGTTTACGTCTCCGATCAGAATATCGGCAAGCGCATCGGCTCCATAGATACCCGGCAGGTAGGTCTGTACAATGGCATCTACTTTAGACGAAAATTTGGAGATCACACGCGGGCGCCCTTCGCTCAGTACAAGGATAACTTTCTTACCCGATTTCAGCATTTCCTGAGCCAGTTCTGTTTGCAGGTCGTTAAGATAAAGATCATCGAGGTCTCCCGGTTTTTCACAATAGGAATTTTCACCCAGACACATTACAATATAGTCTGCATTCTTAGCAGCTGCAACAGCTTCATCAAAGCGGTCTTTATATTCGGTTGCGTACTCGGTCACATCCTTATAGCTTACACCCGGAACGTAAGTGATATTCTCCTTGCCAAACTTCGACTGTATAGCAGTCAACAGGTTATGATAGTTATCTGCAAACTCATCTATCTTCTCTCCCTGCCATGAGAATGTCCATCCTCCGTTCAGCGAACGTTTGCTTACGGCATTAGGGCCTGTCACCAATATTTTCGCACCTTTCTTCAATGGTAATACATTGTCTTCGTTCTTCAACAGGGTAATTCCATCAGCAGCTGCTGCATAAGAAGCTTGTTGGTATACTTTAGAATTAAATTCGGGATAGTCTTTACTATATGTATTCGGTACTTCAAACAAGTTTAGTCTCAATTTCAGAGCAATAACACGAGTGGTAGCATCGTCGATACGCGACATCGGAACAGCTCCTTCGTTTACCAACTCAGTCAACAGGTTGCAAAACTCTTTGTAGTCGATCGGAATCATCGACATATCTATTCCGGCATTGATACCTGCTTTAATAGCCTCTTTGATAGACGGCACCATTTTATCACGGGTATATAACTTATTGATGTCTTCCCAGTCGGTAACAATCATTCCTTTAAAGCCCATTTTTTCTCTGAGCAGAGTAGTAAGCAGCTCATAACTTGCATGTACAGGTACATTATTTATAATACCCGAATTGATCATTACAGTATGTACTCCTGCATCTACAGCAGCCTGAAATGCCGGCACATGATACTCAAGTAATACATTTTCGGGAATATATGCAGGTGTACGGTCTTTTCCGCTGATAGGAGCCGAATAACCTAAGAAGTGCTTCATACAGGCAGCTACCTTTGTAGGGTTAGCTACATTGTTATCATCGCCTTCAAAACCTTTGATCAGTTCACGGCCAAATACAGCACCAATATACGGATCTTCACCGAAGCCTTCATACTGACGCGGGAAACGCGGATCGAGCCCTAAATCGAGTACAGGCGAGAAATTCCAAGGTACATTACTCGCTCTCGTTTCATAAGCGGTGATCTCTCCCATCTTGCGGGCATGAACAGGATTCCATGATGCAGCAACGTTTATCTCCTGAGGAAACATAGTTGAACCTGCAGTGTAAGTAGCCCCGTGTATCTGGTCAAGTCCATAGATTACAGGAACTTTTATACGGGTTTCTTTCATTGCCACTTCCTGTATTTGTTCTACAGTTTTAGTCCACCATTCGGGTGTACGTGCCCGTGTATTGGGAGCATTAAGGATAGAACCCACATGATAATCGACAATAGCTTCGCGCAATTTTTCATTGTTTATTTTGAGTGTGCTTGTAGGAGGAGTATCCTCTCCGTCACAAACGACATCTATACTAATCTGAGCCATCTGCCCGATTTTTTCGGCAAGCGTCATTTTAGACACTATCTCTGCCGCTTTTTTATCCACATTGTCCTGAGCATGTAAGCCAGATACAAGACCTAAAGTTGTTGCCATTATTACTAATGATTTTTTCATGATTTTCTATTTACAAGTTTTGCATATTTTGAATATACAAATATAGCTAATTTATCGTATGTTAAAATGCTCGATCATCTCCATACACATGCGCCCGTTATGATAAGGACATTTCCAGAATCCGGCTTTATCATCCTTATGATTAACACTTCCATCAGGCAAACGGCTCCAATGCCATTCTCCATGTTCGGCATCTACAATCTGATTGCGTATATAATTCCAGATACGTGCAGCCTTCTCTTTGCAACTTATATCACCGGAATTGCGATATGCGTACATAAAACCGACTATGGCTTCAGCCTGCACCCACCAATGCCTTTCTTTATCTGTATGGTCTCTGTCTTTCTCGTAGATCATACTGCCATCGGCTTCCAGACCTTCCGATGCGGCATCGGCAATATCAAGCGAAACTTTCTTTACTTCTTCAAGCACCCTTCTATCGCCTAATACCTCTGCCGCCTCGAAAAGCAGCCACGAAGCTTCTATATCGTGACCATATGATATTGCTGTAGATTTTATATTCCATTCCTCATCGAAAAACAGTCCAAGATGATTTGTCTTCTTATCGAGAATCCGATCTGTAAATATATCGATCATACGGCGTTCGGCGGTTTTCAGCATTTCGTCATTCCATATACGGCACAGATTTGTGTATGGTTCCAATACATGCAGATGCGTATTCATTGTTTTTTTCTCGTTAGCATCTTTATCGCTAAGGCGCATATCTTCGATGGGTTTCCAGTCGCGTGTATATGCTTCGAGGTAACCACCCAGAATATCGTCATGGCATTTCTCTATCAGATAGAAAAAGTCCTTAGCCAGATTCAACGCCTGCTCCTCTCCCGTAGCTCTGTAAAACTCAGAGAAGCCATAAAGCATAAAGCCTTGTACATAGGTCTGCTTCTTTGTATTCACAGGATTACCTTTACAATCGAGTTCCCAATACACGCCTCCATACTCCTTATCTATAAAATATGTAACGATATAGTCATACGCACGGCGAGCCATAGCCAGATACTCCGGATTTTTGAGAATACGGTATGCTGAGGAGAAAGTCCAGAGAATACGGGCATTCAGTATAGCACCCTTGTTGGCTTCGGGGTGCAATACATCGTTACCATCTATCTGCCCGTAAAATCCACCGTATGTATTATCCTGCATTTTGTCTATCCAAAATGACAGGATGTTATCTTCCAATTCTTTCTTAAAACCTTCCATCAATCGTTATGCTTCTTTGTTTTTACGTCTCTCTTCCAGTGCCTGTGTAACTTCCTCAACCTTCTTTTCGGTCAGAGGATAGAACATCATTCCTATAAATGCTATGACGCAACATGCAGCAGGTATCAGACTTATCATCATACGTTCACCCATTATAGTATCGGCACTTTGCTGAAGGATATCAGGATTGTATTTGAAGATAAACAATATCCATCCTGTAATTGCCGCACCCAGTGCCCATCCCAGTTTCTGAGACATGGATGAAGACGAGAAAATCAAGCCCGAAGCGCGGCGGTTTGTTTTCAACTCCTGATAGTCGACAATGTCGGCAAACATACTCCAAAGCAATGGCAGTACATATCCGGCGCACAGCGAGATCAACACTTGCAGCAACAATATCCAACCGATCTGATTAGGGATAAAGAAGAATATAGAACTGAGGATAGCAGCTATTGCCATCGCTATCATATACGTTCTTCGTTTTCCATATTTTGCAGACAGTACGGGTGCTAATATAACGCCTACCAGATTGGCTGCCTGCCCTACAAGGAAATAGATAGTCGTCATATCCCAACCTGTATAGGCCATTTTGTAAGACACTTGTACATAGTCTTTGAAGTAATATATGGCAACACCGTCGCGCACTGCGTTGAAAAGCAATGCAGCAAGTCCTGTACCTACAAGAATCCACCAAGGAGCGTTGTGAAACAGGTTTTTGAGGTCTTGCTTAACAGAGGTATTCTCATTTTCGTTTACTGGTTGTACACGTTCGCGTGTCCAGCTAAAGCATAGCAGAAACAGTATGATACAAATAACACCGATAGTCGCTACACCTAACGTCCAGCCGATAGGTGATGTACTAACAGATGTTTCGACTGCATTTTGTACCTGTACACCATCTGAACCGAAAGCATTGGCATAGGTGTCGATAAGCGGCTGCAACAGCATAAATGTAATGAAGCTACCGATAAAAGCAAACGACATACGGTACGACGACAACACATTACGTTGCTGAGGATCGGGAGACATTACACCCAACAGCGAGGCATAAGGCACATTAATGAGTGAATACACAATCATCATCAGAGAGTAGGTAATGTAAGCATAGACCAGCTTGCCTGTACTACCAAAGTCGGGAACAAAAAAGGTGATGACCCCCATTACCGCAAACGGAATGGCAAACCAAAGCAAATACGGACGGTAACGCCCCCATCGGGTCTTGGTACGGTCGGCCATTATACCGACAAAAAGATCGAAGAACGAGTCCCATACACGTGCTACCAGAAACATGGTTCCGGCTGCCGCTGCCGTTATTCCGAAAACGTCTGTATAGAAAAACAGCGAATACATGCCGAATATCTTCCAGAACATGGAAGATGCCATATCTCCGAATCCGTAACCGACTTTCTCTTTTAATGTAATTTTTGTTGTATTCATCATGGATTATTTTATACTTATTACACAGCAGCAGTTAGCCTATAACATTGTGGCTTGCCATTGCGCTCATTTCTTTTTGTTCCAGATTCTTCTTTATCAAAGCCGATAATGTCTCTACTGATGTAGCCGAACGATATCCGTCAGGAGCCGTATTGAAACAGTAGTCGAGTAAACGATCAACAGAAGATACTGCCACGTGCATACGTGTATCGCACGAAGCATAATACAGATAGACTGTACCGTCTTCGTCTGCAATCCATCCGTTCGTAAACAATACATTCGACACATCTCCTACCCTCTCTTCATCTATCGGCGCCATCAAGTGCCCTGCAGGTTCTGCTATCAGTTTATCAGGTTGTTCGAGATCGGTCACATAAAGATATAAAACATATCTCAATCCGGCAGCACATGCACGCACTCCGTGAGCTAAGTGCAACCAACCGCGAGATGTTTTGATCGGATGAGGTCCTTCCCCGTTCTTCAATTCCTTGATGGTATGATAGTAACGGAAATTTATGATCTTTTCTTCTTTTATTTCAGCTTTTGTAATATCGTCTACCAGCGCCCAGCCGATTCCTCCACCGCTACCGGCATCAATGAATCCGTCTTGCGGACGGGTATAAAGTGCATACTTACCATTTACAAATTCAGGGTGTAGCACAACATTGCGTTGCTGGCTCTTCGTTTTAAGGTCAGGAAGTCTTTCCCAGTTTATCAGATCTCTGGTACGTGCAATTCCTGCTGCCGCCACTGCCGATGACAAGTCTCCGGCAGGAGCATTCGGGTCTTTCCTTTCGGAACAGAACACGCCATACACCCAGCCATCCTGATGGGCTGTAAGACGCATATCATAAACGTTTGTGTCAGGTTGGTCAGTTTCCGGCATTGTGACAGGATAATCCCAGAAGCGGAAATTATCGATACCATTAGGGCTTTCGGCAATGGCAAAGAACGATTTACGGTCATTCCCTTCTACACGCACAGCCATTATATATTTGCCGTTCCATTTAATGGCTCCGGCATTGAATGTGCCATTGATACCAAAACGCTCCATGAAATATGGATTGGTATCGGGCGACATATCGTATCTCCAGAATACGGGAGCATGTGCTGCTGTCAATACAGGATTTTTATATCGTTCAAATATTCCGTTTCCGGGTAATATCGGATTATTCTTTAGTGCAATTAATTGCTCGTATTCTGCTGTAACAGCAGTAAGTCGTTTTCTAAATAGATCGTTCATTATCTTATATTTTTAGTTGTTTCTCTATATAGTATAGTTATTTGATATATTACTGTACATTCAACTGACTGGCATAATCCTTAACTACTTTGATTGTAGAATCGGTATCGAATACCGAATTGAGTCCCTGCTCTTCTTGTGACGGATCGCCTACATAGTCGTCCCAAGGTTTCCAGAATTCGTGTGCAGGACGTCCGAATCCTCCCCATGCCCAGAAATTACATCCTGTCAGATTTCCGTTCTCCTTAGCTGATGCGACCACTTGAGAGAAGATGTTTGCGTAGTACTTATCGCGGGCTGTTACAGGATCGTCCAGTGTATATTTATGATTGTCGCGAGGGAAACCAAATTCTTCTATAGTCATCGGTTTGTTCAGTTTTTTAGCTATTGCCATATGGTCTTTTATATAGGCATCTGTCCTGACAATAGCTGTATCTACTGATTCCACAATCTTGGTTATATCTATCCAGCTCCAGTTTTTTGGCCAGATGTGTATTGTCAAATAGTCAACATTCGGATCGGCATGTATATCTTCGTAAAGCTTCATATCTCCTTCCGATCCCATGAAGCCTTCGTTACCAATCGAAATAAGATGATTAGAGTCGAGTGAACGTATCAGTGCAGTTGTTTCCTTCAGCCATTTTACAAAGGCAGGCTTACCTTCGGCACTGAATACACGCGGTTCGTTTCCTACCTGCCACGACATAAGGGCGGTATCGTCCGTATATTTTTTCCCTGTATATCTATTTGTACGTGATATGACATGTTTCACATGGTTGAGAAACAACGTATGACAGCTATCACATTCAGCATATTGGGCAACATGTTTTACAAATACCGGCCAGTCGTGCACTCCCTTTTCGGGTACATCGCCTTTGCCGGCCCAGTTGAGGTATTGTCCGTATCCGCCACTCCATTCCCAACTGTTGTTGATATAGAGAACAGCGTGCATATTACGTTTGCCTAGTTCAGCCATGAAGAAATCCAAACCATCGAAAATAGTATCGTTATATACACCCGGAGCAGTTTGCAGAGTCGGTCGTACTTTTACCTCCTGCCCATCGACACCGTCGGCACCCACAAGGACACGAAGATTGGTTATTCCATTCTCTTTCATAAAGTCCAGTTCTTTCAACAGGCGTTCGCGGTTTCCACCTTGTCCGGTAGAGCCTAAAATAGCTCCGTACCAGTAGTTTGTACCCATGAAGTAATATGGTTTATCACCTATTACAAAATGTCCGTCTTTTTGCTTTACAAATGCCGGTTCTTCCGTCTTGGTACTTTTATTGCCATTGCAGGCGAATAAGGCTAAAGCCATAGTTGCAAACACTATCAGTTTCTTCATGTCTATTTATTGTACGTTTAGTTTTTCTTTCATAAAGGCTTTTGCAGCATCATTGTATTCTTTTCCTACACTATGTCCGAAGTCGGGAAATGCCATCCACCGTTTTTCTGATTTTACCTGATTGTAGGCTGCAAAGTTGATATGCGGAGGACAAACATCGTCCTGCATTCCTATACCCATTATCAGCGGGCATTCTATCCATTGCGCCAGATTCTTAATATCGAAATATGTTAGCAGATCGTAGATGTCATCCCATTTGGCTTCGGGATGGTCTTTCATATATGTTTCAAAATCGCTTCTCGGCCAATGCGTTATTTTAAAGTAGTCGCGATAGTCAGATAGGAACGGAATATTCGGTGCTGCTACTTTTACTCTTTTATCGAGAGCTGCAGCTGCAAAGGAAAGCGCACCTCCCTGACTTCCACCTCTTACAGCAATCTTTTCCGCATCTATTTCGGAACGGCTGCAAACAAAGTCTAAAGCCCTCACTACATCAAGAAACGCCCCGCGATAGTAATAATCATCTTTATTATCCAAACCGTAGGTAATCCATGTTCCGAAACGGTTTGTCGGCTGATTCAGAGCCTGCCCTCTGATGGATAAGACAAAGTAGGCAAAACCGTCCCACCACTGATTAGGCGGATAGGGAGATGAACCATAACCCATATATTCAACAATAACAGGATGCTTGCCTTCTTTCCTTGGCTTTGCATAATATCCTTTGATCGGCTCGTTGCCGAAAGAGCGCATTTCTACAAGATATACGTCATAATCTATCTTGGAGTATTCGGGTTGCAAAGTCAGTTTATACTGAGGGGCTACTTTTGCTAACTCTTTTAGACTATTGTCCCAAAAGGCGCGAAAGTCTTCTTTTGCATCGATAGGTGAACTGATCTTTTCCGGCTCAAAACCTACATTAAATTTCTTTTCGCAGGCTTGCTCTCCGTTACGGATAAACTGTACGGTGTATCGGTAAAATCCGGCATCCGGATTCTGATAATCAAATGATTTACTATAGATGGTCTTTCCTTTTATTTCTATATCGAGCGAATCGGTTTTAAGCGGTTGGTAATCATCTGTTGTGAGTGCTACAACCAGTCTTCCCTGTACATTCCATGCGTTTTTATTTTCCAGATTAACGGTAATCTCAATAGTATCCGGTGACATGAAGACATAGTCTGAATCGGCAACAGCAACATTCAAGATAAGTTTGTCATTAGTTTCTGCTGTGGATACGGATAGCTTCGCCCCTTCGAGGAAACCTCCGATATTCCATCCGTCATGGAATTTGATTGCTATCACATTATCGCCAGTTTCGCTTATAACTTCTTCGGGTACAAAATAATTACGTTCTCCATCATTATATCCTTTATAATTGTGTGGAAATTCCCCTGTTTTCCCTATCATCTTGCCATTGAAATATACTTCATCTGTAGCTGCCAGACGGCCAAGATGCAGCATAATAGCTCCTTTGACTTTTACTGCTTGTCTGAGACTATCCGACAGTTGTATTGTCTTTCGATACCAACCGAAGCCGTTATCGAGTGTAATATTCTGATCTTTCAGCAGTTTGGATGCAGTAACTTCTACCCAATCTGAATCGTTATAGTCTGCATTCATCCACAGGCTGTCTGTTCCCTCTCCTGCATGGAATTTCCAAATGTCGGAATAAGACTCACTTATTGCGGGTGTTAAGTCCTCCTTTATTTCACTTTTGCATGAGATCAGCGAACTTATTCCGACAAGGATAATCAAACCTAAACCTAATACTTTCATTTGCTATTGTATTCTTTTATAGTCTTTTTCACTACTCTTCCCCATTCTTTAAGATCGCTATCCTGCCACCCAGAAAGAGGTGAGGTCGCATCTTTTATCATCGAACAGGTTTCGTCTTTACTCGATACTGACCATGTAACCCAGCTAATGCGGTTAGTCTCCATCCAACTAAGCCATTGCTGCCACGATGTATGATCGATCGGTCCGTCTCCGGTGGCTTCCATAGATGCACATTCGGATATAAAGACCGGTATTCCTTTTTTCAGTGCATAATCTGCTCTATCTCGTAGTTCTTGTTTGTGAGTGGCAGCATAGAAATGCACAGTATACATTATATTTTCATATCCCAGTATAGGATCGTCGGCAACCAGATGAATATCCTGATCCCAATGCGGGCAGCCGACGAGTATTATATTCTTCTTGTCGATCTCACGGATCGTTTTTATCAGTTCTTCGGAGTATGCTTTTACTTCCGGCCATGTTTGTTGTTCCGGCTCATTGAATATCTCATAAATGATATTCGGATAATCTTTGTATTTTGTCACTACCTGCTTGAAAAACAACTTCGCTTCTTCTTGCTTAATGGTATGGCTATGCCAGTCGATAATAACATACATATTATTCTCGATAGCTGCATCTACAACATTGTACAGGCATTGAACCGCTTTCTGCGGATTGTCGATATATGCTCCATCAGGATCGACACCTATTGCCGCACGTATCAGATTGGTATTCCAATCAGTATTCAGCCACGATACTGTTTCTTTATTGTAGAACTGAGACCACCAGTTGTGCCAGCCAAGACTAACACCACGTAAGACGAGTGCATTACCTTGTTGATCTGTTAACTGAGTTCCCTGTACTGAGAGGAATCCGTGCTTTTCGACAAAACCTGTCGGTTCTTGTTTGTCTTCCTCTTGTCCCGAACTACTGCCTGAACAGTTTATACAGGAAATACAGAAGAGAAACAACAATCCTGTCAATAGGTTAGTCTTTATGTTGAGTATCTTTTTCATATCTTATTATTTCTCTTCTGTATTAAACTTCTTTATTTAAAACTTGGTAATATGTCACGTGTAACTACATACGACTGATTCATTGCGTCTTTCCACCACTCATCTGTAGCATGTTTTGCTCCGCTATCATTTGTTCCATACCATGGCATAAACCAAGCCCAACGCGCTCCGGCATTCCATTGTTCAGACAATAGTCCTACTGTTCCGCTCTCAGTAAGGGCAATCACTTTATGTCCATAACGGTCAAATTCGGATTGATATTCAGCTTCGCTGGCTGCTGTATCTTTATTGTAGAGGTCGCGTCCGATAATGTCTACATAATTATCACCCGGATACCAGCTGTCATCACCGGACTCACTTGTCCATACCCAGATCAGGTTATTAACGCCTTCTGCTTTGAAATAGTCGAACATAGCAATCCACATTTCCTTACACGATTCGGCATCTTTACCCCACCAGAACCAACCTCCGGCTGCTTCATGGAACGGACGCCATATAACTGCAATTCCTTCACTTTGTAATTGTTTGAGAGATGTTGCTACTTTTGCCATATCAGCCTTGAACACTTCGTTCTCGAATGTACCCTCTGTTGTAGCTTTGGCTGCATCGAAGTATGTATTTTCTTTATAGAAAGCATAATCATCAAAACTTGAATTAGCTGGTATCAGATATACGGCTGTTACTGTATAATCGTGACCGCTCAGAATCATGCCGGAATCTTTCAGCTTAGTTAGAATATCACTTGTAACAGGCATGTCATAATAGGTTCCACTGATATCAAAATATTCATAACCGGCTGCTATTTGTCCCCAACCACTGTCTTTTATCGAACCTTGTGCTCCTGCTGCTACATTCGAAATCATTACACGCACAACATCATCCACTTTAGCAGAAGCGAAAAGAGAGCCGTCTGTCAGTTGCAAAGCTCCTGACCAGTCGCCCGGCATAGCCGATGAGCCAGCCCATAGTCTGGATGATACCGGAACATTCCAGTGCCACATGATAGAAACCAGTCCTCCGGCATTCCACCAGTCTTTTACAGGTGCAATATTGCTATAGTCGATCCAGTTGCTTGGCGAGAATGGGAGATGTACATAGTCGAATGTATTCATTGCCGGATATTTTCCGGTAAGGGTAGCTACTGCTTCTGCTCCTTCGATGTTCCAGTTCACATTTGCCATTGTACCCGAGAGTACCTTTTCTTTGTAACTCTCTACTAGATATGCATATACCTTTTTAGCTTGCTCAGTCGCATTCGGATTACAAAGCGAGGCTGTTATCACAGGATCGGCTTTTATCGTAAAACTCATTTTAGCCTCCAATGCTCCCAGATATGTAGGGCCTTGCACTATACCTTCGGGAACAATCAGTTCGTATGTCACACCTTTTTTAAGTCCGGTAGCTTCAATCGTTACTTTACTCAGATTAGCTGAGACACTTTTTATATTGATCGTATCTCCATTCAGAGTAATTTTCCGATGTCCAACTTTTGGACAAAACACGTTCTGATCATAGGTCAGCACTATTGTCAGGTTCCCTTCAGGGTTTTCTTTTCCCAGGTCAATACCTGTTGTTCCGTCAGCAGGCGTACTGCTTACCATTTGTGCCACATCCGGTACACCTATCACAGGATCATCAATATCGTCGCACGAAGACACTGTCAGCAACAATAGTCCTATAAAGAGAGGAAGTATTTTATATAGTATTTTCTTCATAATTGTTTCTGTTTAGAGTAGGCTTGTCCGATAATCCGTATCGGACAAGCTGTTTATTGATTATCGTCCTGTAATAATAGAGATCTTGTCGACTGTAAAATCTTGTCCCTGAATAATGAAGCCATAGGTTCCATCTGTATTAGCTCTTATATTATCCAGTCCTTCCTGAGTCAGACGCAATTCATATTCTGTAATTGACTTATCACCCAGAATATCCGTTGTAATATAAGCCCCGCCAATTTCCGTAAATGGCATATTAGCCCAGTTTCCATAATTAAGCTGTAACTGTCCCCAGTTGGCATGCTGTGTGAAATAAAGTTTTAAGATAGTTCCTGCTCTAAGCAATTCAAAATCAGATATAGGGAGCATTACTCTACCGCCATCACCCCATGTTATATTTAAAGGTCCTGTAAATATTATAGTTTCTACTACAGCCGAATTGGTTATATAGATAGGATATGTAACTTCTCCATTAGATGATACCAAAGTAAAGTTCGTATTTCCACTTGCACTACCAGGTACAGAGATACTAAGGGTACTTCCCTGAAGAATATACTGAACATTAGCTCCATTTACCTGAACACCTGTCAGTTTATCGCCGTTTTCAACTCCTATTGTCAATATCGTTCCCGATTTGATCTCTTCATCTTCACCCGGTAATACCGGGATATAACAGAACTCCGGTTTAGTTACAGTCAACGACGGACATGTAACAGTTTCTCCATTTTTCATTGTAAGGGTAATGGTTCCCGATTCTGCGTCTACAGGAACAGCTACGCTTAAAGCTGTTGCCGATGCAGGAGTGACTTCAACTGTCTTGTTTCCGCCAAACGTCACTTTCGCTACAAGATCGAGATTTGTTCCATTCAGTGTTACATTCTCTCCGGCAGGAACTGAAGACGGACTGTAAGATGTTACCGCTGGTTTCAGTGTTGTAACAGCTATTGTAACAGAGTTTCCACTGGCTGTATTCAATGTAATATTTCCACTGGTCGCTCCTTCCGGAACAGTCACTTTTATTTCTGTTGCACTTTGCGACGAAAGGCTTACCTCATCACTCACACCCGGAAAGACTACTGATGTAACCAAATCCATATTCACTCCTGTTATCGTAATTTCTGTTCCTGTTCTGATACCTGTTGCAGGCGTAGCAACCAGTTCGGTAGGTACAGCCATCCCTATATTTGCTATAGTAACATGCACTCCGGATGCCGGAACCATTACGACTACGCCATCGGTAGTACCTTCGGTTAGATTAAAAGATAAGTTTGTTCCCTGAACTTCAAAATCAATAGTATCGCCTGCTGCACCGTCCGGTAGTATTACATATTCTACCAGATCGAGGTCTTTTCCGACAAGTGTTATCAGGTCTCCCGGTTTCTTCCCGGTCAGATCCTGTACATTATCTACTGATGGCAATACGATTTGTAGTTCTATCTCCGATTCTATTTCGATAGGTATAGCCGCAGTATCAGCCAGAATTATTGTACCTGTCTGAGCTTCGTAAGGAACTATCAGTTCGATCTTTCCGCGCTCCCATGTGGTAAAGTTTTCACAAAGGACTTCTGCATTTTTTGAGAAGACTACCTTCTGTACAAGATTCAGATAATCCCCCTCTATAGTAAGTGTTTGTCCTGCCTTCACCGGAGACGGAGCCATGCTCGAGATAGATACCGGCTCGGTATATGTAAGGAGTGTTTTCGAGGTTACAGTAGCACCTGTAGACGAAACAAGTGTTACATATCCTACAGTTGCATTCTGAGGTATAGTTACTTTTATTTGCTCAGCACTTACCACCTCTATATCTGTAATTTCTATATTGTCAGGAAGAATAACTTTTGCCACATTATCCATATTCTTACCGATAAAGGTCAATTTTCCTCCACGCATGGCGGGACTAGGTCCATAAGACTCGAGTAATATGGAGCCTCCATTATTATCATCATCATTCGAACATGCCGCAAATGATATGGCCAACACCGCCAGCATCATTAGTATAGTATATATTTTTATGTACTTCATTTTTTCTTGAATTAAGGTTATCGTTGTGCTTCAACTATACGTACATTATCGATATAGAATGTAGGAGTACATGTAACTCCAGAGCCAATAGCACCTCCGACAAATAGTGTTACACCTGAATAATGTCCGGAAGTATTAGCCTTACCTGTTGCTCCGTTCAGGCCATATTTGCATTCACTCATTGGAATAGTTACCGTAATCCAGCCATCAGAAGAGTATGTTCCTGTTTCGGTCCAAGGCATCCACAGAGCACGCGGATATGTTTCATCCCACTTCCATGTCTCATTTGCATTTCCTCCGTTAGAAGTTTCCTGCCAGTTCATCCAAACTTCCGATGGACCTGTAAAGATCACCTGTAGCGCACCTGCTGACCAGTCTTTCACATTTACTTCAAATTTCAGAGCATACTTATCTAAGTTACCTGCATCAAAGAAATCCTTATCGGTCTCACGATATGACCAACGATCGAAACAGAAGAAATCATCCGAAACTTTCACAGCTCCTGTAGCATCCACGGTAACCTCTCCTGTGAGAATCACATACTGGCCATTTACTCCATTTTCGGAACTAAATCCGGCCTTGCTTCCGTGCCAGCCGTGATTATATCCTCCATCCGGATATGTTGTATCAAAATCAAGAAAAATGTTACGTTCGTCACGGAAGTCAAAATAACTCTTACCTGTACCATATACAGATGTGATATTTACCGGTCCGCTCTGTGCTCCTTCAGGAACTTTCACCGCAATATTATTTATATCGTAGCTAATAACTTCTCCTTCCAGCCCACCGGTGAAAGTAACCTTTAATGGATTGGCATCTTCATGTATGAAATAAAGCCCTTGTATATAAGCGATATCTCCATCTGCTACATATTCAAATGTCATAGAGCGAGGCGATGGCGCCGGTACTTTAGTTTCAAATGTGTAATAGCATGAATCGTTATTTGTATATAGCTTGATCAAATCCTGTTTTTCGCCCGGTATACCTGAAGGTATGCTTAATATAATTGCGTTATCTGTTACAAAATTAGGATTCAGCTGTGCACGCTGGTCGTTAAAGTAAATCTTATTCACCCCTCTCAGATTTTCACCAATAATGGTAATTCTCTCCCCCAGATAGGCTCCACTCAATAGAGAGTCGGATATTTCCACATCGCATGGCCGTACATATCTTACTACCGGTGTACCACCTGAGCCACCCTTGTCGTCATCGTCGGAACATGCACTGAACGAAGCGACTGTCAGCAGTATAATGACTATATTAAATATATATTTTTTCATAATCTGTTTAAACTTATAGGTTAAAATGGATAATCGACAGGTTCCTGAGTTATAGACGGAGTCTTTGTTACAGTCTCGGCAGGTACCGGTAACACCAGATTTCTTTCTGTAATATTTATTACGGCTGAATTTTTATTAAGATAGAAAATTGAGCCTTTTCCTGCAGGGTCATCAGCAGGATCGACAGAAGTAAAACCTGTGTGATATGCTCCGGCTGCATTGCGTTCCTGCCATGTATAACCCGAATTAGAAATGTACTGACGATGACGCTGCATTCCGTTCAGATAGCTAAGAGCTGTACTCATATTGCGGTAACTCATACGTTTAACATCAAAAAAGTTAATACTTTCTAAGGCAAATTCCACACGGCGTTCTTTTATTAGCTGATCGTATGTTATCGTTTCCACTCTGTTAGAAAAGCCTGCGCGTGCTCTAACTTTACTGAATACATCCAAAGCCAAAGCATCGGTAGTGGACGAGCCTGCACCAATACAAGCTTCTACGTAGCATAGATATACATCGGCAAGGCGCAACAGATAAAGATTATTTCCTGCGTCCTGATTGGAAGCTCCTGCCAATCCGCCGCAATCGGAATTTGCTCCGATCACATATTTTCTTACATGTGCCAGCATTTCATTAGATGATTCTGTAGATTCATCTTCTGAGAAGTTCTTATAAGAGTAACCGCCACCACCAAGATTCGGATAAGAGTCGCCATTGCGCATATAAGTGTAATAACGGCGAGCGTCTCCCGACTCGAAAGCTTCCTGTAAACTAAGTGTGGGACCTTTACCGGCACCCCACGAAGAGCCTAATGTAATAAGTGCATTACGGGAAAGAGAGACATTGCGAGGATTACCATATCCGTATCCGTCATTTGTACATTGTATAGCAAACAATGATTCATCTTTGTTGTTTCCTGTCGGATAAAACATAGTTGATAAATCTTCATACAGCTTAAATCCACTATCATTAATCACTTCGGCAGCATAAGATTTTGCTTTAGCAAAGTTATCGGAAGACGAAGGATCAGATAAATGAGAAGCCATTGTCAGATGTAGTTTTGCCAACATACCGATTGCTGTATATTTGGAACAGCGACCAGCCTGAAAAGGTGTGGCCGGAAGGTTGTCCTTTGCAAATTCCAAATCCTGACGTGCAAATTCATAAACACTGGCTTGTTTGTAACGGATCACCTCGCTACCCGAGATATTATTATTTGTTATAATCGGAACATCCTGCCAATACTCTGTCAACAGATAGTAAGCGATACCGCGAACACAGCGTGCTTCAGCCAATCCACGATTGATTACAGATTCCGATACACCGTTAGCTCTGGCTGCGTCCGGCATTCCGTTGATGATATTGTTGCAATAAGAGACTACCCGATAAAGGCCGTTCCATCCCTGAGTAAGATATGTATTTCCATTCTGGAATGTCATATAGTAAAATTGTCCTTCCTGATCGTATGTATAATAAAGGTCACCGGAAAGTTCATCTCCTGCCATCCACATAAAGTTCATACCGAATTCCTGCCATACAAATGCACTGTATAGCGATGCTGTATTGGCATTAACAGCCTCCTCTGATGTATAATAGGTTTCCAACACCTGTTCGTCTTCAGGTACTACTGTCAGAAAGTCTTCGCAGGAGACTAAGCCTATCAAAATAGACGAAAGACAAATTGCTTTGATTATATTTCTTATATTTTTCATGTCTTTTCCTTTAATTTTAGAATGTGATGTTAGCTCCTAATGTATATACACGTGGTGACGGATAACGTCCCATATCTACATTGGATAAGCCTGCCTGCTGATTGTAAGAACCGATCTCAGGATCGAGACCTGAATAGCCCGTAAATGTGTAAACATTTTGTGCATTAAAGTAAACCTTGCAATTTACCATACCGATCTTCCTGATCCAATTCTGAGGCAGATTATAAGCTAAAGAGATATTCTGTAAGCGCAGATAACTCCCATCTTCGATCCAGCGGTCGCTCATACGGTTGTTACCATTAATATCGTTTCCGCTCCAACGTGGAAGTGTTGCACCTGCATTGATAATATAACTATTATCTACATTAGTTACATTGTTATTATTACCATCACGATAACCCAGACGGGCACGGTTGAGAACCGAAACATCCTGATTATCCCACTGAGACATCAAACCTTCTGTTTTTACACGTACATAGTTTAAAATATCAGCACCTACCGAACCTGTCAGACCGATACCAAGCTCCCAGCCTTTGTATGTAAATGTATTTGTAAAACCGAATGTAAAATCAGGGTTAGGATCACCTATTATAGTCTGGTCGTATTCATTGATTACACCATCCGGCACTCCGTTAGGCCCGCTGATATCCTTAAATTTGACATCACCTACCCATGCACCTGTAGTACGATGAATTTCAACACCTTCAGGTTTAGCAGAATTCCTTAAATCTTCCGCATCTTCATATAGTCCGTCTGTTATGTATCCGTAAAATACTCCGATAGGTTGTCCTACGGTTATCATAGATACGGTTTGGAAACCGGCATACCAGTCGAGTTTACCGTAGATAGTAGTACCCTGATCATCCAGTGCTTTCACTTTATTACGATTCAAAGAGAATATAAGGTTAGAATTCCAGTTAAAGTCCTTAGTCGCTATGTTATGCGTATTCAATGATATATCGATACCTCTGTTTTCTACCTTACCGATATTCATATAAGGGGTTTGAATATCTGTCCAGCTCGAACCTCCAAGTACAGGAGAAACAGATGGTTGCAGCAACAGGTCTTTTGTTGTTTTATAGTAAGCATCGAAAGTAAGATCGACACGTCCGTTAAACAAACTGATATCGAGTCCGCCATTGAATTGTTCAGAAGCTTCCCATTTCAGATCAGGGTTTGCATTATTAGACATACGGTAAGCTGTTCCAAAAGCAGAAGGGAACGCAACCATTGTCGATCCGAACAGATAAGTGCCGATATTGGCATTACCTACCTGACCGTATCCTAAACGAAGTTTCAGGTTCGATAGCCAGTCCTGAGTACCTTTCATAAATTCCTCACCCGATATACGCCATGCAGCAGCAAATGAAGGGAAATATCCCCAACGGTTATTCACACCGAATTTAGATGAACCGTCGGCACGCATTGTAGCTGTCAGCAAATAACGATTGTCATAATTATAGTTAGCACGTCCGAAAACAGAGACTCCGGTAGATGAATCTTTCCATCCATTATTGGTTACGAATTTACCATCCGGTCCTATTACATGAATATCATTAGAAGAAAGCTGATCTTTTTGAAGCTGTGTTCCTTCCCATGCCGATTTTGTAGTTTCGGTACCGGCCATGAAGTTGATCGTATGCTTATTGAAGGATTGATTGTATGTTGCATAGTTTTTCCAAATCCAATAGACGCTATGATCTTCACGCTGCATAATCATTATGTTATCATTCTTCAACTGACCATACTGATAGCTGGGTTTGAAACCTTTATTAATATTGTTGCTCACATCCAGACCAAACTCAGAACGGAAGTTCAGATACTTATTAAGTGTAAGCAAAGCATACATATTACCCATGATACGCTCACGTGCTAAAGTATTGATCTGATCTTTAGTCAAAGCAACCGGATTATATATGGAAGAACCATTAACGGTTTCGGGACCTGCATAGTTTCCATCAAAGTCGTACACAGGAACCGATGGAGACATCAAAGCAGCCTGCATAACGACACCATTGATACCGTCATTGTTGATAATGGATTCTTTAGTGCGTGAGTAAGTTAAGGAAGCCCCTACTTTCACATACTTATTAAATTCATTATCAAGATTCAGACGTCCTGTGAAACGCTCAAAATCAGAGGTAAGCAATATACCGTCCTGACTAGTATATCCTAAAGAGGCTACATATTGCGTTTTCTCTGTACCACCATTCAGTGAAACATTATGACTGTGCATCCACGCATCGCCTGTCACAGCATCCTGCCAGTCGGTACCCTTACCCAATACAGAAGGATCGAGATATGCAGGATCTACATTCGGCATAAAGCCTTCTTTGTACAGCTGTTGCTGATAAGTGGCAAATTCCTGCAGATTCATCATATCCAGTTTACCTGCGCGAGCCTGAAGCGCAACATATCCGTCATAAGTGATATTAGTACGCCCTTTATTTCCACGTTTTGTAGTTACGATAACAACACCGTTCGCTCCGGCAGCACCGTATATAGCTGTAGCCGAAGCATCTTTCAACACGTCCATCGAAACTATATCGCTCGGTGAAATAGAAGCCAACGGATTCACCATGTTTTGACCGTTTGATCCTCCCGACCAATCGAATCCGGCGATCTCTGTACCTGCTCCGCCCATAGGTATACCATCTATAATATAGAGTGGCTCGTTACTATTATTTATCGAGCTTGCTCCACGAATACGTATAGATGTAGCGGCACCCGGCGCTCCCGAGTTAGCCTGCACTTGTACACCGGCCACTCTTCCCTGAAGTATCTGGTCAACATTGGTTACAATAGATTCTTTCAATCTATCTCCCGAAACACTGGATACAGCACCTGTAAGGTCACTTTTTTTCATTGTTCCGTAGCCGACAACTACTACCTCGTCCAGTGCTACATTGTCTTCCGATAGTGCAACATCAATTCTTCTTTCCGATTCAACTTTGATTGATTGCGGGGTCATCCCAATAAACGAGAATGTAAGGACATCGCCCTTATTTGCTCCGATTGTATAATTTCCGTCCGAATCAGTCATAGTCGCAGTTTTGTTCTGCGATTGTACTGTAACACCGGGCAATGGAGAACCATCAAGAGCATCGGTCACCTTTCCCGAGATCTGATAACTCTGTGCATACATAGCACACGGAGCCACACAAATCAGGAGTAATAAATAAAGGATTTTTCTCATAATTTAAGGTTCGATTATAGTTAGTATTATTAATGGTAATATAATATTTAGTAAAATGTGATTACATGGTTTATGAAGTTCATTTCTGATGTTACAAAAGTATCTATTATAACAAGAAATAACAAATACTATATTATCTTATGATAATACTTTTTTATCAAAAAAAATAGCAGACAAAGAGACCGAAAGCCCCTAAATAAGCTACACAAAAGAGAAATACACTAAAAACAGATTAAAAAAAGGATCAAAGGCAAGGATAATAAATGATACTTTTCATATCAGCACAATGTTAAAAAAGTATCATTACAAAAAGAATTTAGTTTCTTTATAATTATCTCTAAATTCGCGAGGCGTACAGCCTTTCTTCTTTTTGAAGATACGATTGAAATTCGACAAGTTACTAAATCCACAGATCAGGCTGATTTCAGCTACACTATGAGTAGTATCAACCAACATACGGGTGGCATGTCCCAATCGTATGTCATTCAGTGAGTCTATAAAGTTGCGTCCTGTGCGTTGTTTTATAAAACGACTGAATGCAACATCGGTCATCCCGACCAAATTGGCAACATCGGTCAATCTCACTTCTTTATTATAATTTTCGAGCATAAAGTTGTATGCCCGTTCTATTCGCCGGCTATCGAAGTTTTGTTCATGGGAATTAAACGACCGGCTCGACAGCTCACGCATAGGAGATAATGACAGATCGTATAAAATACCCAATAGCTTCAATACTGAATGTGCTCCCTCTGCTTCGGAAGCGAGGGAATACAAGCGGTCTTTTATTTTTATTATAGCTTCTTTAGGAAAAACGACACCATAAGATGCCCGTTCAAACATTTCTCTTACCGAACGAAACTGATTCTTCTGCAAAAGATGCTCATTCAGCAAATCTTCGTGAAACTGAATTGTAATTTCCTTTATTTCTTCCGATTCACATTTATTATTCAACCAGCCATGTTCGAGATTGGAACCTGTAATGAGTGCCAACTCCAGATTTTCGATATTTTCGATACTATCTCCCACTACGCGTTTTGCTCCTGCCCCGTTCTCTATAAAATTAAGTTCGTATTCGGCATGGACATGTATTGGAAACGTAAACTGCTTCTTAACCCGCGAGAATATCATAAAGCAATCTTGTCGGGAAAGAGGGGTTACTTCTCTTAATATCGAATCTTTCATATAATGAATGTATAGTCTGTTACTACAAGTGATTATATTATAAATGTATAAACTTTATTTTTGATAAAAAGAAAAAATTAATATATTTAACTGTTCAAACTATCCAAAGCTATAGATAAATTTAAAAGAAAAACTTAACGGAAAGCATACTATAATAAAATTTTATAATAACTAAAAAAAGCTAAAATAACCATTTAAATTATCATTTATTTATTAAATTTAAAATCTGGGTATCACTAATTCACAGAAGATAAAAAAGACTTTACAGCGCATGGGTATTAAAATCGGAATTATTAAATCGGAAAAAATAGATAACTATTATACATATATTATTTACCTTTGACCGATTTTTAATAAACAAATTATCACGCAAAACAAAGACAGAGTTAAACACTTAATACAGAAAGTTTTATGAAAAAATTATTTATTAGTCTGGTTATGCTGACAGCAATGGCTATGACCACTTCGACACAAGCACAAGACATCGTTATCAGTGAAAGAACGGCTGCAAAAATTGAAAGTATAAAAGCTAAAGCTGCTAAAGAAGCCGCCGATGCCGATACGAAGATGCAAAACGAAATAGAAAAGGCTAAAAAGAAAGTAGAAGAAGACACTAAAAAATCTGCTGAAAAAGCGAAGCAAAAAATGGAAGAAGATACCAGAAAGGGAGCTGAAAAAGCCCGTCAGGATGGTGAAAAATCTATTGCTAAAGCAAAAGAGAAAGCAGAAAAGTCAAAGATAAAAGCGCAGGAAAAAGCGGATAAAGAAATAGCCAAAGTAAGAGCACAGGAATCTATCAACTTCTAACTTACCAGCTTGCTTATTTAACAATAAAACAAAGGGTTGTCAAATTGACAACCCTTTGTTTTTATTACTAATATGCTAATAGATCTTCATATACAGTCATCAACGAGCGGGTACACTTTTCGTCTGAAAAGCGTTTCACATATTCCAGCCCTTTTTCTACCATATACCGGCCGGCATCGGCATCAGCCAGCAAGCGGTTTATCTGCGATACGAGCTCATCCTCATTTCTGGGATCGATATATACAGAATCGGGACCGCCCGACTCTTCGAGACAGGAACCTCTGGCTCCGATAACGGGAACTCCCGAATTTAATGCTTCGACAATGGGAATGCCAAATCCTTCGTACAACGATGGATATATAAATATCCGTGCGGTCTGCAATATAGCCGGAAGATCGGTCAACGGTACTTTACTAATCAGATGCACCCGGTCTGACAAACCGTTTTCAACTGCATACTGAACCACTTTATCTGCATATTCCTTCCTTTTACCGATAGCTACAAAATGAATATCCGGTATTTGTTTCAAAGCTTTTACTATCAGCAGAATATTCTTTCGTTCTTCTATACTGCCCAAAGACAAAAGGTAATTATCGGGAAGATCATATTTGCGCTTCACTTCTTCCTTCTTCATAGTACTGGCACGTTCCCTGAATACGGGGAAACAGCCTTGATATACAACTTCTATTTTAGAAGGATCGATGTTATAATGCTCTATAATATCCCTCTTTGTACATTCGCTTACAGCAATAATTTTATCGGCAACCTTACAGGCATACTTAGCCTTGGTATTATATATTATCCTGTCTACCATCGAATAGAACTCAGGATACTTGAGAAATATAAGGTCGTGTATGGTGACAATACTTTTTACTCCCGAATGATTTATCCTGAAAGGCAGTTCGTTACTCAGTCCGTGATACAAGTCGATGTGTTCTTTCTTTATATCTTTTACGATTCCCATAGTTCTCCAAAATGGCTTATGGGTATTCTTTAACGAATATATATCCTCGCCCTGACTGTTATCCATATCTGAACTTTCTTCGGGCAGCTTAGGGATAAAGAGCTTATATATATTGTCCGGATAATACTTCATCAGATTAGATATTACAAACCTGCTGTAATTACCTAATCCTGTAAAATTGGATACGGCTCGCTTTGCATCAAAACCAATTCTCATAGAACTTTCTTTTATCCGTGATAAGGCGTTGCCCCGGGATGTTGTTTAGTAAAACTATCCCAAAATTTCTTACGATATTCAAATGTTCTCTCCAAGCAGGTTGCTTCATCAAACTTTCGGGCTCTGGCGTATTCCTTCACGATGAAGCTTATCATTTCGTCACTACCCCATAAACGCCTGAAATTGAAACAGGCAGCATCAAGGCTTATAGGTTTATTAAATTTCATTCTATTCAGGTCTACCAAATAAAATGTATATTGGTCGTCGTTTTTCTTATATAATATATTTCCCGATGAATAATCTAAATGAAGTATTTGTTTCTCATGCAGAGATGCCGTATACAAGGCAAACTGACGCAAAAAATCTTCGCGTCCGGCCAATGTTCCGTATTGTAATTCTCTCATCATACCGTCAAATTCTTCGTGTATAGATATATATAAACTATATTTAAGCAAATAATATTGCTTCAATTCCATATAGGCTACCGGATCGGGGGTATGAAAACCACGCTCCTTTATTATATAGGCATATCTGTAAGATCGTTCCGCTTTCGACTTACGAAATGTGGCATACATAACCTGATTGATCCACAACGGCTTTTTAAAAGATTTCACATTCAGTTTCAGCCCGTCTATATCGAATGTCTTTATCAGGTTTCTTCCCGAATAGACGACTTCTCCCGATTGCAGGAATGCCAACGGAAGCCGTTCTATAAACTTCCTGAGTCCTCCGTAATCCTCATTTATCACAACTTTGATCTTAGTCATCTTAAAATTCGGATGTAAAGTGGAACTTAATATCTTTAAAATCCTGCTGTGCCATCATCAGTACGTAATTTGAATCGGCCAGAAACACGTCCCTGCCCTCTTTATCCAAAGCTATATACTGGGCTTTCCGCTTCTTGAAGTCAGCAAGTTGTTGTGCATTATCACTTTCTATCCAGCAAGCTTTGTACAGGTTGATGTTTTCCCACCGGCACTGTGCACCATACTCATGCAACAGGCGATACTGAATAACCTCAAACTGAAGCTGACCAACCGTACCAATAATCTTTCGTCCATTGAACTGGTTGGTAAACAACTGGGCTACCCCTTCGTCCATCAACTGATCGACACCTTTCTGCAACTGCTTAGCCTTCATCGGATCGGCATTCTCTATATACTTGAACATTTCAGGTGAGAAGCTTGGTAATCCTTTGAAGTGCAATTCTTCGCCTGATGTAAGTGTATCTCCTATCTTGAAGTTCCCAGTATCAGGCAAACCAACAATATCTCCTGCATATGCTTCATCCACAGTTTCCTTCTTCTGTGCCATAAATGCCGTAGGGGAAGAAAATTTCATAACCCTGTTGAGGCGCATATGCTTATAATTGACATTCCGCTCAAATTTACCGGAACATATCTTGACAAATGCGATACACGAACGGTGGTTAGGATCCATATTTGCATGTATCTTAAATATAAAGCCGGTAAAAGCCGGTTCCACCGGATCGACCACACGCTCCACTGCTTCTATCGGGCGGGGCGACGGAGCTATCTGTACAAAACAGTCGAGTAACTCTTTCACTCCAAAATTGTTAAGAGCCGAACCGAAAAACACCGGAGCTATCTGCCCTTTCAGGTACACATCCAAATCCAGATCGGGATATACCCCCTTTATCAGTTCTATATCTTCTCGCAATTTAGCAGCAAGCTTGTCACCGATATGCTTTTCCAGATCGGGATGATTTATATCCTTAAACCCGATAGACTCGGTTACAATCTGCTTACTTGGGGTATATAAATCCAGTTTTTCTTGAAAGATATTGTACACACCCCTGAAACGCTGACCGCTATCGATAGGCCAACTCAACGGCCTTACGTTTATCTGTAGCTCTTCCTCGAGTTCGTCAAGTAAATCGAACGGGTCTTTTCCGTCCCTGTCCATCTTGTTGACAAATATCATTACCGGAGTATGCCGCATACGACACACTTCCATCAACTTGCGTGTCTGAGCTTCTACCCCTTTTGCCGAGTCTACAACAATGATAACACTATCTACGGCTGTAAGTGTGCGATATGTATCTTCTGCAAAATCCTGGTGTCCGGGTGTATCCAGAATATTTATCTTATAGCCATCGTACTCGAATCCCATAACGGAGGTAGCAACAGAGATTCCGCGCTGTTTCTCTATCTCCATCCAGTCGGATGTGGCTGTTTTTTTGATCTTGTTAGACTTAACTGCACCCGCTACGTGGATCGCTCCCCCGAATAATAACAGTTTCTCGGTCAGGGTTGTTTTTCCCGCATCGGGGTGACTGATAATGGCAAATGTACGCCTCTTATGTATCTCTTGTTCCAGTTCGTTCATCGATTACTTTCTTATAAGTTGCAAAAGTAGTAAAAAAAGCGAAAAGTATCTGTCCGAAACAGCCCTATACTCAGATATCCCAATAAATAAGATGTTTTTCAGTTAACAATAAGCAGTTATCAGTATTATCGGGCTACTATATAATTAGTAAATCCTTTTAATTTCCTTTTGCCCTATACATTTACCGGAGATAATTTTAACTAAAACCTGACAGAACTGGCAACTTTTATAGTTCTTACTGTTAACTGAAAAGCTAATCTCTATTAGCCATTATATAGATAAACATCTTCATACATGATGAAATAAAAAAGCTTTTAGCTGCATGGCAATCTGTAAAAGTTAAATTATTTTTAAGATAAAAGGAAAAGGCTTCCTAAAAAGAAAGCCTTTGTATTATAAATAAGAATATTATTTATCAATCGTTCACAATACGGAGCTCGGGGGTTATCTGGTAATTTGTAAATGCAGTATCTGATTTCTCTGCATTGCTTCCATCCTCGTCTCCATAGGTAAAGTTTACTGTTTGAACTATTATTTTATTTGAATTTATCTTTGAAGATACTTCACTGTAATATTCCACCATATCTTCATAAGCCACCAACAGATTATCCAGCAAATTACCATCCTTATCGTAGCTCAGTAAATATTCTGTAATTTCCCCGTCAGTTATCACTTTTATAGTTAGAATCTTACCCTGTTCGTTGGCGAATAAAATTTCCCCCATAGTAAGATCGCTGAGATCGTAGCCTTCAAGGTCTTTAACCCTTGCCAGCTGCATACGGTCGTATTCTTCGGGAGTAAGTCTGGGCAGACGTGTTAGATCAATATCTTTAAGCTTTGTACTCAAAGCTGTTTCCTGCAATTCGATATTCAGCGAGCTGAGTTGTGGCTGTGCATCTTTGACTTGTTTGTTTCCGCAAGAGAAAAGGAGTACCGAAAGTAGGATAAAACTGAATAGATTTACCTTTTTCATTTTAGTTTTTGTAAATGAAGCAATATTTATAGATATAATTTAAGAGCATTTAGGCTCGAAACATTTTTTATCAACCGTTATTATTAGTTAACAATTCTTTGATACAAATGTTCAGACTATCCTCCCATTTTGGTATTGAAAGATCGAATGCAGTTTTTATTTTTGTCTTATCCAATACACTATACTGTGGTCGCGTGGCTTTAGTCGGATATTGATCGGTAGTTATAGGATTCACTTTACAGGTAATACCTGCATCTTTATGTATCTGTAGCGTAAAGTCGTACCATGTAGTAACTCCTTCATTGGAATAATGGTAGATGCCCGGCTTAAACCCTTCTGCTTCACTGAAATCCAGAATTTTCACTATAGCTTTCGCCAGATCGGCAGCATTAGTCGGTGTTCCGGTCTGATCGGCAACTACATTGAGTTCGTCACGCTCTCTGCCGTACTTCATCATTGTCTTCACAAAGTTGTTCCCGAATATGGAATACAACCACGCCGTGCGAATAACTATACTATCGGGACAGGCTTCCATAAGCCCTCTTTCTCCCAGTTCTTTCGATTTTCCGTATACAGACTGTGGGTTTACAGCGTCGGTCTCTACATAGGGCTTTGTAGCTGTACCGTCATACACATAATCTGTAGAAATATGAATTACTTTCGCTCCGTTATTGGTTGCGGCAATACCCAGATTAACGGCGGCATCGCGATTTATTTTATAACAAAGGTCTACATCGTCCTCTGCTCTGTCTACAGCTGTATATGCTGCGCAGTTGACAATATACTTTATCTTATTCTCTCTCACAAAAGTATCTATAGCTTTCGTATCGGTAATATCAAGTTCCGCTATATCGGTGAAGAAGAAACGGAAATTGTTTTCATGACCGGTAGAAACTCTTCTTATCTCACTACCCAACTGCCCATTGGCTCCGGTTACCAGAATATTTTTTTGTACTAGTTCAAACATAAAAATATTTTTTGCTGTTTCGTCCTGATCGTCAGCCTGTTTATTACCAGAAAAGAATGCCATAACGTTTTTATAATTATGTGTTATGAATTATGAGTTATGAATGTATATAATCGAGTATTTTGCAACTCATAATTTATAATTCATAACTCATAATTAAATTTTACTGTTTTCCGCTAGTCTCTACCTCTGAGGCTATCTTTTTCACCAAACCTTGCAGTACATTACCCGGTCCGAGTTCTACAAACTCTGTGGCGCCATCTGCTACCATGTGCTCTACAGACTGTGTCCATTTCACAGGAGCAGTTAGTTGGGCTATAAGATTTGCTTTTATTGTAGTCGGATCAGTTTCGCCCACTGTAGATACATTCTGATAGACAGGACATACCGGAGCTTTTATATCTGTAGTGTCGATTGCTGCCGATAGTTCAACCTTAGCCGGTTCCATCAGCGGAGAGTGGAATGCACCTCCTACTTTTAGTTTCAATGCGCGTTTCGCTCCTGCTGCAAGCAACAATTCACAAGCTTTTTCTATACCGGCATTAGTTCCCGATATCACTACCTGTCCCGGACAGTTATAGTTAGCAGGCACTACTACCTCATTGGTAATAGATGCACATATTTCTTCTACTTTTGCATCAGGTAAGCCAAGTACGGCCGCCATTGTAGACGGATTCATCTCACAGGCTTTCTGCATTGCCAAAGCACGTTTATATACTAGCTTCAGTCCGTCTTCAAACGATAGAGCGTCAGCAGCTACCAAAGCGGAAAATTCGCCTAACGAGTGCCCTGCAACCATATCAGGCTTGAAGTCCGCACCCATCGTTTTTGCCAATATCACAGAGTGAAGAAAGATAGCCGGCTGCGTTACTTTAGTCTGACGAAGATCTTCGTCAGTACCCGCAAACATAAGGTCTGTAATACGGAATCCAAGAATTTCGTTTGCTTTTTCAAACATTTCTTTTGCTACGGAAGACGTTTCGTAAAGGTCTTTACCCATTCCTACAAACTGAGCTCCCTGGCCCGGAAATACAAATGCTTTCATTTTCAATATTTAATAGTTAGAAATATCGTATAAATTTCAGGGTGCAAAATTAGTAAAAATAAAATGATAAAGAGGAAATCTTCTTTTTTATTTAGGCACTCTGCCCTATATTATAACAAAAATGCGGAAAGGATATACAGTCAATTAAATTAAAAGTTATCTTCACATATACAAAACATCAATGGATATAACACTATGAAACGCTGCCTGCTTACATTACTCATAATCACCTGTACCATAAGCCTGTATTCCCAAGATAAGATCCAGGGTACTATTATCGACAGCTATGACAAACGCCCTGTGCATGGTGCCGTCATAATATATGGAGCAGGTAAAACCGAAACTACCACATCGAATACAAAGGGGCAGTTCTGGATACCGGAAGCAACAAACCAACCAATTCAGATACAACGCATTGGCTATGAAAAGACAACAATATTACCATCGGTTCTGAAAAAGCAGCCTGTAATAGAACTCAATCTGGAGCCCGTCTCGCTAGCTCCTGTCGAAATAAATGCAGATGCAGCAAAACACCTTGTAGAGAAAGCAATCTACAACACTAAAAGCAAAATGTTGACGAATAAATATTTATCATACATAACCCATATTACAGAATCGGAGCACCTGAGCGGTGAAAAACGGGACTTCTTTTTCAAATACGCCGCCATACAAAAGAAGAGGCAACCGAATAAAAAGGAAATACCTTTTGAGCTTCGGCTGATAGATATAAAACATGTGGATTCTCTGCCCGACAAGCCCGTTTCAGAAATACTCAAAGTAGGTATAGGACGAAGTGAATTTCATTTACATACATTATCAAACAACTTCGACAGCAGATACGTAACAATATCGTATACGGAAGATAATTCGCAGATAAAACTGGAATCATATCCGAGCAGAGGTTCTTATTCCACTATTAAGAATACTTATTACATCAACGCATCCGATACCACCCTGCGTTCTGTTCAGGCCGAATCAGATGACCAGTATTATTATGCAAGCGCCAAATATACTTATATATACTCCTTCCTTATGGGAGATAACGAAGAAATCATAATATCTTATCTTGACAATAAACTCATTGATATAAAAGACGAAATTGGCAATTATAAGAAAATAGACAATAATGCCCGAAAGTTATACGATATACCTACTACCATCGCCAAATAAGTGATTTAAATAACGGAGACGATATTATATATTTTTATTATTACTCTCATTTTATCAAGTCGCACCATTATCCCCGTAAAATAAAAACACTTACCTTTGCTCCGGTTTATTACACTATCAAAAAAGATAAATGAGAAATACTTCCGGAAGAGACACTGTACTACAGGAACTGAAAGCAGCCCAACCGTGCGAACTGTTGGATTTCCTGATCGAAAAACAGGTGCGCAAAAGTCGCAATGCCATAAAGTCATTGCTGGCACACAAACAGATAAAAGTAAACGGCAGAATTGCTACCCAATACAACCTCGAATTGAAAGCCGGAGATAAGGTCTCTGTCATGAAATTCGATCAGTCGCGCAAAGAAAAGAAGCTGAAAGGCATGAAGATTGTCTTTGAAGACAAAGACCTGATCGTGATAGACAAAGAATCCGGTTTGTTGTCTGTATCTACAGACAAAGAAAAGACAAATACCGCATATAGCATACTCAACGAATATGTGAAGAAAAAAGATAAAAACAGCCGTGTATTTGTCGTACAACGCCTCGACAGGGAAGTTTCGGGACTACTTCTATTTGTCAGAAGTGCAGAATTGCAGGATATATTCCAAAAAAACTGGGATAATCTGGTGAAAGTTAACACATATACCGGTGTAGTAGAAGGCAAACCAAGTCCGGCAAAAGGAACTGTGAAGTCATGGCTGACCGAAAATAAAAACTTTGTAATGATGTCGTCCACTTTCGACAATGGTGGACTGGAGTCTGTCACCGACTACAAGACAGTAAAATCGACAGGACGATACTCCCTGATGGATTTCAACCTGAAAACCCGTCGCAAAAATCAGTTGCGCGTACAAATGCAATCGATAGGACATCCTATAGCGGGTGATAAGAAATACGGTGCAAAAACCAATCCGGCAAAACGTATTGCCCTTCATGTACGCGAATTGGCATTAAAGCATCCCACAACAGGAAATTTACTGGAACTGAAAAGTACCGTACCTAAAGCAATACAACAGCTAATGACTACACCGGCACCGAAAAAAGAAAAACCCGCAACGGATTAATCTTTAAACAATAATATAATTATGAGTGAAGATATAAAACAAATAGGCCAACGGCTCAAAGGGCTGCGCGAGGCTCTGGATATGACACCCGAAGCTTTTGCCGCATCCTGCAACATACCACTGGAACAATACCTGAAATACGAATCAGGAGAGCAAGACCTTACTATCAGTACATTAAAAGGCATAGCATCTGTACACAACATAGATGTATCGGTACTGATGTTTGACGATGAACCACGCATGAGCAGTTATTTTCTAACACGAAAAGGCAAAGGACTTGCTGTGAACCGTGTAGAAGCTTATAACTATCAAACGTTAGCTGGAGGTTTCAACAACCGTAAGGCTGAAGTATTCGAGGTGACGGTAGAGCCTAAAGACGAAAACACTGCGATATACCACAGTTCGCATGCAGGGCAAGAATTTAACATGGTACTCGAAGGGCGCATGCTGCTCCAGATAAATGATAAAGACCTCATTATGGAAGAGGGCGACAGCATCTATTTCGATTCGAGCCTGCCACACGGCATGAAAGCGCTTGACAGCAAAAAGGTACGTCTGATTGTAGTTGTATTATAATATTTATTTCAAGATTTCAGGTTTAAAAATCTCAAAATTATTGATAATGAATCTTGAACCCTGAAATTTTGAAATCTTGAAATAGAAAATTTATGTTAGAGAAATTCATAAACAAAACACAATTCACTTCTACAAAGGATTTTGCAGAAAATTATCATGTAAACATCCCCGATAGCTTCAATTTCGGTTACGATGTGGTTGATGAATGGGCAAGAATAAACCCTACTAAAAGAGCTATCTGCTGGGTTAACGATCAGGGCGAGCATATCGATTTTACTTTTGCAGATATAAAAGAACAAAGCGATCGTGCCGCATCATTCTTCCAATCGCTGGGCATAGGCAAAGGCGACATGGTAATGCTCGTACTCAAACGCCGTTATGAGTTTTGGTTTGCAGTTATCGGTTTGCACAAAATAGGAGCTGTAGCCATTCCGGCAACACATCTACTCACAAAAAAAGATATTATATACCGTAACAATGCCGCCGACATAAAAGCCATCGTCAGTGTTAATGATGAAATTGTGATACAGCATGTAAACGATGCAATGGCAGAATCTCCATCGGTAAAATACCGTATTATGTGTGGCGATGCAACCCCTGAAGGCTGGCTCAATTTCGATCAGGGAATAAAAGAGGCCAAACCTTTTACGAGGCCAAAACATGTAAACAATAACGAAGATATATCTCTGCTATATTTCACGTCAGGTACTACAGGCGAGCCCAAAATGGTGATACACAATTTCACATACCCGCTGGGACATATAGTGACTGCCAAATACTGGCATAACCTGAACGAAGACAGCCTGCACCTCACCGTTGCCGACACAGGATGGGCAAAAGCCGTATGGGGAAAGCTATACGGACAATGGATTACAGGAGCAGCCGTCATGGTGTACGATCATGAGAAATTTACACCGCATGCGATGTTGCAGGTTATACAGGACTATAAAGTAACTTCGTTTTGCGCACCTCCCACTGTATTTCGCTTTTTGATACGGGAAGATCTATCGCTGTTCAACCTGTCGGCACTCAAATATGCAACTACTGCGGGCGAAGCACTCAATCCGTCCGTATTCAATGCTTTTCTAGAAGCTACAGGGATAAAGATGATGGAAGCATTCGGACAAACAGAAACCACTCCTACCATTATTACCTTCCCTTGGATGGAACCGAAACCGGGATCGATGGGCGTACCCAACCCGGCATACGACATGGATCTGATAGCAGCTGACGGACGCTCAGTTGAGGACGGAGAAGTAGGCGAGGTGGTTATAAAGACAGACCGCTGGATGCCGTTAGGACTGTTCATGGGATACTACCGTGATGAAGCACTAACAAAACAGGTATATCACGACAACGTATATCACACCGGCGATATGGCATGGCGCGACGAAAGCGGATACTACTGGTTTGTAGGACGTAGCGACGATGTTATAAAAAGTTCGGGATACCGCATCGGCCCATTCGAGGTAGAAAGTGCGCTGATGACGCATCCGGCCGTTGTAGAATGTGCAGTAACAGGTGTACCCGACGAAATAAGGGGACAGGTGGTAAAAGCAACTATTGTACTGGCAGCGTCCTACAAAGATAAAGCGGACGATCATCTGAAACATGAGATACAAAACCATGTGAAACAGGTGACAGCACCATATAAATATCCGCGCATCATTGAATTTGTGGACGAATTACCGAAAACAATCAGCGGAAAAATAAAAAGAGCTGAGATCAGAAAACAGGGATAATAAACTGATTGACTAATATGCCAATTTGCCAATACTTTTTTGATTCTATAAATAAAAATAAGTATTCGTTAGCATATCGGCACATTAAGCAATTAGCACATTTTCTTTATATTTTATTATGTTTTGTAAAGAATAAAAGATTATATTTGCACGCCTTAAAGTGTGTATATGTCTCAG
>JBEBPN010000012.1:0-103087 GCA_040395895.1 Dysgonomonas hofstadii
GAACCGCCGTCAACGGTTTTGCAGACCGGTGCCTAACCACTCGGCCAAGGAACCAATTTTGATTAGCGATTGCAAAGATATGATATTTTATCGAACGAGCAAGCGATTATTATTGTTTTTATAGGCAATATTCCGTATCATTTTGATACACAAACCGTATCCGATACTATTTTCGGGAATATTCCTTCTTTATATTCCGAGACTTCTACAGGAACAACTCCATGGCGAACCATATCCAGTTCTTTTGCTGCTGCCAGTGATAAGTCTATTATACATTTCTTACGGAAAGGTCCTCTATCTATCACCCTTACAACAACCTCTTTGTTATTCTTCATATTCTTTACATGCAGCAATGTGCCGAAAGGATATGTCCGGTGTGCACACACCATACTATCCTGCCTGTAAATTTCACCACTGGCAGTCTTCCGGTTGTTAAATTTCTTACCATAGTAAGTAGCATTCCCTTTTGTCTGACCTTGCGCAGCCAGAACTGCAATAATAAAAATAATCACGAATAAAATCCTTTTCATATTGTGTAATTTGTGTTATGTTATTCCGGCTTTAATACGGTTCCCATCTTCTTTTTTCCGTTAATTTTCACCACCATCGGGTTTGAGAAACGGACGTGACGTATATATTCGGTCTCAAAAACAGCCGGCTGTCGGTTCAGATAGTCTTCATCGAACAGACCTTCTCCGGAAACATAAGGATTAATCGAGAAGTACCCCACACCAAAAGATGTCAGATTCTGAAAAAAATGAGTTCCCTGACTCGGCTCTATCTTATAATTATCTAAAGCTATTTCTACAAGTACCTGAGCATTCGATATCTGAGGCCATCTTACAGGTATTCCCAGCCACGAATCGCTACTGCCCCACCTTCCGGGACCAACAAGAATATAATTCTTCTCCTGACTTAGAAACTCGGCATTTATTTTATCTATCTCAACCGCAATATCTGTATTCTTAGCTGCATTAAAATCTTTTGTCTTAACATATACAATATCATATATATCATTCATTACGCCATGTCCAAGCGCATTCACCGAATGTAATATTTCATCCTCAGGTTTTATCTCAGATAAATCTTCCACTTCCAGCTCCTTATTCTGTACTATCGGTCTGATCTGTAATAAGTAGAAATTACCTTCTCCCTTGTCCTTCAGATCTGCTGCAAATTCTATTTCGACAGCACGCCCCATTTCCTGCTGACCGATTTTCAGTACTTGTTGCAAAATCTCAGCTAAAGGAAATACATTGTGCTGCAGCACATTGGCAAAAGATATTATTTTTCTCCCGCTATCGTAATACCCGTCATATATCACCTGATCTACAGGGTCGTATGTAGAAGAAATATATCTGATAGAATCATCTTTCTCTGCATCTTTTATGCTTAATTTTAACAAATTGAATCCGTCATTTGTAGAAAACTCTTTATGCACATCTTTCATATCCAGTGCATAGAAGTAACGCTGTGTGTCTCTCAACGCTAGTTCTACCGAACTCAACTGTACAATGTTGTGAGGGTGTGCCGGCGAAAAACGCAGGTTAACACCACCTTCTACAATATATTTACCCAGTCCCAGTACAATGTTGGCTATTCCCTCTTCCGGTTCTTCGTTACCCACAGGATAGAAATTCAGCGAACGTGCCACACCTGATATGGTCGGATAAAAATGATCGCCATATTGCGTACCAACCGCCTCCTGCAAAACGATCGCCATCTTCTCCTGATCTATCAAATTCTGAGTGGCAGTCATATAGGTTTTACTATCTTTATAGAATACCGATGCGTATACGGCTTTTATAGCCTTACTGAGCAACCCGAGTGTCTCATAGCGGTCTTCCAGCATCGGTATCATATAAGTCGAATAAACACCTGCAAACGGCTGATAATGCGAATCCTCCAATAAGCTCGATGATCTCACTGCAATCGGAGCTTTTATAGCCTCAAGAAAGACCATAAAATCTTCGATCAATCTGTCCGGTAATCCGGCTTTCAGGAAGTAACGCAGTATTTCATCATCAGGTTTATCAGAAAGAGCGATAGGGTACAGATCGTTTGTTTCCATAAACTCGTCGAAAATATCGGTACACAATACAACAGTACGCGGTATTATTACCGGGATATTATCGTCTTCATTCAATTCCAGATGTTCTTTTACAATATTATCCATAAAGGCTATACTGCGTCCTTTACCGCCTATGGAGCCGTCTCCCATGCGGGCAAAATTGGAAAATTCATCGAACCTGTCTTTATCGAATATAGCTACAACCCCTGAATTTTTTACTTTACGGTATTTGATAATCATATCGTAGATCAGTTGCCGGGCTTCGTCCATACTGCTATAATCGGACACATTGATCTTTTTGAGCCACTCTGCCATCGGAAACATTGCCCTCGAATAGAAAAAACGGGAAAAATGGTCATTCGACAAGTGATAGATCAGCGATTCGGTAGGAATTGTAAATATATTCTTTTGCAGATCTTTAAGGCTTCGGATTCGTTGAATTTCCTCTCCTGTTTCAGGATTGATTATAATAAAATCGCCGAAACCAAAATTATTCACAACCTGCTTACGCAAATCGCGCGGAAAGCTTTTAGAATTTTTGTCGATAAAACTACAACCCAGTTCCTCAGCGTAAGCCTTATTTGCTATTTCGGAGGAAGTAAATACTATCGGAACAAAACGTTTCTTACTCCTTACCAATTTGGCAAACTCATATCCTGCCAGTTTGTCTTTCACCCCTTCGTGTGCATAGCTCATATCTGTGACAATACCCAGCATATTATTGTAATACCTGGTATATATATCTACTGCCTCTTCATAAGTACGTGCAAGCATAATTTTCGGGCGCCCGCGCATACGCAACATCTGCTGGTGTTCGTTCAAGGCCTCTTTAGAAAACTCCTTCGACTCTTCCATCACTATCTTAAATAAGGTCGGTAATGCCGAAGAATAAAAACGTACCGAATCTTCAATCAATAATATAACCTGTACACCCACACTTTCGGTATCGTGTTCCACGTTCATAGCATCCTCTATCAGCTTGATAATAGCCAGTAACAAGTCCGGATTACCAAGCCAACTAAAAACATAATCGACACCCGACATGTCTTCCTGCGACAAGCGTTTTGTGACTTCCCGCGAAAATGCCGTTAATACAACAAAAGGCGTATCGGGATACAACTCTTTTACACGTTTCGATGTAGCGAACATATCAGTCTCGTCCATATTCGGCATCTGTATAATGAGCTCATAATGGTTTTCGCTGAGTTCGGCCAAAGCCTCTTCTTCGGTTACCACCTGTGTAAAACGTGGCGGATAATTCAGATTGAGTGATGTATATTCGTTAAATATCTGTTCGTCGATGCGTCCATCATCTTCTAAAGTAAAAGAATCATACTTTGTAGCAATAAGCAATACATTGAATATACGCTTTGTCATCAGGCTGGCAAAGGATGTATCCTTGAAACGAAACGCTTTTATATCGGGTAATTTTTCCATAACGAATATTTATAATTGAGATTACTCTCTTCAATATTTTAACTAAAACCTAACAGATCTTACACTATTAGTGAGTAACAAGACTAAATTCAAAAAGGTAACAAAGGTAACAACTTTGCAGTTTTTTTATAACCGTTACTCTACATCCTTGTATGGGCTAACTCGCGTGTCTGCCGGTTTACCAAGCTTTTGGACAAACTGTATATTCGCCCCTACACATCCGTGTTTTAACTAAAACCTGACAATACTAACAACATTTTTAATGATTTCATTGTCAGCTGTCAACTATTGACTGAATATAACTTATAGATAAAGTTTTACTAAAAATATAACAACAAATATAATGCAAAAAAAGAAGCTGAATGTATTTCTCATCCAGCTTCCCTATATTTTTTCATCAAAACGATCAACGTATACGGTCTAACGATTTCACCAACTTTTCATCTTTTCTTATACGCCAATATGCCAACAAGTTAAAAATCAATGCGACAAGCGGCAGTAAAATGATTAATGAAGAAGGGGATGTATTAATCTTAATATCGGCGTCTCCAATACATAGTTTATCTATAAATGCATAAAAATAACTTACCACAGCTACGTAATATAAAACAACAAACAACATATTCAACAAAGTTATACGAGCTTGCCGTTTTCTGTTTTTATACAAAAATATTGCGACTAATGGTGTTATAATACTCAGTAATGCAAATGTAAGACTTCCCCATGTTATAGAAGAAACCTGATCTTTCCATACAGGCAATTTATCGCCTGCTATTTCTAAACCATAAGAATGATATATCACAGAAATGCCATCATCATCGATAATTTCACATATAGGGAAATATAAAGCGATTCCCATCAAAATAGCAACCAGTAACAAAAATATCGTCTGAATACGTTGTATCATCCTTTCTTAGAAGTTGTCTTTGTCTTTATTTGGGTTTCTGTAATAAAGTTTGCCTTCTGCATATTCCTGAGCGGCTATAAGAGTCGGTTTAGGAAGTTTTTCATAATAACGTGAAATTTCGATCTGCTCTCTGTTTTCAAAAACTTCTTCCAGATTGTCGTTATATGATGCAAATTCCTGCAGCTTTTTATCCAGATCCTGTTTCATTTCAACAGCTATCTGATTAGCCCTTTTTGAAATAATTCTCACAGTTTCGTACACATTGCCTGTATCTTCCGACAGAGACATCATATCTCTTGTAACTGTGTTGCTTGCTGCATTTGATTTTCTGTAATCCATACTTATTCTTAAAAATTTATATAAATTGAATGTTTTCTTTTATTTACTTAGCTCCTGCTGTACTGCCTCGTTCGTTTCCTGATCGATCTCCTGTCCGAGAGCTTTCAATGCCTGACGGTAATATTTTTCAGATTCTTTCAGGTATTTTCCACTTGGGAACATATTTTTATAGTTGAAGTGCTCGTCGAGCAAATCGCGGTAACGGGTAGGTTTCTTCTCTTCCACACTATGATATGCCAGTTCGTAACGTGCTCTTACGATCAGTATCTGAAATTCTTCGGCAAATTCCGAAAACGGATAACTCTTAAGTGCTTCGCGTGACGTTACAATACATGCCTCATAGTTGTTCCCCATATACAGTCCCAGATTGTAATACAGGCGGGCTGCAAGAAAGTCTTTATAGGCAAGCTTTTCCTGCAACTTGAACATATAATCCTGTGCCTCGGGAGCTTTTTCGCTTTGAGGAAAATATTCCAAAAAGTTTTGGAATTCCTGTATTCCTCTCACCGTACTACCCTGATCGAGCCGGGCATCGGGCGAATCGAGATATAACCCGTAAGCAGCATTGAAGCGTGCAAGCTCGGTATAGTCTCCTTTAGGAAATTTATTGTAATATCTTGTATAATACTGTGTGGCTGTTACATAATCTTTGTCATAGAAATAGGCCTGAGCCAGTAAAAACAGGATTTCCTGCTCTTTAGCCGAACCTGTATATACCGAGAGTATTTCCTCTAGCAATGTTGTGGTTCTGCCATACTTTTTCTCATCGAAGTACTTCTTAGCGTATGTATATTTCAGCTCGGCATCACGGCTTTTCAGTATTTTATTATACTCGCCGCACGAAGCCAACAATAACGTAAGTAATAAGGCACACAGGATTTTGATTTTCATTCTACTCAAAAATTAGTTTGCAAATTTACACAAAGCTTTTATAATTTGAAAATAAACTTTTACAATTATAGGGTTTATTAGTATTTAGCCTGCTAGTTTACTAGTTTTAACAAGTAAATTATTATCAATAATTCTATTTATTCATATATTTTCTAGTAAACTAATACACTTATATCTAGTAAACTAAGCAAACATGGCAACGACACGTTTCACTCCGGCAATAAAGCTGTCAATTTCTCCCTTCGTATTGTAGAATGCTAAGGAAACTCTCACTGTTCCTTCTATGCCGAGTACGTCCATCAGCGGCTGGGCGCAATGGTGTCCGGTACGTACGGCTATTCCCATTTTGTCCAGAAGCATTCCCATATCGTAATGATGAATATCACCTACAAGGAACGATACTACACTACTCTTTTTATCAGCAGTTCCGTAGATGCGTACACCTTCTATTTTCATCAATTCATCCGTACAATACTGTAATAACTGATCTTCGTATGCTTTTATTGAGTCGAGGCCAATATTTTTTATGTATTTTATTGCAGTCGCCAGTGCTATCACTGCGGGATAGTCAGGTGTTCCGGCTTCAAACTTGAATGGTAACTCATTGAATGTAGTACCGTTAAAAGAGACAGTCTTGATCATTTCACCCCCTCCCTGATAAGGTGGCATTTGATTCAGCCATTTTTCTTTTCCATAGAGTACCCCTACTCCATTCGGCCCGTAAACCTTATGCCCCGAAAAGACGAGAAAATCACAATCGAGCTTCTGCACATCAAGATGCATATGCTGCACCGACTGAGCGGCATCTATTAATACAGGGATATTGTGCCTGTGTGCTATTTCTATTATCTCTTCTACGGGATTTATCGTGCCCAGTACATTGGAAACATGCGTGACGGATATCAGGCGTGTCTTAGGCGAAATAAGCTTCTCCAGTTCTTCCAGTATCAATTCACCTTTTTCGTTGATCGGGATTACTTTTAGCTTAACTCCGCGTATCGGCTCTTGTAATTGCCACGATACAATGTTTGCATGATGCTCCATAGCCGAAACAATGATTTCGTCACCCTCGTTGCAAAACTGCTGACAAAAGCTATGTGCCACAAGGTTGATAGACTCTGTTGTCCCCCGTGTAAAAATGATCTCATGGCTATGTTTGGCATTAATGAATTGCTGCACTACGACACGTGATTCTTCGGCCAGATCGGTAGCTTTCTGGCTTAAATAGTGTACACCACGATGCACATTGGCATTCGTGGTGTAATATATTTTTTCCATTTCCTCTACCACACATCGTGGTTTTTCTGTAGTCGCCCCATTATCTAAATAAATCAGGGGTTTGCCGTAAACAGTAGTAGATAGAATAGGAAAATCGGCTCTTATTTTTTCAATATCCATTTTAGTTACGAGTTACGAGTTACGAGTTACGAGTTTTTTCGCTACTATCTTGTAACTAGTAACCCGCAACTTGTAACTGTTATTACTTACATACCGCGCAATTCCCGCAGCGTGCAGTTTCTCCTTTGAAACGCTTTTCTACAAGATCGAGAAGGCGAACTTTCAACACATCGATGCGCACATGCTCCAATACTCCGGCTGCAAAGGCCTGCATCAGCATCAGGCGGGCGGCATCTTTTCCAATACCGCGCGAACGCAGATAGAAGAGTGCTTCTTCATCTAACTGACCTGTAGTTAGTCCATGCGAACATTTTACATCGTCGGCATATATTTCAAGTTGCGGTTTAGAGTACATGTGTGCCGTAGGCGAAATACACAGGTTATTGTTGGACTGATAAGCCATTGTTTTCTGGGCATCTTTCTCTACACGGATACGTCCGCAAAAAGAGCCTCTGGCATCGTCCTGCAATACATATTTAAACAGCTGTGTACTTGTACAATGCGGCACAAGGTGATCTAAGAACGCAAAGTTATCTACATACTGATGCCTGTCGGCTATCACCATACCGCATACGTATGCTTCGGCATGTTCCCCGTCCAGTTTCACATTATAGTTATTGCGACTTACACCTGTATTTAGCGTCATATTGTTTACCAACACATTAGAGTTTTCCTGCTGATGAACAAAAGTGTTGGTAAGGCGTGTTACCTTATCGGAGTTCTCTTCCAGATCGTAGTAATCTATGATAGCATTCCTTCCTGCAAATATCTCGGTTACCTGTATAGCCAGAAACTGCGATTCGTCTACTGTATGGTCGCAAACAAGCAGCTTTACCTGTGCATCGTCTTCTGCAATGATCATGATACGACGATTTACCAGATAGTTGAATTCGCTTTTAAGTATATTGATCAGCTGTATCGGTTTTTCAACAATTACACCTTTAGGCACATAAATCACAAAGCCATCCTGCACAAACATCGTATTGAATGCCACGATACCGTTGTTATCCACATCGGCTACCTGTCCGTAATACTTGGCAAATGTTTCGGGTTGCTGTTCGGCAAAGTCTTTCAGACTGCCTACAAATACACCTTTCGGGTAACTTACATGCGGCTGATGTTCTTTATGGAACAGATCGTTAAGGACAAAGTACAAATTTGTTGTAAGATTAGGTATCTCACATCTGAAAGCTACATACGGATTACCATGAAAAGGTACACGATTGAGATTGAGGGCAAAATCGGGTAAAAATTCGGCAGCTACATCCAGATAGAGGTAATCTTCCTGTTTTTTGGTAGGGAAGCCTTGTTTCCCGAAGGCTTCAAATGCTTTATCGCGAAGACTATTTATTGCCGGTGCAGACTTCTCATCGATCTTGTGTCTGTACTGCTTAAATATGTCTGTATATTGAGTTTCTATCATTAGTCCTGAAATTCTTTAATAATCCAATCGTAACCTTTTTCTTCAAGTTCGAGAGCCAGTTCCGGCCCTGCACTTTTCACAATACGACCTTTATACAATACGTGTACATAATCCGGTTTAATATAGTCGAGCAAACGCTGATAGTGTGTGATCACTACTGTTGCATTGTCTTTTGTGCGTAGTTTGTTTACACCCGCAGCCACAATGCGCAATGCATCGATATCGAGTCCCGAATCGGTTTCGTCAAGGATAGCCAGTTTTGGTTCCAGCATTGCCATCTGGAATATTTCGTTACGTTTTTTCTCACCACCTGAGAAACCTTCATTTACAGAACGTCCTGCAAGGTCTTTATCGAGTTCTACAAGTTCGCGTTTTTCGCGCATCATCTTCAAGAAGTCAGATGCTGAAATCGGTTCCTGTTCGTTATGTTTTCTTATTTCGTTCAACGATGCACGCATAAAGTTAGTCATGCTCACTCCGGGTATCTCTACCGGATACTGGAAGCTAAGGAAAAGTCCTTCGCGAGCGCGGTCTTCCGGATCCATATCGAGCAGGTCGTGACCTCTGAAATCCACTTCACCTTCTGTTACTTCAAAGTTAGGGTTTCCTACTAGTACCGAAGCCAATGTGCTCTTTCCGGCTCCGTTAGGCCCCATTATAGCATGTATTTCGCCTTCGTTAACGACAAGATCCAATCCTTTCAGTATTTCCTTGCCTTCAACATTAGCGTGCAAGTTCTTTATGTTTAATAAGTTCGCCATTATAATTTTATGTTGTTTATATTAAATTCAGTACCTTTTTAACAATAAGATACCACATATGTTCAAGCCATTGAGACTTTCGGACACAAAATTAATAAATAAAAAAGAAAATAGCCCGCTTATTGCAGGCTATTAGTTATCTATTAAATCTATATCATAAATCGATATTACTTACAGCATCACCAATGGCTTCCGTTATACCTCCGGCTACATCTCCGATAATTTTCACTGTGTTTTCGAGTATTTCGCCGGAACTATCCAGAATAGTATCTTTCACAGAGGATAAGCTTTCTGTTATTTCATCCAAAACACCATTATCATCTGCAACACTATCGGTTAACACATTTTTCTGATTTTCCGACGATCTTATCGCATTCCCCGTAATATGGAATGGAATATCTGACAGACCGCTATTTACTATATCAGAGGCAACAGCAGTTTGTTCTGTTTTCTTTTTTTCTTCCTTATCCCTTTCCATAGCCTGTGTGTCTTGTTTACTTTAAAAATCCATTTCCACCACTACCGGACAATGGTCTGAGAAATCTATTTCGCTTAATATAGATGCACTATTCAGACGAGGTTTTGCTGCTTCCGAAATTACATGATAATCGATGCGCCAGCCGAGATTCTTACCTCTCGCTCCTGCCCTGTAACTCCACCAGCTGTATTTTTCGGCGCTTTGGTCGTATACACGGAACGTATCGATCAGACCTGTATCGATGAATTCATCGAACCACTGGCGTTCTTCGGGCAAAAAGCCGGAACTTTTAGTATGACGTTCGGGATGATTAATATCAATCGGTTTATGGCAGATATTATAGTCGCCACAAATCAGTATCTGAGGTCTTTCTTTACGTAATTCGTTAATAAAAGTAGTGAAGTCGGCCAAAAATCGCATCTTTATCACCTGGCGGATATCTCCCATCGTTCCCGAAGGAATATAAACACATATAACGGTCATTTCACCGTAGTCTGCACGAATCACCCTACCCTCTCTGTCGAATTCGGGGATACCCATACCAATCTTAACCAGATCGGGCTTACGCTTGGATAGGATACCGACACCGCTATAACCTTTCTTTTCGGCAGGATGAAAATAATACTCATAACCCAGCGACTGAATACTCAATACATCTATCTGGTCTTCTGTTGCTTTTATTTCCTGCAAACAGAGGATATCCGGCGACTCTTTTTCGAGCCATTCGTACAAGCCTTTATTTACAGCGGCACGTATGCCGTTCACGTTATATGATATGATTTTCATGTCAATAAATAATTTCAAGATTTAAAGTTTCAAAATTTCAAGATTAAGAGTAAAAAAAACGAAAAAATTCAATTTTGAAACCTGAAATTTTGAAATCCATATTCTTATGTTAGTTTTATACCTTCGTTTTCAGCAGCTTTCACCTTTTTAAACAGGTCGGATGCAAATACAAAGTCGTTGAAGTCTTCGTTGGTAGACGACATTACCTCCTGGCTGGTTCCCTGCCATTCTACTTTACCTTCTTTGATGAAGTTGATACGCTCACCGATACCCATCACGGAGTTCATATCGTGGGTATTGATCACGGTAGTCATATTATACTCTTTGGTAATATCGTGTATCAGATCGTCTATCACCAGAGAAGTCTGCGGGTCGAGCCCCGAATTGGGTTCGTCGCAAAACAGATATTTCGGATTAAGGGCTATAGCACGTGCTATGGCCGAACGTTTCATCATCCCTCCACTAATTTCGGAAGGGTATAAATGACCTGCATCTGCAAGATTTACACGCTCGAGACAAAACTGGGTACGTTTGGTCTGCTCAGCCTTCGACATAGTAGAGAACATCATCAGCGGGAAGTTTACATTCTCGAATACAGTCATGGAATCGAACAATGCCGATCCCTGAAAGATCATACCCATCTCCTGGCGGAGTGCTTTCATTTCATTCGCACTCATTTTAGGAAGATCGCGTCCGTCATACAGGATTTCTCCGCTAGTAGGGCGCATCAGTCCAACCAGATTTTTAAGCAATACGGTTTTACCCGATCCGCTTCGTCCGATTATAAGATTGGTCTTTCCGGCTTCGAATACAATATTGATATCACTCAATACTTCTCTGCCGTCGAATGATTTATATAAGTTTTTTACTTCTATCATGACATCATTAATTGAGTGAGTAACAGGTCGGCAATTAATATAAGAATACTGCTCATCACCACTGAGTCTGTACTTGCCTTACCTACATCGAGTGAGCCTCCGCGAGCCGCATAACCGTAATATGAAGCTACCGATGCAATAATAAAGGCAAAAATAATTGTTTTGATGATCGCATACCAGACATAGAATTCCTTAAAGAAGAACTGGAGACCATACTGGAATGTGTCCGCAGGCATCACATTGCCAAATACGCAGACTCCGAATCCACCGATCACTCCAAAAAACATACTGAGAATTACCAGTACCGGCACGAAAACCATTAGTGCTATTATTTTAGGCAGAATGATATAATTGGCCGAGTTAACCCCCATTATTTCGAGGGCATCTATCTGCTCTGTTACCTGCATCGTTCCTATTTCGGAAGCGATATTTGAGCCCACTTTCCCCGCCAGTATAAGACACATAATGGTAGAGGAGAACTCGAGTATCAGAATTTCACGGGATACGTATCCTACCGTATAGCGCGGCATGAAAGGTGAATCTATATTCAGTTTGATCTGGACAACGATAACAGCTCCGATAAAGAACGATATAATAATAACGATCCATATAGAATTAACGCCCAGCTTACTTATTTCGGTGAGTAACTGCCGAAAAAAAACACTCCACTTCTGAGGTTTTGTAAGAACCTTCTGCATGAGTAGTGTATAATGTCCCAGCTTTTCAAATAATGAAGTCAGCATATAATTATATTATTACGCAATAATTTGTAAAATCGAGACAAAGATACATTTTTTCGGTAAACTTTATTGTTATCAGTAAACAGATAAGAATATTTTGATACTATTTTCTTCTGAAATTAACAAACAGTAACATGAAGTCTGGCAGAAGTAAAAGTATCTTTATCCCGAATATCAGATGTACTTGTATAAAGATGAGAGGGAGACAATCTCTACATTCTTGCCATCTACTTTTATTAGTCCTTCATCTACCATCTTCTTTATTTCGTTTGCCAGTGCAGGGCGGGTAACACCCATATATTCGGCAAGTTGGGTTTGATTATGCTCCATTACCGAAAGACTCGAATCTTTCTTCCGTTCAAAAAGGTAGTATGCAAAACGGCTTCGTATGCTTTTATAGGAAAGTATGCGCAAACGGCTCACAGTACAGGCATTACAGTTACCTGTCAGCCTCAGAAAGTTCTTCAACAATTCAGGATCGGAGCTTATAAGTTTGAAGGCAGATTCTTTGGTAGCCATAAACAAGATACCGTCTTCAACAACTGTAAAGGTAGCTGGAAAAACACTATTACCATCGAACAGATGAGGTGTAGCAAATGAGCGCGGGCCTACAAGGTTTTCCACTTTCACATTGTTACCCGAAACATCTACAATATTCACTTCCAGATTACCTTTTAGCAGTATGTACATATGTTGGCAGGGGGTATCCTGACGAATGATTATTTCACCTTTCCGGATTTCTCTTACAGTGTAATCCAGTCTGTCGAACAATGTTTTACTTGATTCTTCGCTCATACCCCTGAATAAAGGTATTTTGTGAATTATATTTATTTGTTGTTCGGTTAAATCGATATGCCTGTCCATGAGTCTGATTTAAAGTAGTTCAAAGATAAAGGTATTCGCTAGAATCTCACAAGTTGAATCAGCCTATTTTTATCTTTTATAACAATCTTTTTCTTTTCGGGAAGGATCAGTCCGTCGTTATACATATTGGTCAGCTCTCTTTCAAGTGATTGCCGCGATACCCCAAAGTATTCAGCTATCGAGCTCTTTGTCCTGTCTAACTCAACTTTATCTGTTCCGCTTCTTTTCGATAGTTCAAGGATATACATAGATAGCTTTTGCCGGATAGTGCGAAACGACATAAAATGCAGCTTTTTACTCAACCGTGATGCGAAGTCTGCTGATATATCGAGGTAGTTCTTCAATATGGTTTCATCAGCACTCAGCATTCTGATAACCGACTGTTTAGGTATTACCAGTGCGACTACATCTTCTCTCGCTGTAGCCTGAACCGGAAACCTATTATTTTCTCCAAACAGGAATAGAATAGCCAGAGGACTTGGGGCATAAATATCTTCTACCTTTATCACCTTACCGGAAGGATCAGTCATTTCCCCTTTCACACTTCCCGAGAGAAGAATGATCAGCCTGTTGCAAAGCTCATCCTGCATGGCTAGAATATCTCCTTTGCCGAAATGGCTTTCTTTTATATTCAGTTCAGAGAAGATCTCTCTTATCCTATCTTCCCGTACCGAACGGAACAAAGGTATCTTCGTTAAAACGGACAAATCCATATTGATACATTTTATATCTGAAATATAAAGATACAAAAAACTTTGCATTCTGTCTCATTTGTGACATTTTTACCATATCTATCATGCTACATTTGCATAAAAGAAGATTATGAAAAGAACAATTATAAAGATAGACGAAGATACCTGCAACGGTTGTGGCCTATGTGTAGACGGTTGCCACGAAGGAGCATTGCAACTGATAAACAATAAAGCAGTAATGATCAGCGATCTCTATTGCGACGGACTGGGAGCCTGTATTGGCGAATGTCCTGTCGGAGCTATTACGCTGGAAGAACGTGAGGCTGAGCCTTACGACGAAATAGCGGTAATGGAAAGAATGATACCAAAGGGTGAAAGCGTTATCCTTGCCCATCTCAATCATCTGAGAGATCATGAAGAGTTTGAACTGCTGCAACAAGGATTAGACTACCTGAAAGAAAAGGGCGTAAAAACAGCCTTCTCTGAAAAGGTTTCTACAGTATCTCCCGAGTTATCCAAGCCAATGGCATGCGGTTGTCCGGGATCGATGATGCAGGAAATAAAGAGACCTGTTACAACAGGCTTTGCAATGGCTCAACCTCAAATGCAGGTTTCACAAACATCAGAACTAAGGCAATTTCCTGTACAACTGCATCTGATTAACCCTAATGCAGGTTTTCTGAATGGTGCGAATCTTCTGCTTGCAGCAGACTGTACGGCTTTTGCCTCAGGTGAATTTCATAGCCGATTCCTGAAAGGAAAGTCACTGGCTATAGCCTGCCCCAAACTGGATAGCAATACTCAACTTTATATAGATAAGCTGGCTGAAATGATCGATATAGCACAGATAGATACACTGACCGTGCTGATCATGGAAGTTCCATGTTGCGGCGGGCTTGTCAGAATCGCACAAACCGCCAGAGAACAAGCCAAACGCAATGTGCCAATGAAAGTAATAACCCTATCGGTACAGGGCAATGTAAAGAACGAAGAATGGATTTAAATGCAAACCGGTGTTCAGGCCAATCTGAGCACTTTCAACTTATAAACTAAAAAGCACATTATCATGGAAATGTTTTGTTTTCAATGTCAGGAGACAGCCAAAGGTACAGGCTGCGCATTAATGGGTGTATGTGGAAAGACACCTGAAGTATCTAATATACAAGACCTACTTCTGTTTGTCACAAGAGGTGTCGCTGTATATAACGATATGCTGAGGAAAGAAGGAAAAGGCTCAAATGTTGCCGACAAGTTTGTTGTAGACGCTATGTTCATCAGCATCACCAATGCCAACTTCGACTTCGATGCCATAAAAGAGAAAGTAAAAGAAGGTTTAGCCCTGAAAGCTGAATTAGCAGGTCAGGTCAGCAATAAACCGTCAAATCTGCCGGACGAATGTACATGGAACGGCTCTGAGGCCGAGTTCATGTCTAAGGCTTTAACTGTAGGTGTATTAAGGAATAAGGATGAAGATGTACGTTCATTGAAAGAACTTATACATTACGGACTGAAAGGTATGGCTGCCTATGCCGAGCATGCTTATAATCTGGATAAGACCGATGACGAGATATTCCAATTCATGCAACATGCCCTTGTTGAAATCACAAGAGAGGATATATCTGTGAATGAGCTTGTAACTCTGGCTCTCGAAACAGGTAAGTACGGTGTACAGGTCATGGCTCTTCTGGATGCAGCGAACACAAGCAGATACGGCAATCCGGAAATAACATCAGTCAATATAGGCATCGGTAAGAATCCGGGAATACTCATCAGCGGACACGACTTGCGCGACATCGAAGAACTATTGCAGCAAACCGAAGGTACAGGCGTGGACGTCTACACTCACAGTGAGATGCTTCCTGCCCACTATTATCCACATCTGAAAAAGTATAAACATCTGGTCGGTAACTATGGTGGTGCATGGTGGCAACAAAAGGAAGACTTCGAGTCATTTAACGGCCCTGTGCTATTCACTACGAACTGTATCGTTCCCCCTTCAAAAAGTGCAACATACAGAGACCGCATATTCACCACAGGCGCATCAGGTCTCGACGGAGCTAAGCATATCCCTGAACGTAAAAACGGACAACCAAAAGACTTTTCAGAGATAATAGCAGTGGCTAAGCAATGCCAGCCTCCCCGTGAGATTGAGAACGGAACCATCGTTGGCGGATTTGCCCATGCACAGGTTATGGCTTTAGCCGATAAGGTAGTGGATGCCGTGAAGTCGGGTGCTATCAAGAAGTTCTTTGTAATGGCAGGTTGTGACGGACGTATGAAAAGCCGTAATTACTATGCTGACTTTGCCAAAGCCCTGCCAAACGATACTGTGATAATGACAGCCGGCTGTGCCAAATACCGTTACAATAAACTACCATTGGGCGATATAGGCGGTATTCCGCGTGTACTGGATGCCGGACAATGTAACGACAGTTATTCACTGGCCGTTATAGCGCTCAAACTGAAAGAAGTATTCGGATTGGAAGACATCAACCAGCTACCGATTGCTTTCAATATTGCATGGTACGAACAAAAGGCTGTGATCGTGTTACTCGCACTCCTACATTTGGGTGTGAAAAATATCCATCTGGGACCAACACTTCCGGGATTCCTGTCTCCGAACGTAGCTAAAGTTTTGGTAGAAAACTTCGGAATAGGCGGTATATCTTCAGTAGAGGAAGATATTGAGATGTTTATGGCTGTCTGATCAGCCTTAGAAAAACAAAATATAGAAAGAGGTATCCGAAATTTCCAGATACCTCTTTCTATATCAACCTTTTATCATAGTCAACAACATCTTAAATCGCTCTTTAGCAAACAGAGCATGCGAAATACTGGCAGGCATGATAATAGTCTCCCCTTCCTTCACCCGATGAGGTACTCCACCAATCTTTATTTCGACCTCTCCGTCAAGCACTTGTACCATAGCATCGAAAGGTGCTGTATGTTCTGTCAGCCCTTGCCCCTTATCGAATGAGAATAAGGTAATATTACCCGCTTCATTCTTCAATACCTGTTTACTGATTACCCCTCCTTCGGAATAGTCAACTAATTCTTTCAGGTTCAATACCTTTCCTTTCTCAAATATTGCACTCATAATTCAGTCTGTCTTTTAAAGTGTATTTATTCCTTATAACGCCCATCCTGAGCTTTTTGTTATCGGATAAAACCTTAATTACGAATAAACATGAATACTACCTTGTGCAGCAGGGAGATAATTTACCCCGATCCAGGTTATCATAAGTAAGATAAATGCTACCGACAACATCCACAGGGTAAATCTAGGATAATACTTTTGCAGGCGCATATGTATATAGACAAGATAGGCAGCCGATGTGATAAATGCCCATGTCTCTTTCGGATCCCACGACCAGTAGTGTCCCCATGCTTCCTTAGCCCATACGGCACCCATCAGCATTCCCAGAATGAGGAAACCGAAACCGATGTACACTACATTATCCATCAGGTTGTAAAGATTTTCATCTGCCTTGCCTTTCTTTATATTTATCAGCTGTATGACAGAGGCAATAGTTGCCGCTCCCAGCATGGCATATGACAGGATATAAACGGTAACATGCGGCACAAACCAATAGCTCTGCAAGGCTGGCATCAGATTTGTAGAATGTATTTCGGGTTTGAATATATTGACACAGACAAATACACAAGCTACCAATCCGGAAAAGGACAACAACCAGTTATATTTCCAATGCCTGTATGTAAGATAACCTACCGTAGCCAGAAAGAATGAATACCACAAGCGGGTTTCCCCTATCGTGCGAAGTGGCGGACGCTCCTGCCCTATCCACAGCCCGACTATGAATGCAGCAAAAATAACAATACCCGCTATCATCAAGCCATTTACTATAAATGCTTTCTTACATTTATACACCAACGATCCTGCTGCTATCCAGCATAGCATGGCAGGTATGGCAAACCATAGAAATTCATCCCAAGTCATCTTCTTCTTTCTTTTTATTTCTATTTCCCGACCACAACAAACACACCGAGCCTATAGCCAACAACGCAATTCCCGCATATACAGGATATAGCCAAGGATCATATACCAGTTCCATACTACTGTATGTAGACATACGCCCCGCCTGATTATCGTATCCATACTGATAGATAGTCCAACTACCTATTCTCAGTGGTTTATTCACTTCCAGTATTGTTTCCATCTCATTACCGTCTTCCATAAAGACCTTTATATCTGACAAGAACCGTTTCGGTTCGGGCTGAGTCATCACTACGCAGTATTGCGAATCGAGCCCTAGCGTCATATAAAGCTGCGACATATTACCACCGCACACCCAGCCTTTGCGGATATCGCCGTTTTTCATGTTTGTTGCAGTAATCCTCGCTGCCGGACTCGATCCGGGCATAGGCACCTCCTGATATGTACTGTCACTGTTGCGTATAGCCTGATGAATATATTCATTCAGCTCAATCTGCCATCCGTTCAACGAACCGGACGGACGTTTCTCGTCTATCTGAAAATAATCAGCTTTTCCCAGAGGTTGCGATTCACCCGTTTTCCGGTCAATTACCGTCAGCTTCGGCGGATATTCCTCCATATCGAAGTCGTTCAACTCTATGGCGATCGGTAGTTCTAAAACATCTTTGTTCTCGCTGTATACACGCCATTCCACTTCGCCCTCACGCACGTGCATTACATACCGTTTCATATCGGCAGCACCCAGTCCGGCGGCAAAAAGCAGCACCCACAGACCTATATGATTGAAATAAAAGGCATAATCTCTCATACGGAAAGCAATAAGCCTTCTCACGATTAAAGCCCCCAACGATAAAAGCATCAGGAAGTAAACAAGCACAAATGCCCATGAACTTGTTACCTGACGGAAACCCAGTGATGTAAATATTCCCGTATCATGCGGATTCGGTCTGGCAACCTGAGGTGTCAACCCCATCACCAGAGCAAGAACAAGCATTGCCGCTATTGTAGTGACAGCAAAGGGGACACCTGAAAACCATTGATAAAAAGGCGTCTTTCGTGCAAAGGAAAATGCGATAAGGAAGAAAATGATTACACCTCCCGAAATCAAATTTACCGGCGACTGTAATAGGAAATAATTGAAATTCCCTACTGTCATCTGCAATATAAAGCCTATGAGTACAATTCCCCCGACGAAAGCAATACTTTCTTTGTACCGCCAAGGTAATTGCCACATTTTACGCTTGTTATCTTCCATTCTTTTCTTCTTTATTTATATCTTGTTTACTCGATTTTAACTAAAAACTTACAAACCAAACGATTTTTGTATTGTTTTTTGTCTCTGTCTTTTTATCCTGTAGGGGCGAATTGCATTCGCCCGTTTGCATGATTTATGTAATCGGCGGGCGAATACAATTCGCCCCTACCTATACCAATTTTAACTAAAACCTTACAATTCTTACACTATTTCAATTACATATGCTACACTCTTGTAGCTATTGCTTGTTAACTGATATATAGATAAACCTTTTGTAAATAGATAAAAGAAGTGCCTGATATTTTTTGTTCAGGCACCTCATCCTCGTATAAATTTACCGTTTTAAATATTATCAGCTCTCAGCTTGCCTTCCTTCTTAGCCTTTTCGAGCCATTTAGGAACTTCTGTTTTTATCCAGTTATCTTTTTTGTCCTTCAATGTTTTCATATCCAGACCGATGTATGCCTGAGCTTTATCCTTAGATGAAATATCCGGCATCTGCACATCCATTACTCCATGATTGAACAATACTTTCTGCAATTCCAACTGTGCTTGCATCGAACGGTCTAGGCTATGAGCAAGTATGCGTTGTGTTTCTACAGGAGCATGGAAAGATGCACCATGAGAAGCCACTGCAAAATCCCAACGCCATTGTGCCTGACGAAGCAGTTTAAGAGAAGCAGCCATTTCTGTTTCAGAAGCACCTTTATCCCAAGCTGTTTTAGCCATGATGTGAGCCTTAGAAAGTTCTTTTTCTATTCTGTCGCGAATTTCCAGCGCTTTATCCTGATACTCGTATACATAGTTCTTCAGGTTTTCTTCCGTATCACGGTGGCAAGTCTGACATGTATTAGATACATTTTTCAGCGGGCTCATTATCTGATGGTTCGAATACTTGATTCCACCTTCCGACATATATGGCATGTGGCAATCGGCACATGATAATCCACGTTGAGAGTGAGGCCCCATCAGGAATATTTCATAATCGGGGTGTTGTGCTTTCAACATAGGAGCTTTGCTCAGTGCGTGTGTCCAGTCAAAAAATTCTGCATTGTCATAATATTCTTCCATTGCCTCTACAGTCATACCTCCATCCCAAGGGAAAGTAAGGTATTTAGTGTCTTTTGTGAAATAATATTCAACGTGGCATTGTGCACACACCAAAGAACGCATTTCCTGCGGAGTAGCCTGTGTTATATCTTTTCCTTGCCTTTGGAAAGCCTCTATCAGAGACGGACGGGTAATAGTCAGATTCATTGTTTCCGGATCGTGACAATCGGCACATCCGATAGGATTCATTACTTCTGCACCCCAATTGCTCCATTTGGCTTTATAATATTCTTCTATACCTTTTTCGTGCATCAGGCGAGGCACATCCGGGCTTTTACATGTCCAGCAGGTTCCCGGCTGCATATCACCCTCTCCATTTTCCGGAGTTCCGGTACGCAAGGTATTACGCACATCTTCTATAGCGTGCATGTGCCCGCGAGGCGCTGAATAATCGCGTGAGAACGCATATCCTGCCCAAAGGACAACCATTTCGGGGCGGGTTTCCAATACGTCTTCCGGCATATTTCCGAGATGCTTGCTTTTGAAGTCCATATTGGCTGTCATTTTCCATGTATTGTATTCACGTGGATAGTTGAGTCCCCATTCTTCATTATGCGGATTGATTCCTGTTATTTCCACTTTCTTATTATTGAATAGTGTGGCTATTTCCGCCCTGCGCTCAGTTATCGATGCTGCTAATAGTCCCAATAGGAATACAGCTACCATGACAACAGCAAATATACCCCAACCGATGATTGGTCTGCGCTTAATTGCTTCTGTTAGTTTCTTAAACATAATCTGGTGATTTATTTAGTTATTATTTTTTCATTTTATTCTTTAGCCAATCCGGTACAGGAGATGCCGGTAACGGAACAATCGCATTCGGAGATGATGACAGGTTGCTGATCTTGGTATGCGGCACCTGTGTATGGCAATCCCAACAGGCTTTGCCTTTACCTTCCTGCACATCACAATAATCAATCATGCCTGTTTTTACAAACTCGGTGTTGAGTTGTGTATGACAACGGATACAGTTGTTCATTATCACTTCATAGCTCTCATCACGCGGACGTATAACTTCGGGTTCTCCCTTTACGGTGAAAACGGCTGCATGATACAGGCCGTCTTTCGCTTTGAAAGCATATTTGTTCAGGACATTATCCTGTGGCACATGACAATCGTTACAGGTAGCCCACTGTGCATGCGAACTATGATTCCACGACTGGTAGTACGGAGTCATTATATGACAGTTGATACAAGCCGCCGGATCGTCTGACAGATAGGAATGCGCCCTCGACATATATACTGTATATCCTCCCAATCCGGCAATAAGACCGCCTACGACAAACAGTGGTAGTATAAACTGGTTGGGTATATGGCTCAGGAGTTTTTTTATCATAGTTTGTAGATTTTAGTTGTTTAAAATGCAACTTGTAGTTGTGCAAATACCGTATTAGAATTTGGTGAACCCCACTTGTTAGAGTAATCGGAATAAGTGTAGTTCAACTGTACCCGACACATAGGATAAAAATAATAATTTATTCCGAAAGTATAGTCAATTACTTCGCTATTAACATCCTTATTTCTATTATAATAGTCCACTTTACCGAGTATATTCAGTTTTTTAGGCATCAGGTAGAACATACCCAGTCCGTAGATACCTTCTTTATCTATTCCGCCATCGTTACCATGAACCCATTCGGCACGGGCATTGAAACGATCCGATTTATAATCTGCACTTACATACCATCTGTCACGCACATGATCTGTCATTGCTGTGTCTCCTGCTTTGAGATATGTTGCCTGTCCGAAATAAGCACCACCTCCTACTCGCAAACCGTTTATCGGTTGAAAGAGTAACATACCTGCAAAGTCTTTACCGTTATTGGTTTCACTTGTGGTTACTCCCGTTCCCTGAAATACTCCGGCTGAATACTGTATCAGATTGTGAGTAGCCATAGGGACAAGTTCACCCGAAACCATGATTCCGGCATCACGTCCGAAATTGTTTTTATTATTTTGCATTTTCAGTACATCGTCTTCGCCAGCATAACCAACAAGGTTAGATATAGTACGGGAATAAGAAGCCGTCTCTAAAGTAGCCGGTACAAGCTGACTCTCTAATGTGAACGGACTTTTGAATTGTCCTACTTTCAGGTTAAACTCTTTTGCGGCAGTCCACTCTCCCCAAAATTCCTGTACCGATGGATTCACCAGTTCTACCAAGAAACCGTAACGGAACGAATCGTTCAGTTTACCATTGAGTGATATAAACAGGTTTTTCGCTTTAAAATCGTGGTGTACCTTATCTACATCGGAATAACGATACATAAGCTGTCCGTTACCACCAAGTTGTATATACGGTGAATTAAAGAAATTACGTACTTTCTCGGTAGTTTGTGCCACAGTACTTTTAGTCTCTTTTTTCGTTGAACTCTTTAGTTCGTCAGCTTCCGATTGTGTAAGAACATTCTTTTCAACCAGCTTTTTCAACAACTCATCAGAATCCTGCGCTGATGCCGCTCCGCATAGTAGGCAAAGTGCCATTAAAACAAGAAATTTCTTCATATCAAGCGTATTAGATATTTACATAACTTTTCAGAATACAAAATATGTAAATATTATACAAAAAAGGTGTAATAAATATTACACTCCGAAAGAATAATGCTTTACCAATATTATATCTGCAGGTGGCAGGAATATTATATTTAAGTATTAAAACTTTATCATATTTTAGTTTTGAGAAAAAGCTATGATGTTTTGACGCAAAATGAGGAAAGCTAAACGAAAATAGATACTTTTTATCGGTCGGGATACTATAATTTTATAAAAAATTAGTTTTACTGGCATTTAACCTTTATTTAATACAACTACGATCAAACATCTTATAACCAATCTCTTTATTGGTATACAAGATAAAAAGTTGTTATCTGACCTCAACTATCTGGCACCTTTAAAATAAAGAAAAACAACGTTATGAACAGGAGGAAATTTCTAGGAAATGCAGCTATGCTAGGAGCAGGATTGAACATCTTCTCTCCTCAAAGTATCTTAGGTAATAATACTATAAAGACGGGCACAGATATAAAACCGGCCCTACTGGGAGGACCTCAGGCTCACCCTAAACCTTTTCCAGGATGGCCTGTATTTGACAATTCTGAATATAAAATATTAATAGATGTGCTGCATGACGGTAAGTGGGGACGTTTGCATGGCAAGGTATCACAGACATTTGAAAAAGAATATGCAAAATTGCAGGGAGCACAGCATGGCTTGGTTGTATCCAGCGGAACTGCTGCACTATCTACTATGCTGGGTGCACTGGATATTGGTCCCGGTGACGAAGTGGTGTTACCTGTATATACTTTTATCGCCACATATAATGTAATAACGTTGAACTATGCCCTACCTGTTTTTGCAGATATAGATATTGAAAGTTTCCAGATAGACCCTGATAGAATGGAAGCCGCTATCACCAAGCAGACCAAAGCGTTGATACCGGTACATATTGGCGGCTCTCCATTCGATGTAGATAGGGTAATGCAGATTGGTGATAAACACCGTGTTCCTGTTATAGAAGACGCCTGTCAGGCACATCTGGCTGCATGGAAAGGTAAAGGTGTTGGTTCGTTCGGATTGGGCGGGGCATTCAGTTTTCAGTCGACTAAAAACCTAAACTGTGCCGAAGGCGGTGCTATTATCAGCAACGATGATAGTTTTATCCGGAAATGTTATTGTTTCCACAATCAGGGACGAACAGCAAATGCCAATCCTTTCTTACCCGGAGAAGGCACCAGAGCTACAAACCTGCGACTGACCGAATTTCAGTCTGCTATATTGACCGCTCAAATGGCACGTCTGGAAGAGCAAGCCCGTAAAAGAAGCGAAAATGCAGCCTATCTTAACCAACTATTTGATGAGATAGCAGGTATTACTCCGGCCAAACTATATGATGGGGTTACAAACAGTGCCTATCATTTGTATATGTTCCGCTACGATCCTTCACAATTTTCAGGTATGAGCAGAGAGCGCTTTATACAGGCAATGAAAGCGGAAGGTATACCTTGCGACACCGGATACAGGGCAATGAACAGAGAGTCTTATGTTACCGATCTGGCAAAGAATAAGCATTATCTGAAAATATATGGAGAAAAGACAATGAAGCAATGGCTCGACCGTAATCTGTGCCATCAAAACGACCAACTAGTAAAAGAAGCACTCTGGCTATCTCAGACAATGTTGTTAGGATCGAAAGATGATATGGAGCAAATAGCCGATGCTATAAAGAAAATACAACGTTATTCGGCTCAGTTAAAGACTTAAGAATAATTCGACCTGTCTAAAATTATGAAAACAATTCGATATTTTGGATTTAGTATAACCACACTACTTATACTGGGGCTGCTTGTTTCTTGTAACAACAATATATATCAGGTGGGCACATCTGTGGTCAGCATTGAACCGACAGACGAAACCATTTCGCTCACGCTGGCAGGTTATGCCGCTCCCCCTTTGGGGCGCTTCTCCCTGATATGGGAAGATAAAGGACTGATAGCTGACATAGCCGAATTTGCAGAAATAAAAAATATATTACTACATAAAAAAGAAAAACCGAACACAGAAAACATTATTAGTAAAACCCAAGATAACAAAAGATATTATGCCGTTACTTCCGATAACATATTGTTGCAACGCGATATAAACACTACTAAAGACTGGCAAAGAATAGGCTACGATAATAAAGAAACATACAATATCGATATAAAGAGAATAGTCAGTCATCAGGGAAAGTTGTATGCACTGACTTCTGACGGACATGTGTATGCAAGCCATCACAATACGGAAGGTAATTTATCGGCAAGAGCTGTTGCTATAGAGAAAAAGGGGAAAACAGCTGTAATTGTAGGTGTTGATGTTTGCGGCTTTAACTATTCCTTCACCAGCAGTATTAAGAAAGAAATCTTTAGGAAAAGAGGAATTCCTGAAGATGCGATCATGATAAATGCCTCTCATACACATTTTGCTCCGGTAACCCAGAAGTGGCAAACATGGGGCACGCATCACCAATATCCTGATAGCTTGTATCTGAATAATGTAGTTTATAAAGGTGTTATTAAGGCTATAGAAGATGCACTCGACCAAATGAAACCTTCCCATATTTCGTTTACGCGGGATACGACAAATATCGGTTACAACAGAAACCTGAAAGGAGACTTAGCAATATATGATAACACTGTCGACGTTCTGAAAATAGTATCGGTAGATAACAAACAAGAATCTCTGATATTCCTTACAGGCTGCCATCCGGTACTTGCAGACCATACAACCGGAAAATATACTATCAGCGCCAACTTTCCGGGTTATACCAGAAACCAGTTAGAGAGCGAGGGTTATAATTACAGTCTGTTTTTGCAGGCTTGTGGCGGTGATATTAACCCAAAACACCCATCCAAAACCACAGGTAATATATTGGCAAATGATGTATTACGGTCTTTAAGAAAAGAGATGAGTGCTGTAAAAGGGAATATTCATACTACAATAGATTCTATCGGAATACCTGTAACTCCCTGCACAAAAGAGGAAATACTGGCGTTCAGGAATGAAAATATAGATAAAGTTGAAAACATCAAAGGTGGATATAAGAGTGATATAGCCGGACGCAATGTCAGGTGGGCAGATATGATGATAAAACACTATGAAGGCAATACCCTACCCGAAACAATGAATATATATCTACAGACCTTCGATATCGGTGACTGGAAACTAATAGGTATTTCAAGAGAAGTGACTACAGAATACGGACTTGCCATTAAGGATATATGGCCTAAGCAGAAAGTTTCTGTAATAGGCTATACCAATGATGTGTCCAGCTATCTGGCTACTGACCCTCATATTCGGGCAAAAGACTATGAAGGATACGAATCTTTTATATGGTATGGGCAGCCATCAATCTTTCCTTTAGGAACATTCGATACTATCGTGGATTATCTCCAATCTCGAAAATAATCTGAAATAAACGACTACCGTGTTTAACCTTAAATAAATAAAAAAATGGAACAGAAGACAAAAAAAAGAAATCTGAAATGTTTGTGTCAGTATTTGATGCTTATTTTCATCTTATCTGCATGCAGTAGTTCTGATGAAATTTATCAAGAGGATGCAAATGAGAATGCAACCGCAGCAAAAACCTCTGTTAATAATCTGAATGAACAGGAAACACTGAATATCATAGCAATGCAGTACAATGTACGCGTATGGTCTCTCTCGGATGGTAATAATAACTGGCCAAACCGGAAGAGTACGGCAGCAGCCTTTATTCGTGCTATGAATGCAGATATTATCGGTACACAGGAAATGGGAAAAACCCTGATAGTTTATAATCAATACAATGAGCTGATGAACCTGTTATCGTCAGACTATGCAGGATATGTAGGATACCGTCAGGAGACTACTACTGACGAAGGTGTTGCTATTATATACAAAAAAAACAGATTTACGCTGCTAAATTCAGGAAAATTCTGGTTAAGTGAAACTCCCGATGTAAAATCGAAAGGATGGGATGCCGGATATTACCGTGTTGCAGTATGGGCAATATTAAAAGAGAATACATCCGGTCAGGAAATATTTGTTATCAACACACATCTCGATAATTCAGGGAATACAGCCCGAAACCAGAGCGCATTACTGATAGTAGACAGAATAAACAGCCTGAGCGGAGACAGACCGGTTATAATGACAGGAGACCTCAATACCATACCTTCTGCCGTTCCTGTGAATACACTGAGAACAATACTCGATCATACGAAAGATGTAGCAACCGTTACGGCTGGCCCGAGCTATACAATAAACGATTTTCAGGACAATCCGACAGGAAACGTATTCTTCGATTATGTTTTCACCAGTAAGAATATAGGTGAAGTACGTAGCCATACAGTATCCGATTCCAAATATAATGGTGTTTTCCTTTCCGATCATAATGCTGTAATTGCAGATATAGATATCTATTATACACCTTAAAAGAATCTGATATCCAAATAAATATTTTACGAAAAAAATGCCCAATATTTAAAATCCCAATAATAATGTGCTTAGCATAAACCTATATAAGATTTATGCTAAGCTAATGGGATCTAATTATTTAACAGCCCGGAAAGACTTATATACCTTGCCAGAACAATAAAATTATAACAGCAATTCTATTTGACGTTATTTGAGGATTAACAGACGCATATCGACTTTAACTAATTTATTTAATGATTTATCTTGTAATTCGATATTTACAAATATAATGGTGATCAACAAATACACTATATCGCTGATAATCACCTATACAAAAAAATGCCGGTAAGAAGAAACAAAACAATATTATATCACTCATAACATAACCCAATGCCTGAATGAAGAAGACTGAAAATAAGACAAATTGAATCTATCTAAAATCTAATATTATGAAAATGTTATTGCTAAAAAAAGTGGAATCAAAATTTCCTCATCACAAAAGTTATCTTCGGATGATAAGAATCATCGTAGTAGCTTTTTGGGGGTTGACAGTCCCGCTGGTTTGTTTTTCTGCCAATGACAAACCGGACACTAAAAATGAAATGTCGGTACAGCAAAAAGTAAAAATATCCGGACGTGTGGTCGATAAAGACGGTTTCCCCATACCGGGTGTGGTAGTTGTTACCAAAAGTAATAAAAACATAGGAGTCTCCACCGATACGGAAGGACGCTACACTATCGATTGCGATCCGTCCGAAATTCTGGTTTTCTCCATGCTTGGCTTCAAACAGGCGGAATTGGTGGCAAAAGACATCAATGGTGTTGCCATCACACTCGAAGAGGATACTGTAGCTATGGATGAAGTAGTAGTCGTAGCATTCGGAAAACAGAAGAAAGAGAGTGTGGTCAGCTCCATTACCACTATCAACCCAAGCGAGCTGGTTGTACCGTCAAGCAATCTCACTACTGCCTTTGCCGGACGATTGGCCGGAGTGATTGCCTACCAGCGTTCGGGAGAACCCGGACTCGACAATGCAGAGTTCTTCATTCGGGGTGTTACCACCTTTAGTACAGGAGGGAAAAAAGATCCGCTGATCCTGATCGACGGTATCGAAATGGAGTCGTCCGATCTGGCGCGGATCAATCCTGACGACATTGCTTCTTTCTCTGTAATGAAAGATGCCAATTCAGCTGCGCTTTACGGTTCCAGAGGAGCCAACGGTGTTATCCTCGTAACAACAAAAGAAGGGGTTGCAGAAAAAATGAGTATCAGCATAAGGGCAGAATTATCTTCATCGGGAAATTCCGAACTGGTAAAACTGGCTGATCCTATTACCTTTATGCAACTGCACAACGAGGCTGTAAGAACACGGAATCCGATGACAAGGCTTCCTTATACATCCGAAAAAATCTATAATACGCAACTTGGTAATAACCCGACTATTTATCCGGCGATCGACTGGTATGATTATATCATCAAAGACCGGACATTCAACCAACGTGTCAATGCCAATATTTCGGGTGGAGGTAAGGCTGTTCAATATTACATTGCAGCCAATATACAACACGATACAGGTATCCTTAGGGAAAGTGCTAACAATATGATTGACAACAACATTGATCTCTTACGCTTTCAGTTAAGATCGAATGTAACCATCAAGTTAACTCCGAATACTAAAGCTATTATCAGGGCATACGGAACATTCGACGACCAGCATGGGCCGAAGCAAGGCGGTAAAGAAGTATTTATGCTGACACGCAGCGCTAATCCTGTTATGTTCATGCCTTACTATCCGAAAGATGCAGGCACGCAATACGTCAACCATGTAATGTACGGAAAACTGGAACCATACTATAACCCTCTGGCCGAAATAGCCAGTGGTTACAAGGATTCTAAAAATTCGATGATGTTGTCACAGGTAGAAATAGAACACCAGTTCGATGGTAAACTCAAAGGATTGTTTGCACGCGGTACATTCAATATCAAGCGTAATTCATATTACGACCTCACACGTAGTTACAAACCGTTCTACTACTTCCCTGTTAAAAATGCCGATGGCAATTATCAGTTGTTCAACCTCAATCCGGAAGAAGGAACAGAGTATCTGGACTATACATTCGGTTCCAAATATGTGAACTCCTCCATGTATGGAGAATTACGTGTAGGCTATCAGAAACTGTTTGCTGAAAAGCACGATATGAATCTCCTGCTGGTCGGAGCTTTACGTGATGAAACCGACACACGGGTAACAACTATACAACAGTCCTTACCCAAACGAAATCTGTCTTCGGCTGCACGTCTGGCTTACGGCTACGATTCGCGATACTTTATCGAAGCTAATTTCGGGTTTAATGGTTCCGAGCGATTCGACAAAAAACATCGTTACGGTTTTTTCCCGTCTATGGGAGCCGGATGGATGCTGACGAACGAATCGTTTATGAAAGGTACAGAGAAGATATTAACCAGTCTGAAATTGAAGGCTACTTACGGATTGGTAGGTAACGACCAGATAGGAAACCTTGCCGACAGATTTTTCTACCTGTCGCAAGTGAATCTTAATGATGCTGCAAAAAGATATTATTTCGGTGATGAACTTAAATATTATCAGAACGGAATCTCCATTATCCGTTATGCAAATGACCTTATCACTTGGGAAAAGGCTAAAAAAATGAATCTGGGAATTGAACTGACATTATTTAAAGACCTTACCATCAATGCCGATTACTTTACCGAAAGGCGTTCCAATATCTTACAGTCGCGCGTAGATATTCCATCGACTGTAGGCTTGGTAACCACTCCGCAGCATAATGTAGGAGTTGCCAAAGGAGAAGGTGCCGAAGTAGAACTAAAATATCAGAAATACTTCAACAAAGACCTGCACCTGATAGTTAACGGTAATTTTACCTACGCATCAAGTAAATATGTAAAATATGAAGAACCCGACTATAGCGATATACCATGGCGCTCGCGTATAGGGCAAAAGATATCGCAACCTTACGGATACATTGCCGAACGTCTCTTTATCGATGATGAAGAAGTAAAAAACTCACCAAAGCAGACATTCGGCGAATATGGTGCAGGAGACATTAAGTACAAGGATATTAACGGTGACGGTCAGATCAACGATGACGACCAGGTACCTATCGGCCTTCCTACAACCCCCGAGATTATTTACGGAATAGGATTCTCGCTGACATATAAGTCTTTCGATTTCTCCTGTTTCTTTCAAGGGGCAGGGCGTACATCATTCATGATCTCTCCGGGAAAGATACAGCCATTCGTCAATACTGAGACAATAGACGGAACAACGGCTCATAAGGGGCAGGCAGGCCTGCTTCAAGCCATTGCAAACGATCACTGGTCTGAAGACAACCGTAACCTGTATGCTTTCTGGCCTCGCCTTTCCGAATCTAAAAACGAAAACAACAGCCAGTCCAGTACATGGTGGCTGCGCGATGGCTCTTTCCTTCGTCTGAAAACAGCAGAAATAGGTTATACATTACCTGAAAAACTCACACGAAAAGTTCATATCAACACAGCCCGTATATATGTGAGCGGTTCTAATCTGGGCTTATGGTCTAAATTTAAAATGTGGGATCCCGAAATGGCCGACGGCGGTCTGGGCTACCCGGTTCAGAGAGTATTCAATTTAGGTTTAAACATTCAATTTTAAGCACTATGAAGACAATCAAATTATATATACTGATGTTTGCAACAGCCTTCTTTTGCAGTTGCGACAACTTCTTCGATATCGTTCCCGACGATATACCGGCACTAGATAATGCTTTTTCAAACAGAGCCATGTTGAAAAGAAGTTTGTTTACATGTTATTCATATCTGCCCGATCCTACCGATCCTTTTTATTATCCGGCATATTATACACACAAGGGGGAGTTTAGCTACGGTATTTCCGAACATTTTCAACAACTCCCGTCAATACAGATTTCTAAAGGAAACCAAAATACAAATGATCCGCTTCTGAACTACTGGAGTGGAGGCAATGGCGGATCATCTATGTATGAGGCTCTTCGCTTCTGTAATATATTTCTGGAAAATGCCCATATTCCACAAGATATTACCGAAACGGAAAGGGCACAGTGGATAGCCGAAGTTAAGTTCCTTAAAGCCTATTATCATTTTTTCCTCTTACAACTGTACGGGCCTATCCCGCTGATCAAAGAGAATTTACCGATGTCGGCTTCTCCCGAAGAAATGAGGATATACCGCGAACCTGTAGACGAATGTATCGAATACATCGCGGAGCTTTGCGACGAAGCTGCTCCCGATCTGCCATTAGTCATTGCAAACACAACCGAAGAACTGGGACGTATCACCCGTCCTATTGCGCTGGCTGTAAAGGCTAAAGCCTTAGTATGGGGTGCCAGTCCGCTTTTCAATGGCAATACATATTACGCTAACTGGGTTGATAAACGCGGCATACAGCTCGTTTCAAGTACTCCGGATAACGGGAAATGGCAAACAGCAGCTACTGCTCTGAAAGAAGCTATCGATGTGGCACACGATGCCGGACATAGCCTGTTTGAATATAATAAGAGCATGAATTCAAACACAATAAATATGAACGACAGCCTTGTACACCTGATGACTATACGAAAAGGAGTAACTGAGAAATGGAATGCTGGCGTAATATGGTCGAGCACCGAACAGTTTGCTCAGGGAAAAGGAGGACTCAGCAGTAAACCACCTTTGGGAAATATGCAGCGCGATCTGTGTGCCGTATTGTACTCACAAGACGCAACCCTGATGATGGGCTATTGTCCGGCATCATTCGAAGCGGCAGAACTGTTTTATTCAAAAAACGGCGTGCCGATAGATGAAGATAAAGACTATGCTTATGAAAACATTCATAAACTCCGTGCCGGAGACGATGCCCACAGATATTTTATAGCTGCAGGACAAGAGACGGCCGGTATAAACTTTGATCGCGAATACCGTTTTTACGCCAGTCTTGGCTTCGATCGCGGTTATTATGAGCTATCGGCGGGTACGAGTAATCAGGGTAGCACTTTTGCCCCATACCTGCAGTTACGTGCAGGCGAAGCTGCAAACCTGTGTAATCCTATCGGATATTATGTAAAAAAACTGGTATCGTTTGAGTCCCGCACATCAATGGGAAATGCCAGCAACAACTATGTCGGTGATGATTACCGCTTCCCATTGATACGGCTAGCCGATCTCTATCTGCTCTACAGCGAAGCCCTGAACGAGGTGAAGAATAGCCCCGACGACGAAGTATATCACTGGATCGATCTGGTAAGGGCAAAAGCAGGTCTGGACGGAGTAGTGACGTCATGGACAAATCATTCCAACGATCCGGCTCGTCCGGCCAACAAAAACGATATGAGAGAAATTATCCAACAGGAACGTCTGATAGAATTGTCTTTTGAAGGACAACGTTTTTGGGATGTGCGCCGTTGGCACGAAGCCGACCGCTGGTTTAATCAGGTTGCCAAATGCTGGAACTTCAATGGTAAAAATGCCACTGATTATTATACGCTTCTGAATTTTGAAGAGTCATCTAATTTTACCGAAAAAGATTATCTGTGGCCACTAAGCACGCACGATTTAAGGATCAACAGCAATCTTTCTCAGACATATGGATGGTGAAAATATGAAGAATAAACAACTGAAAACAACAACTATGAAAAATATTGTTTTTATATGGATAATGTCGGTACTTGCAATCATTTTTGCAGGTTGCAGCGACAATGAAAAGGGTGATATAAAGCCATCCCCACTTACCAACTATACCGTCACACCTATCAACGGTGGAGCTAGGATTACATACCCCGTACCCAACGACGATAATGTTCTATATGTGATGGCTGAATATGAACGAAACGGCAAAGTCTGGACAGAACGTTCGTCTATATACAATAATTCGCTGACTGTTCAGGGATTCGATACGAGAGAAGAGGTAACTGTTCAGCTTTATACTGTCAACTATCATGAGAGGCGTTCAGATCCCGTTTCAGTATCATTCACACCACTGGAATCGCCTCTATCGATAGCGTTCAACACACTGGATGTGAGTGCCGGGTTCGGAGGTATTTTTGCCAGTTGGGAAAATCCCTCACAAACAGAACTGGGAGTACGTGTAATGGTGGAAGAAGAAGGGGAACTGGTTGAAAAAGAAATGTACTTTTCTTCATTCTCCGAAACCGGCCGCCCTTTTCGCCAATATGACGATATTGAAACCGTATTCGCACTCTCTTTTGAAGATAAATACGGGAATGTATCCGAAATCAAGCGTTATACGTTAACCCCTTTGCCTGAAATACATATACAAATGCCTTCCAATGTATCATGGCAGGTTGGCTGGGATGCTCATGAAAGTCTGAAGACTAGGATTCCTTACGACAATTATACGGAAAATGCTACGGTGAACCGGACAAAGGTATTTAACGATGTAACCCATGCTCCGGGATCTACCGGCTTGTATGAAGGTTGGCTTACAGTAGCAACAACGGAATTAAACGTTAGCCCTATATTCACTATCGATCTGGGAGCCAGAGTTGCCAATACGGATAAAGTACCAGGCAGTACCTATAAACTGAGCCGGATGAGAATATGGCCGCGTATGCAAGGCGATTTGGGAGGTAGCCAGCCTTATCGGGCAAATCAGGTTTTCGGGGTAAATAATGTTTTGGCTTTTGAGGTGTACGGAATCAAGGAATTCCCGACAAACAAACTCACCGACAAAGGTTATTGGCTCGAATCATATACCGAAAAATCATTCAACCATCCCGGTGTCGAGGTCAGCTCGCCTAGCTTTACCGATGAATGGGTACATCTGGGACGATTTGAGATAGAGCGACTTGATCTGATGGGAGCATCTGAAGCCGATATAGTTCAACGTGCACTGGATGGTTTTGAATTTACATTCCCATTAGATGCCGAACCGGTCAGATACCTTCGTTTCATCGTTCTCGAAACGGATAAAGGCACTCCGACTCCGAACTCTCTGTTTCAATTTGCAGAACTTAGGTTCTGGGGTACTGATAAAATCACACCATAAAAATATTGCATATTATGAAAAACAGATTTATATACTTGGTTTTTACCTTCATCATCGTATTTATATCTTGTGATGATCTGGACGATATTCATCAGAAATATCTGGATGAAAAACCGGTCGCTTATTTAGGTATTACCGACTCGTTAACAGCCTACAGCGGGAAAGAGCGAGTAAAACTGGTATGGTACCAAAGCGCTGATCCGCGACTGAAACAGACTGTTATCTACTGGAATCAGCGGAAGGACTCTGTTGTTATAGATATTTCTCAGGCAAGTCCCGAAAAACAGAAAGACTCTATATTTATTTCCGTTCCGGAAGGTACATACACATTTGAGGCTGTAAATAAAGGTAATGACGGAGAAATTTCCATCAAACAGGAAGTTCAAGGCCGTTCGTACGGAACTGTTTTTGAGGGCACATTACGCCACCGTCCGTTGAGCACGATAAGAGAAAATGCAAGCATATCGGGAGTCAATCTGACATGGGAGAATCAGGTGAATAAAACCCGCATAGGAACAGAGGTAAAATACAGAAATACAGCTACAGGAGAATGGGAAACACATTTTCTTTCCGAAAAATTCGGAGCGCTGAGTTTGCCTAATACCGGAAATCGCTTGTGGAATCCTGATGATATTATTTATATCACTGCATTACATCTTCCTGCAGGTGCTGTCGATACTTTACAATCAACAACGTATACGATGCAGGGATGCAAATATATGGCTACAGAAGGTAAGCGCAGAGAATTCAATGCAGAAGGTGTTTATACAGGCATGACAACCTATACCAATCTGGAAAAATTCATCTGGTATATGGGGCTGAATGGAAAAGAATCTTTACAATGTAATCGTTTCGGCAGTTTTGGTATTTATACAGATTTTGTATTGAACCAGTTTCTTATGACAATAGAAAGTGATTATACAATAAATACTACCGGATTCCAAAAGAGTAATGCGACAACCAAAACGATGGACTTCTTTAACAGCGATAAGAGTGACGGAAATATAAGCACTTTCGATCCGGATACAGGAGTCCTCACACTATATGTTATGCGCAAGACTATTCCTGCCGGACTATTTACTGTTATGGAAGAGATATTAACCCCTATATCAACTAATCCTTAGTAAGTGTCAAATAAACTATATTCCAGAGCGTGGCTCACGGTGGCTTTGCTATTCGTAGTGGCCGCGCTCAATTATCTGGACAGGACAATGATCAGCACTATGCGCGAATCCATAGTGAATGATGTACATATTACCGATGCACAGTTTGGCCTGTTAACGTCAGTATTTCTCTGGACATACGGCATTCTCAGCCCGTTTGCGGGTTTCATAGCCGATCGTTTTCAGAAACACTACGTTATCATAGGCAGTCTGCTGGTATGGTCGGCTGTAACATGGCTTACAGGGCATGCCCGTACATTCGAGGAACTGATGGCTACCCGTGCATTGATGGGTATAAGTGAAGCTTTCTATATGCCTGCGGCACTGGCTCTCATTGTAGACTACCATCCGGGAAAGACGCAATCTACTGCGGTAGGCGTTCATCTGGCAGGTACTACGGTAGGGCAAAGTCTTGGTTTTATAGGAGGAATGATTGCCGAAAAACTAACTTGGGGACATGCTTTCAAATATTTTGGTATTCTGGGAGTTATTTATGCTTTTATCCTCTTTTTCTTCCTGAAACAGCCGAAAAAAGTAAAGGGACAACAAAATCAAAGCCAAAGGAAAGCCGAAAAAATACATTTCGGAGCAGCGATCAGAGACATTTTTAGCAAACGGGCATTCTGGTATTTGTTGTTATTCTGGTGTATGTTGGGTATTGTAGGGTGGTTGCCGACTTATTACATGGACAGATTTAACCTGTCGCAGGGAATCGCCGGACTATATGCTACGGCATACTTGTATCCGGCTTCGATACTCGGACTGATTGCCGGAGGGCTATTCTCTGACCGATGGAGTAAAACAAATCCGTATGCACGTATGCTTATTCCTATAGTGGGATTGGCAATAGCAGCACCAAGTATATTTGCAGCCAGTTATGTATCACTGATCATTCCGGCAATAATATTCTTTATGTGCTATGCTTTTTCCAAAATGTTTACCGATTCCAACCTGATGTCTGTACTGTGTATGCTGATCAACGAGCGTTATCGTGCAACAGGATATGGCATACTGAATATGTTGGCTACCATCGTGGGAGGCATTGGCATTTTTGCAGCAGGAGCCCTTCGCGACAAAAACATCGATCTGGGAATTGTATACCAGAGTGCTGCTATCTGTCTGGTTATTTGTATTGTATTAATGTACGGGGTATATAAAAGAGTAAAAAAACAAAATGAAACAAAGTAAAGTATTACAAAAACTAAGAGCAGGAGAAAATGTATGCAGCTTCAAGCTGAATCTCTGCTCACCACAGGCATCGGAGTTAGCCTCTTCGTTCGGATTCGATTGTATCTGGCTCGATATGGAGCATGTAGCACAGGATTGGATGACAATTTCGGCTCAGAACTGGGCAGCTCGCATGAATGGCTCGGATGTAATGATACGCGTTCCGCGTGGTAGTTACAGCGATTTGGTAAAACCTTTTGAGATCGATGCGGCCGGCATTCTGGTTCCGCATATTATGAATCTGGAAGATGCCCGAAATGTAATACATTACACCCGCTTTCACCCTATGGGACGCCGTCCGATAGATGGAGGAAATGCCGACGGGGGATATGGCGCTACCGATTTCCATGAGTATCTGCAACAAAGTAATGAACGTCGTTTCATTGCTTTACAGATAGAAGATCCGGAACCACTTGATAATCTGGAAGCCATTGCAGCACTGGATGGCTACGACATCTTGTTTTTCGGACCCGGTGACTTTAGTCATGGAATCGGAGCTCCCGGCGATTGGGATAACCCTTTATTGCTGAAAACACGTGAGCGCATTGCCGAAGTAGCGCGCCGACATGGTAAATTTGCAGCTACTACAGGAACTATCGAAAATGCCCGACAACTTATCGATATGGGGTATCAGATGATCAATCTGGGTGCCGATGTAATCGGACTTACCGGCTACTGCGGAGAACTGATGAACGGATGGGGAAAATGTAAGTAATAAATTTTTAACATAGAAATGAGAAATGGTCGGAATTAGATTTCGGCCTTTCTGCATTTTTATAGGATATCTTTATCATTAAGTAAAAGCGGTCTTTGACAAAAAATATATTCAGAGAATCTAGAAATTGAAATTTTCGTAAGGTTTACATATGCTGCGCTCCTGTGATCGTTAGTTGTCAGGTTTTAGTTAAAATCCGAATGTTGTAGGGGTGTAAAATCTTACGCCCATAATAAAATAGGTAATCGGGTGAATATTTATTCGCCCCTACAGGAGAAAGGTGAGAAAGGTGACAAATATAAAAATTGTGCAAGAAGTGCCAATTTTGTCACCTTTTATGAAACCTAAGTAAAAAAATAAAGCCAACAAAGCGAATATATATCCACCCTGTTGGCTTCGACAACTATATATGAAAGAATATTAATTAGGATTCATATCATTTATTATCAGTCGTTTCAATATTGCCGGATAGGTGTTTCCATTACTGGTTCCTGCTCCTTTCATAAATACACCATGAGTAATAGAATCGCCAAAACAAAGGATTTTCATACCTTTTGTGAATGGAATGGCAGCTTTCAAGTGAGTAAAAATAAAGTAGGCTAATAGTTCATTTCCTTTTTTAGTCATGTGGATGCCATCCTTCGTATTGCTGTTCTTTTCATTCATTATGATGTCGTCCTGGTTATGCTTGGGAATATAAAGACACTCAAAGAAGTTGTACAGATCGGCAAAAGGAATCTCCCTTTCCCTGCAAACCTCTTTTATGGCATCTCGTCCCAATCGCATCCTTACCGGAAGTGGAATATTATACTGCGTGGAATCGTGCCGCGTGTATATATAAACAGGATCGAGAGTCGGAGGACTGACAACCAGTACCTTAATATCTTTGACGGACAACTGATTTATTATAGAAGCAACATTCTCCGTATACTCCTTGATAGATAGCATTTTACCTGTACTCATCAAATCATTGGTACCGATCATCAAGATAACAACATCGGGGTTCTCCCGAAAGACATCTTTGTCTATCCTTGCCAGCAAGTCCACTGTATTCTCACCTCTGACTCCCTTATTTACAACGTGAATGATAGTTTCCTGAGCAAAGGAGAATAACGGAAAGAATAGTAATAGAAGCAAAAACCTATACATTATATTTTTCACATAAAATTATCTATAACAACAGTTTAACGCGCAAAATTCAGTTTGCTTAACTTATTCCAGTAACCTCGAGTGAAGTCAGGGATTTCGACCGGAGCGGAATCATTATCCAGAGATATTTCAGTAAGAGGTATCAGGCAACACCACTCTGCCAGATCGTACACATCCATATCCATGTGAAGACCTTTTTGCAAGCAGTATATCAGGCGGTAGTCCATGATAAAGTCCATTCCTCCGTGTCCACCGACCTTCTTTGCCAATGCTTCCAGTTCTTTATCTACAATCGGGTGACGGTATTTTTCCATCAATGCAGCCCTGAGTTCGTTGGATACAAACCGGTGTGTAATCAGATTCTCATGATTTTTAGCCAGTTCGGGATCTATACTGCCACTGCTCAGCGCAAAACCCTGACTTGGGTACTTGTTTGCAAAACCTTTAGTTCCCGAAAGCTGATACATACGGCTGTAAGGTCTCGGAGAAACAATATCGTGTTCTACCAAGATAGAGCGTCCGTTTTCGGTGCGAATCATAGTCATTGTATGGTCACCGTTACGAAAATCGGGAGCATCCACTCCCCTCTTCGCTTTCAGCCACATAGGATTCTGAAGGGGCTTGGTATCTACCGCAACAAGGAAATTCATCTTGTCACCCCTGTGAATATTCATTGCCTGACATACAGGGCCTAAGCCGTGTGTAGGATATACATCTCCTCGATTCTCTCTGTTGAATCGCATACGCCAGTCAGACCAATATTGATCCCAGAATGGTTGCAGGCCATGAATATAAGCTCCCTCGCCATGTATTATTTCGCCGAACACACCCTGCTGAGCCATATTCAATGCTGTGAGTTCAAAGAAGTCGTACACACAGTTTTCCAGTTGAACACAGTGCTTACGGGTACGCTCCGATGTATTTATCAAGCCCCATATTTCATCCATCGTCAAAGCAGCAGGAACTTCAATGGCAACGTGCTTTCCATCTTCCATTGCCTGAATCCCTATTTTAGCATGGGATTGCCAATCGGTTACTACATATACCAGATCTACATCCGGCAAGGCCGTAACCTGACGCCAAACGATCGTATCTCCATAAAACTCTTTGGCAGCAGGAAAGCCTTTCTCTTTGAGCATTTTGCTGACTTTCTCCACATTTTCTTTCTTTACATCACAGAGGGCCGCAATCTCTACTCCCGGAATATTCATCATACGCTCAACTGCTCCGGGACCGCGCATACCCAGTCCGATAAAGGCAACCCGAACCGTTTTTATAGGTTCTGCCCTGAATTCGAGCATATGCTGTTGTCCGGCGGGTCTTTCAGGCACTTTGAGACGAATAGTCCGGTCTTGTTTTGCCAGATTCTTTTGGCTGGAACAAGAGAAGGATAGAGTGCATATAACTAAGGTCAATGTATACAGAATAAGGTTCTTTTTCATAGTAGTTTTATTTTCAGGTTTATATTATTAGTCTCATAGTTGGGTAAGAATGTAACGACAGTTAATGATCTTCTCCAATAGGTCATTCTGAACATACAGGTACTGATTTGCCGACTCGAAACCAATCTTAGAGTCTTCCTGCATCAGGTAATACAGTTCTTGGGTTAATATAATTTCACTCTCTATAAGCAGCTTAATTTCAGAAGCCAGCTCAGTCTTTCTTTCTACCGGAGTATCTGTAGAGTTATGCTCGTCTCTCAACAGGATATACCGTATCTGATTGGCTACGCTTGCAAAATGGATGCGTACAACCTTTGAATATCTTAGATCATCCATCAGGCTGCCTCTCATATCTTTATCAGCAAGGGTTGTCGCTTTCTCAAGAACAGGAATAGCCTCCGCGAATCCTGCAGCCATCTTTCGGTATTGTTGTTCAAAAGCCTCAGCCGGATAGGGACTTCTCCATCTGTTGAGATCATCATAAGGGAATCCTGTCATTGTAGCTTTGAGACCGGAAGCATGAGCCCGTAATAAGTTAGCAGGGCCTATCTGCACAGGGGAATAATATACAACCGATCCTGAAAAAGGATACTCACGGTAAGCATTGCTCATCATCGTCCATGCCTGTCGGGCGAACTTTGCACCTTGCTTTCCATAGCGTTTCTCTGCGATTTCATCTAAGACCTGTTCTTTCGATGGAATCGGTGTACGATCAAAGTATAGCGGTACTTCCAGATTTGGCGAAGGATAAGCCCCTAACGACCAACTGAGCAAGAAACCTTCGACACCGCTTTGGGTAAGATTGCTGCAATGTTCCACTATCAAGTCCATAACAGGGATATATGGAACGGTAGCTATTTCCCACGTACAGTTCAACTGTATTTTTGCGGCTGTTCTCAGACCATTATTCTGTGCTGCCAACCAGTGTTCTTTGGCTCGAGGGCCGGGACCGACTGCCGAAATGGAATACTCTCCGATCTTACTTTTTACACCTCCCCTTTCTATTGGTAATGCCCATTCGCTTACAGACATAAGCCAGACGTCTTTCGGTAATTTTTCGATCACATCTGTTGCGATTCCATGACGGTTCCATCCCCAATCCCAGACAAGCACCTTTGCATTGGGAGAAGCTCTGTGTACTCCTTCTGCGATGAGAGCATTAGCATCGGCAATAACTTCCGCTCCGGATTTGTCCTTGCATCGCGGGCAGTTTTGCCATCCGCCATGAGAATTACAGAAGGTAAGGTTTTCCGAGCCGCTTATGGTAAAGACTCCTCCCAGTTTGGGAATCGTTGTGAAAATATGTGACAGTGAATTTCTTATCCAGTTACGGACATCTTCGTTGCTAGTACAGAGGGCATGGTATTCGCCTTCGCGTACTCCTCTTGTTTGCTCGCGCCCTTTGACGTTAGTGTTTTGAAAGAAAGATGCGTGCATCGCTCTGGGCTCATTCAGGTACAGGTATATACTAACCCCATATTTAGCAGCCAGATCGACAGCTTTAGAAAGGTTTTTTAAGCGTTTTTCATGGTTTACTCCAAACTCGGGAAAGGCATCTCCGCCAGGAGCCAGATCTCTGAGCAGCACATGCAGCCATATACCATTAACGCCCGATGCGGATAGTTTTTCCAGCAATCCTTCTGCAAATATCTCTTTATCGCTAACCAACGGATCACCAAACAAGGCAAAGTAAGAATATATAAATCTCAGAGATTCTTTATTAGGCCTGTGTTCCGACTGCATCGGGGATACTGTATTTACCGCTTTTATTTCATCTATGAATGAAAAAGGCTCTTTGGACTCTTTTATATGTTTCTTGTTTATATAGTTCCCCAATGTTTTCTTTATCTCTTTAGTCCTATTGCTTACTTCTTTTGTAGGAGCAGCATATAACAAAGGTTCGCATTTAGGTTTGGAATGTCCGACCTTTACCCACAGGAAATCATCTTCGCGAAGAACTGAGTTCAGACGTTCAGATGTCATATCCACTAGTTCCAATAGCTGCTCGTATGGCAGTAAATGCCAGTTGCGCTTTATCAATGTAATATAGATTTGTTCAGACGTCCATTGAGGTGCTCTATATTCAGGTAAGCCCATCGAACGGGCTATATCTACAACCTTAGATGATGAAGTGCCTAGAATCTTAGCCAGTTTATTCAATTCTACCAGATTCCAGTTCCTGAACACAAATGTATGCAGCCTGTCGGGGAAATGGGGCATAAGTTCCGGTTCCATAGCATTCCCGTATGGTAGCTGAGGTACATCATATATCTTTGGTTGTAATGGGTTATATTCAGATACATAGCTAAAACTATTTTGGCTATAGATACACAGCATCCAAAGCATCGTCACTATGGCGTAAGTCTTCTTCATGGTCTTTATTGTTTATAGTATCAGATTTAGTCAATCAAAGAAGGACAACTTTACCTTTGCCAAGTAAACAGCCGTTTTTCCTTCGTGCGTCGAGTAATACGAAACCCACAGTTCATCATTGTTTATAAGGAAGCCCGTATAACTGGTATCTCCTTCACTAGGCAGTTGCAGGCATTTTTCCAGTTTCTGGTCTTCATTAAGCAAATACAGAATCGTATGAGCAGGAAAGTTAGCACTGGTAGGATGGTATCTGCTTCCGACAATCACCTTTCCATCAGGCAATGTGATGATATTAGGCCCTCCCAACCGAAAACCCAGATCGAACCATTTCCAATTCCTGTACGGAAATTCGCTATATCCTACACGCCCCATCTTGTCTCCACCTTCACGCCGGACTATCAGACGCATTGTTCCATCATCAAGAAACTGAACGGTAGATTCATTGGGAGCTCCATCAATTTTCAGTTTATCAACATATTGGTAATTAACTCCATCGGATGTATTTACCAGTATTACATTACTGCCTTTGCCACTGCTGTCTCCCTGTGTAACAACGCCATAACCCCTACCCGACTTTTTATCCCAAGTTACCCGCCATAGCCAGTCTACATTCGTGCGGACATTGGGATCGATATTCACAGGTATAAATTCTGTGATCTTTCCGGAAGGGTTCATAAATGCAACCTGAGTACGCCTCTCCATCAGTTTTCCGTCAGCAGCATAATAGCTTCCTCCTGCCAATATCATCAGACGATTATCGGGCGTGATTGACAGTTTGGAATCGCGCAGGTCTACACCTTCTTTTTCGAGTAATGCCGCCGATTGCCATTTTACTCCGTCTTTCGATGAAAGCAGCCTTATCTTACCGTTTACAAGGCTTTTAGATGTAGGGTTATGTCCGCCTCCCTCTCGAAATGCGCAATAGTATTTGTTTCCATACTTTATTAAATCGGTGAAGGCATTATGAGGAGCTTTATCCCATATTTTAGTAACTGTATAGTTCTCCTGAGAAAACACAGCTACCACACATAGCAAAAAGACATTTAGGACAGTTATTTTTAAGTAGGTATTCATAATCGTTATTTTATCGCTTTTTATATAAATCTTTCTGATGCAGCAATGAAACATTCGTTATAGCCAGATGGGTACGTTTCGATTGACTACCTGCACTATACGACAGCAATACATCTTTCTTGGTAAAATGGATGGCAGTATAGCAATAGCAGCCGTCAGGATCGGTCTCGATGTTTGTTATATTTTCCCATGTTTTTCCTTCATCTTTAGATATGGCAATAGTCAGCGGTGTTCGCTGTTCTTTTGTACGGGCATTGCTGCCGTCATTGTTGTTCCAGGCCATCAGTAAGTCTTTTGTAGCAGGTATGCGTGCTATACTTGCCGGAGAGCGTGGAGAACATATATTGCTGGCAGTCATAGAACTCCATGTCTCCCCTTCATCTTTGGAATATGATAATTGCTGAAATCCGCCACTGGCCCGTATAAACATCATAATTGTTCCATCTTTGAGCTCAATTACTCCCGGTTCTTGGGAAATAATTCCAACAGGATTAGCGACTTCTTTACTACATGACCATGTAAACCCGTTATCGTCTGAATAATAGACAAAGATTTTTCCCCTATCGTTCCATACGTTCTTTTCGGGATCTTTATGCAAGGCCACAGGCAGTAACAGCCTGCCATTCTTCAACTGAATGACACGATCGTTATTTAATACGAAATATCCCTTTTTATCGGTTATACAGATAACCGGATCGCTCCATGTTTTAGCTTCGTCTTTCGATATCCGCATCATGGGAATACAATCGGCATCTGAGTTTTTACAGCAATAGAAAAGTGCAATATTTCCATTTTTAAGGCGTAGAAGCGTTACAGACATTATGTTCACACTTCCCTCGTTAGGGATTATTGTTATATCTTCTTTAGTCCATGTCTTTCCTTTATCGGAAGAATATCTGCCTACCAATCGGGCTGTTCCAAAATCGTGCCCTATATTTCCGTAGAAATATGAATAGACAAACAGAATTCTACCATCTTTTAATGTGATAAAATCACCTTCACTATTTCGGGGATTGTTATCACCGGGAGGTATCTGCAATACGATTTCCCGTAAACTCTGATCTTGGCTTATAGCTGAAAAGCCGGAAGAAACTAAGAATATAGCGAGTAAACAATAATGTTTCATAATAGCGTCAATTACATGTTACTGCTTTCTTTTAGCAATGGCTAAAGCTTCTGTTGTAATATAGTATTTAGAGAGTGTATTAGCTACTTCCCAATCCGGCTGTTTGCCATCGATCAGGTACCTCATAAATTGATCCGAGACATTTTGGAAATGGGATTCATGCCCAGTTCTAAGTTCATTCGGAATATCTATCAAATACATACCGTCATAAGCTTCTTTTGCTTGAATACCGGGAAATGAAGCTTGCAATTTCTGTATGGTATTATCCAGATTCTTCTTGAAATTACTATCCGATATATTACCGCTATTCTTAATATATAATTTCGACTGGTAGTTCTCCTTCTCACCCTGTAATGTATATAGGTCTGCTCTAGTTCCTTTCACTATAAACTTGTGCTTATCACCTGTCCCTTCTATCGCTTTTGCATTCCATACTACGTTTATTCTTGCCTGCACATCATTTATCTGAAACTGTATGCTTCCATTGGAATATACATTCAGGGTATCATTTATGATATCTTTTCGTAGAAAATCGGGGAAGCTTTCTGCATTTGTCGAAGTCTGAAAATCCGATAAGGATATCTTTGTTGCCCATCTCGTTGCATCATTGACTTTTATATCTGTCTTATAATTAACCGACTGATCAGGAAAGCACTTCCACATAATCTGATCAATCAGATGTGTGGTAACATCAGCTATACCGTCTCCCTGTTGTTCTACATCGTAATACCACTGAGGGCGGATAAGCGGCTTGCCTGATACTATCTTCAAGAAATGATGCACACTTTCCGATTCTATTGCAGGATTATCGGGAGTGCCTTTTATTAACTCCCCGAATAGGTCTTTATCCTGCATCAGTTGACGTTGGATGATATTTATAACATCGTATCGTTCGGTCATCAAGTCGTATAAGATAAGGTTATTCTTCACTGCATTAGCATAAGCCTGCTCTAACAAAGGAAACGACTCTTTGTTTATTATCATCGGTTTATCAGACAGTACATCGAATCCTGCAGAAATAGAATTGCTTATATTCTTTATCTTATTCTTATTGTTTCCAGCCAATACAACGACATTGCCTTGCTTATCCGACAGCATTTTATTCAGATAATCATCTTTACTATACACTATTTCATTCCATGATGCAGGATTATCCTCTCTTGTATTATACCCTTTAATCAAGTCCAGATAAGAGTTTAATTCATTTCCCTCAGGTGCATATACATATACTTCTTTATTGATACGAGTATCCATATTCTTCTGTATCAGCGCTGCATGAAAATGTCCCGGTTCGAGAATCATAAGTTTCACTTCTCCGTCTTTTCCTGTGAATCGTTTTTTGGCAGATTCAGAATTGCAGGCCATCATAAATAAAACAGGCAATATAAACAATAACTTTTTCATCGCTTCCGGCTTAATATTTTGTTTGCTTCTTTCTCTGCCTTGTTATATACATCGCTCATCCTGACAGGTTTTCCACCCTGCCGCTTACTTTCGTTGACTGCTTCCATGAATGTGTAAATCTCCAATGTCTCGGTCATATCTACCGGAGAGATATCTGTCTTAAAATAAAGCAGAATATTTTCCAGTAGTTTTGCATAACCTTCATAGCCTCCTGCCTGCACTGCTTTCTTCTGACAAAAGACAGTCCCGCCAAAGGCTTGTACACCTTCCCTTATTCCCCTGAATACGCCTAACCTGCCATCGCTCCAAGTACCGACAGCAGCATCGGCACCATCTGTAGATGTTGCCTGTACCTCTTCGCAGCCTTTACCCATTACGGTAAAAAGAGTCTCTACACCATGAATACCGTACCAGTACAAATCGGCATGTGATGGTTCGTTCGATGCCGGAGAATAACAGTCTGCACCCATCACTTTTCCATGCCTGCCGTCTCTGATCTCTTTTGTATTCTTAGAAAAACGAAGAGCCGATGAAGAAAAGAAAGGAGAGTCATACTTCTTCGACAAGTTGATAATAGCTATAGTCTGAGCGAGATTTGCACCGATAGGCTTATCTATAAACATTTTCTTGTTTGCCTTAAATACCTGTTCGGCCTGTTCGAGGTGCAGATTTCCATCGTTAGTTTCCAGCATGACACAGTCGACCATAGAAAGCAATTCTTCGATGGATGAAGTAATTTTCACCCCGTACTTTTTTGCTTCTTCGGTATATCCTGCAATTCTGTCGTAACTCGATTTTATTGCTTTCGAGCCATACGGATAGGCCGCAACAACTTGAAACCCCTTAAAAGCCTCTTCCGGCTCTTCGGCATTAATATGTTTAATAAAAGCAGGGGAATGTGATGTGTCCAAACCAATGATTCCTATCTTTATTTTTTCCTGAGCATTTAATGTAAGCAATAGGAAAGCTGACAAAATAGCTACTACAATACGTTTCATAATATATTATTTAAGGAATTGGCATTTTAACTTCCAACATAGAGGAACTTTTGGAGTCGAGATACAAGATAGCATTTTTTTTCCTCCTGAGAACCGATGCCGGGCATTTTTCACTAACCATACCATATAATGTATGATATACAGCCATAGCTTTGGCAGAGCCGGGAACAATACAATAAATATAATCGGCAGACATCAATGCCGGAATGGTAAGCGTATACGCCAAGCGTGGAACAGATTCGAGATCGTCAAAACATTTATCATTGACTTGCTGCATCCTGCACGCCAGATCAAGATCAACTACCTTCATCACATACGGATCGTCGAAGTCCGCAACATGGGGATCATTGAATGCAATATGCCCGTTTTCTCCTATTCCGATGCAGGCAATATCTATTTTATGTATGCTCAACAGATCTGTATATCTCTTGCATTCTTCCTGATAATCCGTTGCCTGTCCATTGATATAATATACTTCTTTGAAAGAAACCTTTCCAAAAATGCTCTTCTCCAGAAACCGGCAAAACAGTTGGGGTGCATCTTCCTCCAATCCTATGTATTCATCCAGATGAAAAGCATTGATTCTGTTCCACTCAACAGTTTCATCAGCGATCAATATACTCAGAAAATCGGATTGAGAAGGCGCTGCGGCAAATATCATCGATATTTCTTCTTTCTCAGTCAGGAGTTTAGTTATTCTTCCTATAACTGCTTTTGCTGCTGCTTCACCCATTATTATCCGGTCAGGATAGATTTCAACGGACAGATTATCTTTCTTAAGATCCATGTTTGTAATTAAATTATAAATTGCTGTAAATTTGATTATTAAATCATTTATTAAAATGAAAAATAACGTTGTACAAGCCCTGATCTCAAGCAAACAAGAGATCATTCTATTCATCAGAAACGATAAAGAGAAATATAATTAAGAATACTATCAGTTAACTAAGACTGAATACTCTATTTCTTATCAGGCAGCCATTTCGTTATTCTATATCCTGATATTGCGTAATAAACCAAGTAAATAAAGCACGGGATAAGTACCCAATAGGCTGTCCTTAATGATGTTATATCGGCTAACTGACCATATACCAACGGAAGTACCGCATTACCACATAAGGCCATGACCAACATTGATGATCCTATCTTGGTAAACCGCCCCAATCCGCGTATGGCATGAGGCCATATACTTGCATAAATCAGAGAGTTGGGGAATCCGAGTGATGCCAGAAACCATATGGATAAGTTTGCATTATGTCCGAAGAGATTAACCTCAGCATCGGCAAAAATGACACCGAAGGAAAGCAGTAGCCCGACAAGAGAGCAGACTATCAGTGCTTTTTTTTGCGAAATTACTTTAGGGATCAAAAGTATTCCCAGCATATACCCCAGTATGGTAGCACCTAATGTATATGCCGGGAAAAACTTAGCCTCCAACAAACCTATATCCATAGACGCAGCATAATTGATAATAGTATCGATAGCTATTACCTGCGTACCAACATGAAGAAATAATGCAACAACTCCTAAAATCAAATATGGGAACTGGAATACAGATGTTTTACCACTGTTTGTTTTGGCTACTTCTTCATTCTCTTCTTCCGGATTTATATCGGGCAATACCGAATATCTTATAAATAGTCCTACCGCTACCAGTAAAACACTTAGTATCGAATATGGGAGAATAACACCTTTCAATAGTTCAGCGAGTGCTGCTTCCTTCTCTGCCCCTGTCAGAAGTCCGGATTCAACCAATTCTAAAGTGGCCTGACTGGAACCTAAAACTACCGCAGCAAAAACAAGTGGGGAAATTATTCCTGCAAACTTATTACAGATGCCCATCATACTCATTCTGCGGGCAGCGGTCTCGATAGGTCCTATTATAGTGATATACGGATTTGCTGCTGCCTGTAATACGGCTAATCCCGAACCCATAGCAAACAAGCCTGTCAGAAATATCGGATACATCCTTGTTAAAGCTGCAGGAACAAACAGCATGGCTCCAAATGCCAGTGCAAAGAATCCGTACATCATCCCCTTCTTGTACCCTACCCTTTTCAGCAGGAAGGCTACGGGAACAGACATTACCAGATAAGCAATATAGAATGCAAATGTGACAAAGTAAGACTGGAAATGAGTCAGTTCGCAGGCTATCTTAAAGTAAGGTATCAATATGGAATTGACCCATGAAACAAACCCTATGACAAAGAAAACGATGCCAATGATTGCGATGCCTATAACGACATTTTTCTTATTGCTTATTTGTTCTTTAGACATGACTTGATATTTAAGGTTTCAAGATTTCAAAACTTCAAGATTTGGTTTCGCCAATTTTCCTGTAATATGATATTCATTTCTACAGTTTCATTTCCCAACCCTTCTCGTAGGTTCTTTTCCAATATTTCTGAGCTTCTTTGTTTCCCATAATATGGCCATCCTGCGGATTGATATTCAGAGTAGATTTACTTCTGAGTGCAATATTTCCGAGTTGTACCAATAATGTACTGATGTGGCCTGTTGTAATATCAGAGTTTAATTTTTCACCCTTTCTTATACCATCAAAGAAGTTCTGTATATGGAATCCATCCAACTGTTGCGCCGGATTCATCCGGTTGCGTGGGTCTATCGGTATCTCGCTTTTGACTTCCTTTATTACTTTATTATTCTTGTCAATGATCTTGTATGAATTTCCTCCTCCTATCAGCATATTTGCTTTTTCGCCATAGAACAGTACGCCTACCGATTCCCCTTCTATTTTGTACGGATTACAACAATGACCTTCCCACATCATCGACTTTCTGCCGCCAAAATCCAAATTTATTATCTGTGTATCGGGTGTTTCCCAGTCATCGTTATAGTAATAGCGTCCTCCCATAGACTGTACTTCAGTAGGGTAATCTTCATTCATCCCCCAACGCAGGAGATCGATCATGTGCATGCCGTTGTTCAATGCTTCGCCTGTTCCCCAATGCCAGAACCAATGCCAGTTGTAATGAATGATATTATCACGATAGCTTTGTCTGGGTGCAGGTCCTTGCCACAAGTCCCAATCCAGCTCATTGGGGACAGGTACGACTTTACCTATACCGATAGAAGGGCGGGCATTGGTGTACCAACATTTACCAAAATGTACATCTCCTATTGCACCTGCCTTTATCTCATTGATGGCTTCTACCACATTAGGCCACGAACGACGCTGATTACCCATTTGAAGCACTCTCTTATACTTATTAACCGCTTTGATCAAAATCTCTCCTTCTTCGGGATTATGCCCGCATGGTTTTTCCAGATAGACTTCCTTGCCTGCCTGCATAGCCATCAGTGCTGCCGGAGCATGCCAATGGTCGGGGGTGGCAATAATAACGGCATCGAGGTCTTTCTTCTCATACAGGCGGCGCAGATCTTTTTCACCTTTTGGCTTATTCCCAGTGAGCTTTGTTATTGCATCTGCACATTTTGCTAATGCTCTGGAATCTACATCGCAGACATAATCAAGACTGCAACCTTCCATTTTTGCAAAATTCTGTGCTAACGCCGAACCTCTGGAATTTACGCCAATGGCTCCAATCCTTATTTTATCATTAGCTCCCATTATATTGAAGTAACTCTTGGAACTAAATCCCGGCAATCCTCCGAATGTTAACATTGCTGTGCTTGCTGCGGCTTTTTTCAAAAAATTTCTTCTATTTGTCATGGTATTATTCGTTATATATTATTCTTAGTTTCTCTTTCAATAAGAAGTATGGGCAAAAATGAGAATCATATTAAAAATTTCTTCTGTTAACGAAGGTAGATTTTTTAAGAGTAGGCTAAAGGATAAAGAACGTTCTTAGTTCCTCAATTTGCGTCATATTTATCTTTTCTTGTTTATCAGATGTAAAATCCCTTTCAGCAGACCTCGTAGCAACAATAAAAGAAAATAGAAGCATACAGCTATAAAGAAGGCATACCCTATATGTGTCAATAGCTCCATCCAGCTCGTACCATATACAATGATGGATATAGCATTCACAATCTCTGCTGCAATGAAGCATCCGAGAAATATGATCAATTCTTTTTTCTGGCGTTGTGCGCTTATTATAATATCCTTCATAGATCAGAAATTGAGATATGGTATTTTGTATTCCTCTGGAAAATCTATCTTCCGTTCTTCTTCCATAGCCTGATTACCCATAAGACAAAGGATTGTAGAACAATAACATTCTTCAACGATATCTTTTGCCTTTTCGCCGGTTATCACTGCCTGACAGAAAGAATCTATCAGTTCCATCGAACCGTCATTGTCTACTCCTATCATAGACAGACCATGATTGATGCTTATTTTGCCGTCGATCACATAGTGAGGTTTATATTCTTTAGCTATTTCGGGCATCCAGCTAGCTCCGGCAATAGGTATGCTCTGGAAAAGCTTAGATTCTGTATCTTTCAATAGCTGAACGATGCCTGCCGCCGGTTCGGGGTCTTCAAAGTAATATTCACCCTTTGCCAGTTCCATCGTACCTTTATGTCCCAACACCTGTTCACCCATTCCATTAAACTTATTGGAGATCAAAGATTCGTAAGTAGTCTTAACCCCATTTCTATATCTGTAAGTCAGGCTAATGCTATCATATACTTCTCGCCCATCCTTCCAGTGGACAATATCACCAAATCCGATAACCGATTCCGGAATCCTTTTCAAAGCCCAGTTTGAAACTTCCAGTTGATGTGTAGCCAGTTCAGTCATCAAGCCTGCTGATGATTCTTTGTACAATCGCCAGTTAATCAGCTTTTCTAATGACGCATCGGGAACAGGTCGCCGCCAATCGTGATTGCGGAACCAATGGCACCTCATCCCCACAACATCCCCTATCAGGCCGTCGTGTATCATCTGTAATGCTTTCACATATTTCTCATCAAAGAGGCGTTGCATCCCGAAATACAGGACTTTGTCAGTTTTTCCGTATGCTTCATATATCGCTTTACACTCTTCCATAGTCAGCGCCATAGATTTTTCGCAAAAAGTATGTTTACCGGCAGCCAAAGCATCCAGTACCATAGGCGCATGCCAGTTGAGCGGTGAGGAAATGACAACACCATCTACATCTTTCCATTCGAGCAGTTTCCGGTAATCTGTAAAAGTCTTAGCCTTAGGACACAGCTTTTGAGCTTCAATGAGGTTAGGTTCATAAATATCGCACAAAGCTACAATCTCCACATGTTTTAGTGTCAATAGATTATGGATATGATACAATCCTCTGGAGCCTGTGGCAATAATACCTATTCTGGCTTTTTCTTTTTTTATCTCATCTAATTTATCTGTCGTAAATGACTGAAGCCAAGGGGCAGTGGCTATGATGGCAGCACTGCCTGATATATATCCGAGATCTTTGATAAACTTCCTTAAACCCAGATCAACTTTTTCGTCTTTCTTCATCTGAACCATCTCCTTATTTCCTATATACTATCCTCCCGGCAACGATTGTAGTAAGGACAGCAATATCTTTATCGAACATGACTATATCTGCATCTTTTCCTACCGAGAGAACTCCTTTTTGCTCTTGTATATTCAGCATACGTGCCGGATTGGCTGTTATCATTTTTATGGCATCGATCAGAGGAATCTCAGCTATGCGGGTCATTGTCCTCACCAGTCTGTCGGCAGTAGTCACACTTCCGGCAAAGGCTGTTCTATCTAATAGTTTTGCTACCCCGTCTTCCACCAGTACCTCCTGCCCTTTCTCTAAGCTACCCAGCATATACTTACCATCGGGCATACCCGCTCCCCGCATAGCATCTGTGACCAAAGCAATTCTATTCCGGTTTTTGAACTTACAGACAAATTGCAGTAAGCTTTTCGGTAGATGAATTCCATCAGCGATGATCTCAACATCCATGTCATCGATCAGGTAAGCCGCTTCTAAAGCTCCGGCATATCGGTACGCATTCCTGCGTGTAATGCTCGACATGGCCGAATAAAGATGAGTCATAAGGCTGTACCCATTATCGAAAGCTTCGACTACTTCTTCGCAAATAGCATCGGTATGAGCAACGGATGCAATAATACCTCTTGCTCTTAGTTCTCTGCCAAGCTCGATCGCACCATCCAGTTCGGGAGCGATACTCCACCGGACAATATCATCAGACTGCGTAAGAATCTCCAAATACTCTTCTCTTTTCGGAACTTTCAAATATTGTGAGTCTTGTGCCCCCCGTTGATTGTACGAAAAATAAGGGCCTTCCAAGTGTAAACCTAAAAATTGAGCACCTTTACTGTTTTCAGCATTGGCTTGCTTGTATACTGAGAATGTATTCAGAAGTTCTTCATTTGTACTTGTCAATGTAGTTGGCAACAATGAGGTTGTTCCATATCGTGCATGTGTCTCTGCAATATTCAGATAGGCCTCGACTGTTCCGTCCATAAAGTCGCTGTTACCCCCACCATGCACATGAATATCGATAAATCCCGGAGAGACAAAGTTTCCATTCGCATCAATCAGTTCTTCCTGCAACATCGATTGTTTATAATTCCCTGTACCTAATCCGACTATCTTGTTATCTTCGATTGTCAGATAACCTTTGTCGATAATTTTATCAGGCAGGATAAGTAGAGCATTATATATTGTTATTCTCCCCATAGAGTATGTTTTATTTATAACTGCAAGGTATAGATTTCGGATTTTAACAGGAGAACTATTTTGTATTCCTTATTCCTCAAAAAGCGTCATTTTTTCTTTGACTTCCCAAATTTCTCCCTGTATTGGCTCGGTGTCATTTGTTTTTTCTTAGAGAATATCCTCGATACATTTTTATAATCACTGAAGCCCGACATAAATGCAGCATCTATTAACGGGATTTCTGTAGTTTGCAGCAGTTTGGCAAACCTCTCTACCCGCAGTTCCTGTATATATTGGTAAATAGTCATAAATGTTTCGTTCTTGAACCTTCTTTCAAAAACCCTTCTCGATACGGGTATTTTCTGCAAAATCTGTTCTATAGTAAGTTCTTTATAATACTCCTGCTCAATCAGTTTTAATGCCTGTTCGACATACTTGTCCGAAACCTGAAATTTCTCTGTCGATTGTCTTAATACTGTTCTTATTGGCTTCACCACAATATCGGTAGAAACAGGAGCTTTTATTTCTCCTTTGAAATATCTGTCCAGTAAACGCCCGACTTCGTAGCCTCCCGATATTACATCCAGTTCTATAGAAGTAAGTGTAGGATCGGAAATATTACATAACAATTCATCATTATCTACTCCCAGTATTGCTATATCTTCGGGAATATTAATTTCGTACATCTTACATATTTCAGTCAGCTGTAATGCAAAAAAATCGTCGCAGGCAAATAATGCTATCGGTTTGGGGAGAGCCAGCAACCAGTCTTTTACTTTTCCGGCATCAAATTCCCATCTACCCGACTCTCCCACAATCTGCTCCGAATCGTTAAAGAAATGCATATCCAGTCCATGTTTTCCGACTTCAGCGATAAAGCCATCTCCGCGTTCCCTCATCCAGATAGTATCATTGAATCCGTAGTATGCAAATCTCTTATATCCCCTGTGTATAAAGAATTCGGCAGCCATAGATCCCGTTCCGAAATAATCTCCCGTGATATTAGATATCATTTCTTTCCTGTCAGCATAATTCTGAACAATGATGGGTATATTCAGCTCCATGAGCGCATCCAGATCAATATCGGATAGTTGGGCTATAATAGCGTCTGCTTCCCATTGCAATGCCCACTTTGAAATACCTTTATCTCCATGAATTTCGCGATAGTAGAGCGGTAGCCTGTAGAAAATCCAAGGCCCGTTCTCTTTGGCATATTCGACTACACCTCGTAGCAAATCCCGACTATATCCACTCGAGAAGTCGGTCAAAAGAAGAATTTTTTTCATAGTATAGAATATTAAGGTGTTCTGATAAATTATAGTGTGTTCTCTCTGGCAACTAGTTAAACCATAATACGTTCTTCTGATAGCATGAATTGCTCTAATATCTCTGCTCGTTGTCTTCTATCGGCTAAAAGAAGCGATGTAGACAGCACTTCTCCGACCGAACCGGAAGGTGTTACCAAGGATATTGTTTGCTCGCCTGATATAAAATTATGTGAAAGCGGATTTTTGATGTGTTTACGCTCAGCAACAATATTTCCTGAGGTAGTCAGACATTCATTATGTAATGTAATATCTGCAATCGAAGCAGTCAGCCCCTTTATCTTCCAGCCATCACCAAACGGATGATGCCCAAGCGCTAGTATAGAACTGTTTCCCAGATTGACCAAAACATTTTTTATTGAAGTCGATAATATCAGATCTTTTATCCGGTCTATGGTATAGCCTTTTACATAACCATTAATATCCAGTATTGTCTCTGAATCTGATATTTGTATTGTTCTTGCCTCCGGATTCAGGCTTATTGTCTTAATGCTTCCCAGATTATGATTAGATGAATTTATTGTTATATCGAACAGGCCCTGAGTTTTCTTATGTGCATCTGTACATTCCGAAAGCATATCAAATAAATAATCACTTACCGGAACAGAACCATTATAGCTACATCTATTTACTTTTGAGATTTCACTGTCGGGATTGAACCTATCGGCTATACGGTCGAATTTTCGTATCAGTTCATAAATCCTGATTGATAACTGAGTAAGCTCTTCCGCATCTTCTCCATACAGCAAAATATCTATCCGCGTGTGCATCTGCTCATACCATGAATAATGAAGAATACTACCATTATCCATAGTCTTTAATATATTTCTGAAAAGAGAACTTTCCATTAGAATTAAGGTATAGAACACGCCTTAGCGTATTATTATCTATTGGGCTGAGATATCGTGTTTACTTAGTATTCCGGCAAAATAGAGGCATTTAGCCTCCGGAGCATTTACAATAAAATTATATTCATATTCAGTCAGATAATCAAAGAAGATTATCTGACAAAGGATTAGAGATATAAGCAACTTCTCTGCAAATTAAGAAAAATATCAGAAGTATTGCAACAAATAGAAAGTTAAATTAGTCTTTTGAATCAAAAACATAAAGCTATATTATAATTATATAATATGAGATTATCTAAAAATGACGTTTTTTGAGGAATATGTAACACAAAATAATCCTCTTATTAAGATTAAAATCGATAACTTGCGCTGTAATAATGCTCGATCATACTATTCCTGATAGTACAGGGAAATCAACTAAAACATAGTGACCTGAATCTTAAATAAATAAAATAATATGAAAACCAACCGAAGGGACTTTTTAAAAGCAATGGGAGCCATTACAGCTCTGACAATTATTCCCCGTCATGTTATGGGTAACGGCTACATAGCCCCCAGCGATCAATTAACAAAAGGCATTATCGGTACAGGCAATATGGGACGAGGTCACCTAAGTTATGCAGGAACGCGTCTGGTTGCCGTATGCGATGTCGACAAAAAACATCTGGAACTGGGGAAAGCACTTGTAAAAGAAAAAATAGCTGCATATCACGATTTCAGAGAGCTGATAATGGATAAGAATGTGGATATAGTTCATATAGCCACACCACCCCACTGGCACGGTATTATGTCGGTGGAAGCAGCCAAAGCAGGCAAAGACATCTGGTGTGAAAAGCCGATGACCCGCACCATAGGAGAAGGCAAACGTGTAATGGAAGCCGTAAAGCAATATGGCAATATGTTCCGGTTAAATACATGGTTCCGTTTTACGGATAATTTCTACGGATTGGGAACACCTGTCCGCCCCTTGAAAAAACTGGTTCAAAGTGGCATGCTAGGATGGCCGCTGAAAGTAACGATAAGCAGGCATACAGGTTTCGACTGGAAATTTTATTGGGTAGGGAAAGAATACCTTGCTCCTCAACCCGTTCCGGCTGAACTAGACTATGATATGTGGCTGGGACCTGCACCGTATAAACCATACAATCCGCATCGTGTGCATAATACGTTTCGCGGCTACTGGGACTATGACGGTGGCGGATTGGGAGACATGGGACAACACTATATAGACCCTGTGCAATACATCTTAGGCAAAGACCATACCAGCCCTGTGAAGGTGGAAGTAGATGCACCACAACAGCACCCCGATGCAATAGGTACATGGCGTTCCATCACATATACCTATGATGACGGCTGCCAGATTGTATTATGGGGCGGCGATTTCGGTAATCCCGATACACCTTACATATCAGGCCCGAAGGGAAATGTATATAAAAACTTCGTTTGCGATATCCCGGACTGGGAAAAGAAACTGGCTGATTATCCCGAACCGAAGGAACAGGTTACCGACTTTATAGAAAGTGTAAAAACACGTAGGCAATTTGCATTGAACGAAGAGAACGGATTCCGTTCGGCTACCATTGTCAATATGGGAATTGCAGCCCTACGTCTGAACCGCACGCTGAATTTTGATCCGATAAGACTGGAATTTATAAATGATGAAGCAGCTAACCGCCTTTTAGACCAACCAATGCGTGCCCCTTGGAATATTTAATCTAAATACAGGAAAAACATGAAAAAGATATATTCACTATTAAGTATTCTTCTGTTCGGCGCAGCTATGGTGCTTGCCCAATCACCCCAAAACCGGACAGCAAAAACAATCGTAGCTGATGTACTGGCTCAAATGCCGGCGCAGAAAACAGAACAATATTACAAACAGATAAAAGACCTGAGTTCGACCGGAGAGGACGGTGTATTGCAACTGATAAAAATGATAAATCCTCCGGGTAAAGATTCTAATGCTTCTGTAGAATATGCATTGAGCGGGCTTTCCCATTACGTGACTGGTAACGGATTAGAAGCAGAGCGTCTTACTACAGTAAAGGCATACATAAAAGCGCTAGATATAGTAAACGACAATGACACCAAAGCATTTATCATCCGTCAATTAGAGATTACAGGTAAAGATGAGGCTGTAGCCAAGTTATCAACTTACCTTAATGATACTTCTCTTAGCAGCCCTGCTGCTCGTGCACTAGCCTCGATCGATACACCTGCTGCCGGAAAAGCTTTGCAAAATGCTTTAGGTACTGCATCCGACAAATCGCAGGAAGATATTGTGTTGGCTATCGCGAAAATGCAATTAGCCGAAAGCGAAATGCAATTAAAAACGCTTCTGAACAGTAACAATCCAGATTTGCAAAAAGTAGCACTCTATGCGCTTAGCCGCTGCGGCAGTAAGGCATCTTTGCCGGAACTCGCTACAGCTGCCGAAAAAGCAGGATATGCAATGGAGCCTACAGGTGCTAATGAAGCCTATATAGCCCTCATCAAACATGTACTTGCGCAAGGTGATGTAAAGGAGGCCGAGAAAGCTGCCAGCGACCTGATGAAAAAAGCCGAAAATGCAGGACAACATCAAAGCCGCGAAGCCGCATTGACAATAATGATGGCGGCAAAACCTGCCGATGTCTTAAAACTGTTACAAAAAGCATTGAAAGACAATGACCGTAAATATCGTTATGCAGCTCTGAATTTCACCTCTGATTATGCTTCGGCTAAAATATATACCGAACTCATAAAGTCTTTGAAAAAGTATGATCCGGAAGTACAGCTGGACATTATCAACTGGCTGGGGCAGGAAGCCTCCACTCCCGAGAAACGTAACATTATAGCGGATACGGGGAATGAGACCATGATCGCTATGCTCACAGATCGTAATATTGAGATCAGGGAAGCTTTAGCCCGAACTCTTGCGAGAACAGAGGGACATAATGTTATAGTGGCTTTGGCTGGCTTATTGAATGACGCGGACGAAAAAACCGTAACAATAGCCAAGAATGCCCTAAACACTATTAGTGGGGATATTTCTACAGCGGTTGCACCGGTTATCGCTACAGCAAATAGTGCAGGAAAGATAGCAGGATTGGAATTACTGGCTAACCGTAAATCCTCAAAAAATGTCAATATCGTTATTGATCAGACTAAATCGAATGTACCAAGTGTGAAAACGGCAGCATACAAGGCTCTGAAAGATGTAGTTTCTGCTGATAACCTGACGACATTGTATAATTTGTTGGAGAATGCGCCGTCTGATGCCATCATTCCTGTTCAGCAGGCTATAGCCACTGCCATAAAATCATATCCGTCAGACAAAAAGCTGGATATAATATCCTCCCGAATAAATCAGGTGAGTACAGATAAACAATACCTGTACTATCCTGTACTTGCTGCTACTGAGAATGTGAAAGCACTCGATATAATTACGGAACGGTTTGCAAAAGAAAGCGGAAGTGCAAAAGATGCCGCATTCCAGACTCTACTCGACTGGAAAGGTTCAGAAGCAGCCGGCGAATTATATAATATCTGTAAAGATCCTTCATCGGTATTATACTTTGATCGTGCTATTAATAAATACATACAGTTGGCATCCGATCCGAAACTATCGGGTGAAAACCGTCGTCTGTTACTCACTCAAGCGATTGAAATAGCCCGTACAGATGCTCAAAAGAATACCATATTATCCAAAATAGGTAATACAGACTCCTATCTGGGTATGTTGTTAGCCGGTCAATATCTTGATAATAAATCTGTACAGCAATCTGCAGCAGGAGCCGTAATGAATATCGCGCTGAATAACAAGAATTATACAGGTAAAAATGTAGAAACCTTACTCAATAAGGCAATCGAAATACTCAACAACCCCGATGCGGAATATCAACGGCAAGCTATCCGCAAACACCTTAACGAAATGCCTAAGGAAGAGGGTTTCGTTTCTATCTTCAACGGCAAAGACCTTTCCGGCTGGAAGGGACTTGTAGGCAACCCCATTACAAGAAATACAATGAAGCCTGCCGAACTGGCTAAACGCCAAATTACAGCTGATGATGTCGCAAAACGGCACTGGAAGACTGAAAACGGCATACTGATATTCGACGGCGTAAAAGGTGGAGACAATCTCTGTACAGAAAAACAATATGGAGACATAGAAATGTATATAGACTGGAATCTTGATCCTGCAGGTCCTGAAGCTGATGCCGGAATATATCTTCGCGGAACACCTCAGATACAAATATGGGATACTGCCCGCGTAAAAGTAGGTGCACAGGTAGGTTCAGGCGGATTATATAATAATCGTAAGAATCAGAGTAAACCATTGAAAGTAGCAGATAATAAGCTCGGCGAATGGAATACATTTTATATCAAGATGGTTGATGACCGCGTGACCGTAAAACTAAACGGAGAACTGGTCGTAGACAATATTATCCTCGAGAATTTCTGGGATCGTGAGCAAATACTACCAATAACCGAACAACTGGAATTACAGGCGCATGGCAGTAAAGTATATTACCGGAATATTTATGTAAAAGAACTGGAAAGAAGTAAACCATTCGAGCTCTCGACCGAAGAGAAGAAAGAGGGTTATAAGATACTATTCGATGGTACGAACATGGATCAGTGGACAGGGAATAAAACCGACTACAGGTCAGAAGGTGGCTGCATATCTCTGTACCCGAGCGTGAGTCACGGAGGCAACTTATACACAAAAGAAGAGTTCGGAGACTTCATCTTCCGTTTCCAATTCCAGTTGACCCCTGCCGCAAACAATGGTCTGGGCATACGTACCCCGATGGAAGGCGATGCGGCTTATGTAGGTATGGAACTACAGATATTGGACAATGACGCTCCGGTGTATAGCACACTGGCTCCATATCAATATCATGGTTCAGTATATGGTATTATTGCTGCCAAAAGAGGTTATTTGAAACCCACCGGAGAATGGAACTATCAGGAAGTCATAGCTAAAGGTGACAATATAAAGATAACCCTGAACGGAACAGTCATTCTTGACGGAAATATAAGAGAAGCCACTAAGGATGGTACTCCTGACAAACAAAAGCATCCGGGATTGTTTAATAAAAAAGGGCATATCGGATTTTTAGGACACGGTTCACCAGTCAAATTTAAAGATATAAGGATTAAAGAACTACAATAAGATTATAGATTGGCGCGGGGGAAAAACGAACTCAGGATTTATCTCTGTCTTTGAATTCATTTGTTGGGATTGTAGCTATTATCGACAAAAACAGAGCTTCAGAGATATTCCTCCCCCATCCGCCAGTATATTTATTAGAAGATCTCTACAGATACTACTCAAATATTCTTAAGAGTTCTTCTCTATAGCTGCCTCCTATCGGCAATTTTTTATCTGCAATGTGAAGTATATTCTTATCTATCAAATCTATATGCTTAATAGATATAATATAAGATTTGTGTATCCTTATGAATTGACCGGATGGAAGCTTCTCCTCCAGATCTTTCAATGCTGAAAGCGTCGTTATACGTTGTTTCGTTGTGTGAAAAGTAACGTATTCCCTTTGTCCTTCGATATACAGCAGATCGGAATAATTTATCTTGTACAACTTATATCCACTTTTTATAACTATACTATCATCTTCCGGTTTTTCCTGTAGTGGTTCAACCCTTTCAACAGATATATTCGGAGTACTATCTCCTTTTTTTCCTGTCACTTTACCTATTGCCTGCAAAAAGCGTGGAAAAGCAACCGGCTTCAATAAGTAATCTACAACATTGAGCTCGTAGCTCTCAACCGCATACTCGGAATAAGCTGTCGTAAATATTACTGCGGGCGGATTATTCAGGCTGCGGGCAAATTCAAGGCCTGTGATCTCCGGCATCTGAATATCCAGTAACATAATATCTACTCTCTCCTTTTGTAAGACATTCATTGCCTCAAAAACATTTGCAGCTGTCCCTATCAATTCAAGGAATGGTAATTTTGAGGTATACTCCGATAATAATTTTCGGGCATGAAACTCGTCGTCAACTATAAGGACTTTCAACGTTTCGGACATAATGAAGGTTTTAAGATTCCAAATCTATAAATAATTCGACTCTGAAACAATCTGTATTATCAATAATATTCAACGTATAATTATCATCATAGTATAGAGCCAAGCGTCTTTTTACATTTTCTATACCTATTCCCGTACTATTCGATGATGGTTTATTTTTAATTATCGGCTGACTGTTTTCGGCAACAAAATGTATCCTGTTTTCGGCAACATCCAGTGTTATATGTATATAACTGTTTTTATCTACTTCGAGAGGAGTATGTTTGAAGCAGTTTTCTACCAACGGTTGAAAGATCATCGGAGGAACGGAAATATTCGTATTACCTCCTATATCGTATGTGAAACTTATATCCTTATCACTCTCGAACCGAAGTTTCTGGAAATCAATAAAATTCTCTATATATTCGATATCCTTCGATAAAGAGGTTAACTCTGTTTCGCAATCCTCCATTACGTAGCGCATCATTTGTGCCAGTTTCAATACATAGCCGGACGTATATTCATCCTTAAAGTAAGTCATCGAATAAATATTATTCAAGGCATTGAATATGAAATGGGAATTTATCTGTGATTTCAACACCCTTACCTCCAGCATTTTCTTTTCAGATAATAATTCCTCTTTTAGCTTTGCATCCTCTGTCGTCTTTTTAGAGAAGAATATTATAGATGATACAGTATATGTAAGTGTAAAAAAAGTAAGGAATCTCGATATTGAAAAAATCAACTTATACTCCTGTTCCGGCTTCACATCAAGTAAAGCGAACATATACATTTCAAACCGGGCTGATATATTCGACAGCAGGATGATCATTATTGCTGAAAAGATAACATATGCGAGCTTTTTCTTTCTCAAAAGCAGTTTGGGTATAAGCAGTCGCTGTGTTGCATAATATATTATCAACAGGCTGATGATAGAAATAAGGGCAATTACTAATGATAATTTTGTACCCACCCACAGTGGCTGAACAAACAATATAAAAAAGACAACAAGCCAAACAAGTAAGGATTGTAGTCCAACCGAAGTCCGTATGTAATTTATTATTTTACTCATAAATCAGTATCAGATTTTAAAATATATCTAAATGTAATAAATATCGGGATATGAAAACAAATATATTCAACCAATAACCCAATAATACCTACAAAACCACCAAAACGATCAACAAAAGCATATTTCTGCTGTTTTCATTCGACAAAACAGGGTTATATAGTATTTATAACCATTTCATATAGAAAGCTTTTCGATTCGTTGAATAATTTTTGCAATGCCGGATTTGTTGCTGAATTTCGCCTCAGAAAGTAAGAGTACTTACAATATTAAATCATAAAATATATGGAATTTGTTAAAATGAAAGGAAGCAACATGGATTCATTAATCAATTATGTTTTCAAATTGTGGATGAGAAGCAAAAAACAAATATTGGATGAATTCGGACTAACAGGATCTCAATATGAAGTACTGTCGGCAATTTATCATCTGGGTAATTTCAGAAGGGAGATAATACAAATCGACCTGTCGGAAGAAACCGGAATAGATCCGATGACTACCTCTACCATCTTGCGTAATCTGGAGAAAAATAATTTGATTACCCGCGTCAGAGGAACAGTCAATACCCGCGTGATATATATTGAACTGACAGATAAAGGAAAATCTATATACAGCATGGCATCATCTAAAATGCTATTATGCTGTAACAATCTCTATCGGAACATTGATGAGAAGAATTTCACCGCACAGTTACTCGTATTGTCTAACGAACTGAATAAACTTAATAATTAAATAATAATGAAAGCAAAGATGATTTTAAGCGGGGCTATAGCTCTGCTAGGGCTCGCTTCATGTGGAAGCAACAACCAGACCAGTCAGGAAACTCCTGCTCAGGAATATCCGGTAATGGCTATGAGCAAACAGGATGCAAATATGCAATCGGTATATCCGGCAACCATTAAAGGACAAGAAGACATTGAAATAAAACCCCGTATCGATGGTAATATTGAGGCAATATATGTAGATGAAGGTTCTGTAGTAAAAGCAGGGCAAGTATTGTTTAGGATCAGCTCTCCTTCATCCGAACAGGCGGTAACTTCTGCAAGAGCCTCTGTTAGTAGTGCAAAAGCAGAGGTAAACACGGCAAAGGTAAATGTGGATCGTTATCGTCCTTTGGCTGAAAAAGGAATTGTGAGTGAAGTACAACTACAAACATATGAAAATGCCTACGAAACGGCATTGGCTTCTCTCGAACAGGCACAGGCTACCCTGAAAAATGCACAGGCCACAATGAGCTGGGCTACGGTTACCAGTCCTGTGGACGGTGTTGTCGGAGAAGTTCCATACAGGAAAGGAAGTCTGGTTAACAGTAATAATACGCTGACTACAATAGCCAATACAGGAAATGTATATGCTTACTTCTCGCTGAATGAGCGCAAGCTGATGGATTTTCTGGATGGTGTGGAAGGTGAAACCCAATCTGAAAAGATAAAAAACATGCCTGCTGTCACATTACTATTGTCTGATGGTTCGGAATATGCAGAAAAAGGACGGATCGAGACAATAACAGGGACAGTAGACGTTACTACCGGTTCGGCCAATTTCCGCGCAGAGTTTTCTAACAAATCGGGTAAACTAAGAAGTGGTACAAGCGGCAAAATTATTATCCCTAAAACACTGAATGATGTTTATGTAATTCCACAGAAAGCTACTTTCAGCCAGCAGGATAAAGTATTGGTCTATAAATATGAAGGCGACTCGGTTAAACAACAGATCATATCGGTGCAAGCAATGCCTAATGGTCAGGACTACGCTGTAACGGCCGGTTTGTCGGACAATGATAAGATCGTATCCGATGGTGTAGCAACACTCAGAAACGGAATGAAAATAAAAGTTGATGAATTATGAATTATAGATTATGAATTATTATAATTGGCAACGAGCCTGAATTACATCTCATTATTTTTCTTAGCTGTCAATATAATACTTCGTATAATTTTCAAAAGCGTATAGGCTTCTGTAATCAATGATAAGGAATCTTCTTTGTTAAGATACCCTGTCGCTGTTAATAATTCAATCCAATATAACGATTCATCACATTCTTTCTGGGCAATAGATAATTTATGTATAAAGTCTGCCGGACTTTGAGCATTAAGAGCTTCTCTTGTATTAGCTCCTATTGATGTGCCTGAACGGAGTAGTTGCTTGCTCATTACATATTCGCTCTGTTGCTTGCTCAGATTTTTATACAAATTAACTATACGAATAGCAAATGTAAAGCTTTTGTCCTTGATTGCGTTCTCTTTCATACTACTTAGTATATAAGACAAAGATAGGATAGAAGATTCATAATTCATAATTCATAATTCATAATTCATAATTCATAATTCATAATTCATAATTAAAAACTTATGCTAAAAACATTTATAGAACGTCCGGTACTTTCCACCGTAATATCCATCATTATAGTGGTATTGGGAATAATAGGACTCAATATGCTGCCGATAGAGCAATATCCTGATATTGCACCTCCTACAGTGCAAGTGTCCGCATCATATAGCGGAGCCAGCGCCGACGTAATAATGAATAGTGTGGTTATTCCATTAGAAGAAGCTATAAACGGAGTGGAAGGAATGACCTATATGACATCATCGGCAGAAACTGGTTCGGCAACTATAACAGTTTATTTTGAACAGGGAGAAGATCCCGACATGGCAACCGTCAACGTTCAAAATCTGGTCAATCAGGCATCGTCGCAGCTTCCGGCCGAAGTAACCCAAACGGGAGTGACCGTAAGAAAACAGCAGACAAGTACTATCCTTATGATGTCGCTTTCGTCTGACAATCCGGAATATGATGCTACATTCATTCAGAACTATGCTAATATTAATATTATACCTCAGATAAAACGTGTTAATGGTGTGGGTAACGCTTCTGCATACGGAGCAAAAGATTATTCGATGCGTATATGGTTCAAGCCTGATGTTATGGCTTCATATAAAATATCAACAAGCGAAGTTATTGCAGCATTACAGGATCAGAATATAGAGGCGGCTCCCGGTCAGCTGGGAGAAAACAGCAATCAGGCATTCCAATATACACTGAAGTATACCGGACGGCTATCGTCAGTAGAAGAATTTGAAAATATAATCGTTCGTTCCAATGAAGGCAAAATTGTCAGACTGAGTGATGTCGCGGTTGTGGAACTGGGCGGGTTGCAATACAATATGTATATGACAACGAATGGAAACCCAGCCGTAATGATCGGTATTAACCAGACAGCCGGGTCGAATGCACAGGCAGTGCTTACAAATGTAAAGGCTGAACTGGAAAAGGCTGAAAAAGATTTCCCTCCGGGTCTGAAACTAACTTACCTGATGGATATCAGCGACTTTCTGAATGCGTCTATAAATAAGGTTATCACTACCCTACTCGAAGCATTCTTACTGGTCTTCCTTGTAGTATTCGTATTCCTGCAAGATTTCAGGTCTACACTCATTCCTGCCATAGCAGTACCTGTAGCCATTGTCGGCACATTCTTCTTCCTGTGGGTAATGGGATTCTCTATCAACCTGCTTACATTGTTTGCCCTTGTACTGGCGATTGGTATTGTGGTCGATGATGCCATAGTCGTCGTCGAGGCTGTGCATGCACAGCTCGAAAATGGAGAAACGGATCCTAAGCAGGCAGCAATAACAGCAATGGGTGAAATAGCTCCGGCTATTATATCCATTACACTGGTTATGGCATCGGTATTTATTCCTGTAAGTTTTATCGGTGGTACGAGCGGTATATTTTACAAGCAATTCGGACTGACACTGGCTGTTGCCATTGGCATCTCAGCCGTTAACGCCCTTACATTAAGTCCGGCATTATGTGCCCTTTTCTTAAAGCCACATAATGGTGAACATAGCAAAAAAGGATTCTTGCAACGATTCTATTATTACTTCAATATTGGCTTTAATGCAACAACATCGAAGTATAAAAAATCGCTTATCTTTTTAGGAAAGAAAGGGCATCGGTGGATAACTGTTGCTATTATCGCGGTGAGTACATGTGTACTGTTCGGACTTATGCAGGTATTACCTACCGGATTTGTTCCACAGGAAGATAGTGGTGGCGTTATGGGAAGTATTACTTTACCTCCGGGCTCATCGCTGGAGAGGACAGACTCTGTAGTAAATGCTGTGATGGAAATGGCTTATGAAATACCAGAAGTTAAAAATATAGGTAGCCTTAGCGGGATGAGTTTCATGAGCGGTAGCGGTAGCTCCTATGGTTCAATAGTTGTAAAAATGGATCATTGGGACAACAGGGACATTACAGCGAATGAGGTCGCAGCTATATTGACAGAAAAAACAAGCTCTATCAAAAATGCTACTTTCCTGTTTTTCGGCACGCCTACTATTCAGGGATTCGGTTTGAGTAACGGAGTATCGGTAAATTTGCAAGATCGTACTGGTGGTGATATTTACGATTTCTATAATGTAACGAATGACTTCATTGCTAAAATGAATGCAAGAGAAGAAGTAATGACGGCTATGACAACATTTAACCCGAACTTTCCACAAAAACAACTGGAAGTGAACATGGCTAAAATTAAAGATGCAGGCATTACGTTGAACGATGTGATGGGTACGCTACAGGCATATATCGGTAGCCAATACATTTCTAACTTCAACCTGTATGGAAAGCAATACAGGGTAATGGTACAGGCAGCACCTGAATATCGCTCCAAATTGGAAGATCTGGACGGGCTATTTGTAAAAACGGCAAATGGTGAAATGGCTCCGATAACAAGTTTTCTGACAATAACAGATGTTACAGGACCGGAAACCCGTACACGCTTCAACCTGTATTCTTCTATGGAACTGACTATTATTCCTAATTATACAGATGGATATAGTTCAGGTGATGTTATCAAAGCTATTGAAGAGATAACCCTACCTACAGGATATAGTTATGAATTCTCTGATATGACACGCGAGGAAGCTGAGAGCAGCAGTCAGACTGTACTGATATTCGGGCTGGTTCTGATATTCGTTTACCTGCTGTTGGCAGCTCTGTACGAAAGTTATATATTACCATTGGCCGTTATCTTCTCGTTACCGATCGGATTGGCAGGAGTATTTATCTTCCTTGCTGCATTCGGACTGAGTCAGGGAATCACCAATAATATCTATGTACAGATATCTCTGGTCATGTTGATCGGGTTGCTGGCTAAAAATGCTATCTTGATAGTTGAGTACGCCATACAGCGCCGCCAGCAAGGGATGAGTATTATAGACGCTGCCGTAAATGGAGCTGTAGCTCGTTTCCGTCCTATCCTGATGACATCCTTTGCCTTTATATTCGGACTTCTACCGTTGGCAATCTCTACAGGTGCAGGTGCTATCGGTAACCGTTCTATTGGTCTCAGTGCCGTCGGAGGTATGCTTATCGGTACACTTATAGGAGTACTGGTTATTCCTTCTCTCTATATCATATTCCAATCTATTCAGGATAAGGTCAGTAAATCGGGTATGATAAATTCAAATGATGAGTTTATAACACAGCAAAATAAGAAGTAATTATGAATAAATATACAAAAGGAATCATTCTATTAGGGCTTATAGCCCTGATAGGTCTTCCTTCCTGTCAGGTAACGAACAAATATAAAACACCTGAATTAGATACGGCAAATTTATATGGTGAAATGACTGCTTCCGATACGACTACCATTGCAAATATCGCATGGAAGGAATATTTCACTGATCCGTATCTGGTTGCCCTGATAGAGGAAGGCATTGAAAAGAACTACGATCTACAGATAGCATATACCCGCATACAACAGGCAGAAGCAAATCTGAGCATGGCTAAAGCGGCGTACTTTCCCGATATTTCATTAGTCGGGCAAGTGAATCATTCGCGCAGCAGTAACGGGCAAAACGGTAAAGATGTATTAGGTTATCATTCAACAAACTATTCTCTCGGAATATCGGCCAGTTGGGAACTCGATATCTGGGGAAAGCTGAATCGGCAATCGAGATCAAAATATGCACAGTATCTGAATAGCCATGCTTATAAAAACCTTATTCAGACATCGCTCGTAGCCAACATTGCTACCTCCTATTATTCTTTGCTCGCCTTAGACGAACAGCTGAAGATCACGATAGAAACAGCCATACTTATGGAAGAGAATGTAGAGACAATGCAGGCATTAAAAAAAGCAGGCTTGCAAAACGGTGCAGCCGTTGAACAAAGTAAGTCATTGCTATATAGCACACAGACCAGTATTCCCGATTTGGAAAGCCAGATCAGACAACTTGAAAATTCGATTTGTACGATGCTGGGACGAAAACCGGGAGTAATAGCACGTCAGTCTATTTATAACCAACAGTATCCAGACCGGCTCGACTATGGGGTTCCGGCTCAGATGCTTGCAAAGCGTCCCGATGTACAACAGGCAGAACTGTCTTTCCGGTCGGCTTTTGAACTGACTAATGCTGCACAGGCAAGTTTTTATCCGTCTATTACGTTTAGCACCGGATCGATAGGTTTCGGTACAACCAATACATTGTCTAACTTCTTCAAACCGGAGAATATTTTTGCCAGTATCATCGGAGGTTTGACACAGCCACTCTTTGCACGGAAACAACTGACTGGAAATCTCAAAATAGCAAAAGCCCAACAACAGGAAGCGCTGCTAACCTTTGAGCAAACTGTCCTAAATGCAGGTAAGGAAGTAACAGATATATTGCTCTCTTTTGAGTCATCGCTGAAAAAGAATGAAACACGCGAAAAACAAATAAAGTCGTGCCAGAACTCTGTTCACTTTACACAGGAACTGTTGAAAGCCGGTGACGCAAATTACACGGAAGTGCTCACTGCCGAGCAAAACTTATTGTCTGCACTGCTCAATCAGGTGAATGATAAACTGGAACAATTACAATGCACTGTCAATTTATATAAAGCTTTAGGCGGAGGAGCCGAATAATCCTCTATCCTCTACTCCTCCCCTATGAAGAGCCTTCTAAGCACCCCTTTAGAAGGCTCTTTATTTTTATATATTCCTCAACTATAAAAAATCCAATAAAAAATTTGGTAATAAAAAAAATGTCTTTATATTTGCATCAACAATATTGTCGAACAATATTGTTGATGCTATACAGAAATAAGAAACGAATACATAAAATAATGGATAATAACGAATTAAATACCGAACAGATAATCCTTGACGCAGCAGAAGCCGAGTTTCTTGAAAAAGGATATGGAAACTCAAAAATGATGGCTATTGCAAAAAGAGCCAATGTCAGCCACTCTATGCTACATTATTATTTCAGATCGAAAGAGAATCTTTTTCAGACTGTATTTCTTAAGAAAGCTCAGGTAATATCTTCACATTTTCAAGATATATTTGAGCAGCAACTCCCTTTTGACAAAACAATACGTCTCATTGCCGAATCTCAATTCGATTTTGTAAAGCAAAATCCCAAGTTACCACATTTTATATTGAACGAAATTATATCGAACGAAAGTAATCGGGTACTACTCCTCGACTTACTGGCACCACGATTGAAAGACATTTCGGAAAGACTGAGCAGGATGTTAACAGAGGAAATAAACAAAGGTGCTATTCGCTTTATTACTCCGTACGACCTTATACTGAATGTAGTCTCTATGAATGTTTCTACTTTTGTTGCATTACCTATTGTAAAAAGCACATTGTCTCTGAATGATGAGTACATACAAAAGATGCTGAAGGAAAGATGCGAAAGTAATGTGCAATTTATTCTAAGCGGTCTGAGACCATAATTTTTTTATTCATTTATCAACAAAATTGTCGAACAAAGAAGTCAACACAAAATAAAAGGAATATGAAAACAAAATCGATCCTCTTAATCGTTTCATTATTGCTCTGTTCTTCATTATTTGCCCAACAACTGAGCATCGAAGAATGCTATGCGAAAGCGAGAGAGAATTATCCTCTTATCAACCAGTATGGACTGATAGAGAAAGCCGAACAATATTCATTAAATAATATCGCTAAGAACTATTTGCCACAAGTCTCTCTCAACGGACAGGCAACTTATCAGTCGGATGCAACGAAGATACCGATCGACTTTCGGTCATTAGGATTAGATATTTCAATTCCCGAAATGAACAAAGATCAGTATAAAGCGACCATTGATGTAAATCAGATTATCTGGGACGGAGGGAATACAGGTTCGCAAAAGAAAATAACCAAAGCATCGAATGAAGTGGAACGAAAAAAAGTAGATGTAAGCCTGTATGAAATAGAGAAAAGAATAACCCAGCTATACTTTGGGATTCTGGCCATAGAAGAGAAACTGAAAATACTCGATCTGAAAGAAGCAGATATCAAATCGAATAAAGAAACCATAGAATCGATGTTCAAAAATGGAACAGCTATGCAATCAGACCTCGATCAGATCAATGTAGAATTGCTGAATGTAGATCAGGAGCGTACTGAACAGGTATGGCTGAAAAAGGCGTATTGCCGGATGCTCTCCCTGTTTATTCACGAAGAGGTTTCTGAAAACGTCAGCCTGACAAAGCCGATAGACAGTCATACGTTCACAAGAGAAATATCACGTCCTGAGTTGTCATTTTACGATGCACAGAATGCGCTTTATGATGCACAGAACAGCAGTATTACAGCTAAAAATATGCCGAAGATAAGCCTGTTTGCTCAAGGAGGATACGGACGTCCGGGACTGAATATGCTCGATGGTGACTTTAGTCTCTTTGCATTAGGCGGAATCAAGCTTAACTGGAACTTCGGTAGTCTGTACACCAAGAAAAATGAGAAAAAACTGATAGAAGTAAACAAGATGAATACCGAAGTCCAACGGGAAACATTCCTCTTCAATACAAATCTGGAACTGACACAGGAACAGGCTGAGATAGATAAATACAGAAAGCTACTGATTAAGGACAACGAGATCATAGAATTACGAAACAGGGTAAAAAAAGCAAGCGAAAGCAAATTCAGAAACGGAGTTTATCAAACCAATGAACTGATAAGAGATATAAATGCGGAGGAACAAGCCCGTCAATCGAAAGCCTTGCATGAGATACAATATCTGCTCAGTATTCAGAATTATAAATATACTCAGGGGAAATGAGCCCCTCCCACCTCCCCAAAGGGAGGCATTAAGTACAACATAAAAAAGATTTAAAAAAAAACATAACTGGTAGCCGCCCGAAGGGCAGTAACTTATAACTAAAATAATAAGCAAATGAAAAAGCAAATTTTAATATTGATAGCCGGCATCATATTCTTTTCATCGTGCAACCGCAATAAATTTGAGCATGATGCTTCGGGAACCTTTGAAGCTACTGAGATTATCGTATCGGCTGAAGGTGCAGGCAAAATAGAAGAGTTTAATCTCACCGAAGGAGACGTACTCACTAAAGGACAATATATAGGATACATCGATACAGTTCAGCTATATCTCAAAAAATTGCAATTACAGACTACAACCAAAGCTGTAAGCACAAAAAAGGTAGATCTGTCTGTACAGATAGCGGCAGTGAGAGAACAAATTGCAAAAGCCGAAATAGACAAACGCCGTGTCGATAATTTATTCAAGGACGGGGCAGCTACTCAACAACAGGTTGATAATGCAAATTCTCAATTAGCCGTATTACAACGCAATCTGGCAGCAATGCAAAACTCGGTTTCTACATCGATAAACAGCCTTAGTGAAGAAAGCAGCGCTTATGCGATACAAGTAGCTCAGATAGAAGACCAGATAAAGAAATGCTATATCATAAACCCACTGGAAGGAACTGTATTGAGTAAGTATTCCGAAGCAAAAGAAATGGCTTCTGTCGGCAAACCTTTATATAAGATAGCAGATACTAAACATCTGTTTCTCCGCGCCTATATTATATCTCCGCAACTGGCTGATGTGAAAGTCGGACAAGGGGCAACTGTATTCATCAATACGGCCGATGGTAACCAAAAATCATATAGCGGAACCGTTTCGTGGATATCCGATAAGGCCGAATTCACCCCGAAAACAATACAAACGCAGGATGAACGCCAGAATCTGGTTTATGCGGTGAAAATTGAGGTCGAGAATACAGACGGACTTATAAAGCTAGGAATGTACGGAGATGTAGATTTCAAGTAATTAGCCAATGCGTTAATATGCTAATGTGCCAATGGCGCAAAGCAACAAAATTTGTAATAGAAACATGAGAACAACCATATCCATAAATAATATATCGAAAAGTTACGGTAAAAAGGAACCTGTTACCGCTCTAACTGATATAAACCTGCAAATAGGAGAAGGTGAGCTATTCGGACTGATAGGCCCTGACGGTGCGGGAAAAACCTCGCTTTTCCGCATACTCACTACCCTGCTGCTGGCTGATAAGGGCATAGCCTCTGTAGATGGTGTAGATGTAGTGAATGGTTTCAGGGAAATCCGCAACCATATCGGATATATGCCGGGCAGATTCTCGCTTTATCAGGATCTGACTATCGAGGAAAATCTTCAATTCTTTGCCGACGTATTCGGCACGACTATCGAGGAAAATTATGATATGATAAAGGATATCTACATACAGATAGAACCTTTTAAGAAACGACGGGCAGGCAAGCTGTCGGGAGGTATGAAGCAAAAACTGGCCTTGTGTTGCGCCCTGATACATAAACCGAGAGTTTTGTTTCTGGACGAACCGACAACAGGCGTCGATCCTGTTTCGCGAAAGGAATTCTGGGATATGCTGAAAGGATTGAAAAAGCAAAACATCACTATCATGGTATCGACTCCTTATATGGACGAGGCCAGTTTATGCGATCGCATTGCATTGATACAATCAGGAAAAATAATGACGGTGAATACTCCCGAAAAGATAGTAGATGATTACCCTTTCATGCTCTTTGAAGCTAAGGCCGATAATAACTATCACTTGTTGGAACAGCTAAAAAAACAGGATAATATAAGCCTGTGCTACATTTCGGGTGAATATCTGCATGTTGTTTTCAAAGGCGAAGATAAACATATAGATTACGCTTATACGGATTTAAGGGAAGTGAAACCGACAATCGAAGATTGTTTCATACATCTAATGGAAAGTGGAAAATTGACAGTTGAAAATGAAGAGCAGTCAAATTCAACTCTTAATTAACTAAATGTTTAACAGGTTGAAAATAGAAAACGAAAATATAACACTTTCAACTTTCCATTTTCAACTTTCAACTGAATAAAATGAAAGTAATTGAAGTAAATAACCTGACCAAGACATTCGGCAGTTTTACCGCAGTCGATCATATTACATTCGATGTAGAGCAAGGTGAAATATTCGGATTTCTGGGAGCAAACGGAGCCGGTAAAACAACAGCTATGCGAATGTTGTGCGGGCTACTGTCGCCAACATCGGGCGAAGGGCGGGTTGCCGGATATGACATCTATAAGGAAAGGGAGAAGATAAAACGAAGTATCGGCTATATGAGTCAGAAGTTTTCGCTATATGAAGACCTAACTACTGTGGAAAATCTGGAATTATTCGGTGGTATATATGGCATGAGTAAAAAAGAGATAAAAGCTAAAACGGAAGATGTAGTTGCAGAACTGGGACTTCACACAGAAAAGAACTCTCTGGTGCAATCTCTTCCGTTAGGTATCAAGCAAAAAGTATCTTTTGCCGTATCTACATTTCACTCTCCCAAAATTGTATTTCTGGACGAGCCTACCGGAGGTGTAGACCCATTGGCACGGCGCACCTTCTGGGAAATGATATACCGTGCAGCCGATCGGGGCATTACTTCATTTGTTACTACCCACTATATGGATGAGGCTGAATACTGTAACCGTGTTTCTATTATGGTTGATGGAAGAATTGAAGCACTGCAATCGCCAAGTGATATGAAAGAGCACTTCAATGCGAAATCGATGGAAGATGTATTCTATATACTGGCAAGGCAGGCTAAGAGGACGGATAGCTGATAATGAATAATGAAAAAGTTTATCTATAAGGAAAGTGCTCTTTGAGTTCAGTAAACAATTAACAGGAAAATGTAACAAAAATAAAAACAATGTAAATCTATTACTTTCGTTACATTTTAGTTAAAATTTATGTGTCGTGTTTAGATCACAAAGGATAAAAAGTAACATGAATAAAAACAATGCAAATCCGTTACATTCGTTACATTTTAGTTAAAATTTTTCTTATCTGTTTATTCTATTCTTAATATGGAATTATAAAATATTATTTGATTATCAGCAGAGTATAAAATTTTGAAACAGTCTTGAAAATAAAAAAATGAAAATATTATTAAGCTTTATAAAAAAGGAATTCTATCATATATTACGAGATCCGTTGACCTTGTTTATCATGTTTGTATTGCCTATTATCCTCATGGCAATATTAAGCTACGCGGTATCGACAGAGATAAAAAATATCCCTTTTGTGGTACTGGATCAATCCAGATCGACAGACTCGAAAGAATTAATCGAAAAGCTCAATGCCAATGCCTATTTCGAGCTGAAAAGCAGTTGCAATACGATTGAAGAAGTTGAAAAAGCTTTTCAAAAAGGGTTGTGTGCAATGGCAATCGTTATACCCACCGATTTTGGCAATGCAGCCGTACATTCCGGAGTTTCCGATATTCAGGTTATGGTAGACGCATCCGATCCGAATCAGGCTTCGACGATGGTCAATTATTTTCAGACGGAAGTAATTGCCTTTCAGCAAACTAAAAATAAGGGAACTGACACAAGGGCTTCGATCGCCCCAGAAGTAAAGATGTTGTATAACCCTCAGATGTTGAGTGCCTACAGCATAGTACCGGGCCTTAAAGGAATGGTATTAATATTAGTCTGTGCCCTGATGACATCGATTGCCGTAGTGCGCGAAAAAGAACTGGGAACAATGGAAATTCTGTTAGTATCGCCACTCAAACCACAGGTCATCATTTTTGCCAAAGCTATACCGTATCTGGTTATTTCTATTGCCGATGTAATACTGATACTGATGCTGGCTAACTGGGTACTGGGTGTACCTATCAATGGAAGTGTATTCTTAGTGATGCTATTATCGCTGATCTATACATTTACTGCTCTGGCTCTGGGTATGCTGGTATCTACGGTGACGCAAACACAGCAGGCAGCAATGATAACCGCCGGTGTGGGGCTGATGCTGCCATCTCTCCTGTTATCGGGGCTTATATTTCCGATAGAGGGCATGCCTGCCATCCTGCAATGGATATCATACATAATTCCGGCACGCTGGTTTATCGAAGCTCTACGCGATGTTATGATCAAGGGGGTGGGCTTCGATGCTATATGGAAACCGTTTTCCATACTACTGGGTATGTGTATTGCATTAATGGCAATCAGTATTAAAAACTTTAATAACAGGTTATGAATACATTGAAATATTTATTGAGAAAAGAGTTTTTACAAATATTTCGTAATAAGTTCTTGTTAAAACTGATTCTTATTATGCCGGTGATGCAATTAGCAATATTACCATGGGCAGCGACTTTCGACCAGAAAGATATTATGCTTTGTATTGTAGACAATGATAAAAGCTCCTACTCTACCCAGTTGAGAGAAAAAGTGTTATCATCTGGATTTTTCAAGCTTTCGAGCTATTCTCCTTCCTATGATGATGCTCTTGAAAAAGTAGAGCTAGGCGATGCTGACTTAATGTTGGAAATTCCACATGACTTTGAGAAGAACCTCATAAATAACGAGCCATCAGAGGTAATGCTATCTATAGACGCTCTGAACGGACAGAAAGCAGGCTTGGGTATGTCATATATTACACAGATAATTAACGACTTCAATGCTTCCAAGCAAAGTAATTACAATACCGGTCAGCCGGTAATCAGCGTTAAGCCCTATTTCAAGTACAATGTAAGTATGAGTTATCATAACTTTATGGTTCCGGAACTCCTTGTAATCCTTGTATCTATGCTGATAGCAATGCTTTCTTCGATGAATATTGTCCGCGAAAAAGAGATCGGTACGATGGAGCAGATCAATGTCACTCCGGTATCCAAGTCAGTATTCATTCTGGCAAAACTTATCCCATTCTGGATAATCGGGCTATTTCTTTTAACGGTCGGAATGTTTATTGCATGGCTGATTTACGGGCTGATTCCATCAGGTTCATTCTTGAGTATCTACATTTTTGCATTCGTTTACCTGCTTGCTTTTACGGGACTCGGACTGATGATATCCAATTTTGCGAAAAGCCAGCAACAGGCTATGTTTATGGTAATATTCTTCCTGATCAGCTTCATTCTTCTCAGCGGATTATTTACCCCTATCAGCAGTATGCCGGGATGGGCGCAGACCGTTACTTTAATTAATCCGCTACGCTATTTTATAGAAGTGATGAGACTCATTTACCTTAAGGGTAGCAGTTTTACGGATATACTTCCACACTTGGGAAAAACGTGCATATTCCTTATCGTATTCAACATATTAGCAATAGTAAGTTATAGAAAAACAAGTAGTTAATAACCTTTAAAGAAGATCATTATGTTAAAAGAAGATATTGGAGTCAATGCCGGAGTTATATGGCATCTTTTATTCGATAATGGTGCATTATCGATGAGGCAGATAGGAGAACTTACAGGTTACAAAGACAAAATGATAGTTCTCTCACTTGGTTGGCTGGCAAGAGAGAATAAGATCAATTTCATAGAAAAGAGCGACCATATTTATATAGAATTGAGATCTCCTTTTCAGGAGATATACTACTGAATAGATTATGAATACCAAACGATACGACTATGTTAACAGAGATCATCGGATCTGACGCCGGATTAATCTGGCGACTATTATCGGAAAGAAAAAGACTGACAATCCGGGACTTTGTGAGTCTGACCGGATACAGGGAAATGTATATATACCTTCCTCTTGGCTGGCTGGCGAGGGAGAATAAGATTATATTTTCACAAAGTGCGGAAGATATGTTTGTGGAGTTGCTCTAAGAGCTTGTCCGATCTTTCGCTTGCAAATGCAGTAACAGGATATAAAAGAATAAAGCGACCTGTTATCGAAAATAACACAAGCCACTTTATTGTCTAGTGATCCATACCGGATTTTATATTAAGTGATATTATGATGCCGGAAATGGATGGAATAGAATTAGTTCAAAAGATTAGGAGTAATACAGACACTAGTCATATTCCTTTCATCTTTCTTACGGCTAAGACGAGTATAGATGATGAACTTGAAGGTATAATGTCCGGAGCAAATGACTATATAACTAAACCTTTTAATGTCAGATTACTAAAGGCGAAGATAGAAAATATACTGAAACAACGGAAGCTGTTTTCTGATCAGGTTACCAATGCCAGTACAACTAATATACTTCCTGAAGAAAGCGGAGAGTCGTTCTTAACAGCTTATGATGAGGAGTTTTTAAAAAATGTAACTAATATAATATATTCCAATATCGATAATAGTGAGCTTGTAATAGATAATATTGTTTCCGAAACAAATATAAGCCGCAAGATTTTTTATAAAAAAATAAAAAGTCTTACAGGGTTAACTCCTGTTGAATTTCTAAGAGAAGTAAGAATAAAAAGAGCAGCACACCTGATTTTATCAGAAGAATATATGATAAAAGAAATAGCATACATGGTCGGATTTACTGATCTTAAGTATTTTTCTCGCTGTTTCAAACAAATATGTGGGGTAATTCCGAGCGAATACCGCAGACAACAGAATACAGAGTTTCCAGATCATGAGTAGCTGAGAACCCTTATAAATATTCGCTTAAAATTTCTATCCCCTTTTCTATATTAGCTTCAGGGAGTGAGGCATAGCCTAGTCTTATTCCCATAATTTCATTATCATAACTAAAACGATCAGGGGTATAGAAACTAACTAACTTAGAATTTACTTTCTGTTTTAGTTGAAATAAATTCACTTTTTTGACAGGATTCATCCAAAATGCTAGCCCTCCATCTGGTTTTCTGTAAGTAACTTTGTCTTTTAAGTAATTTTGCAAAAGAGAGTCAAAGAGGTCTCGTTTCTTTTCATAGTAACTCAACATTCTTTTTTGATACCTGCGGATATCTCCTGAAATAATTAAATCTAATATAGACTGTTCCATTATAGCATCCCCTTGCAAATCTACAATTTTACGCAGTTTGCCTATTTTTGTTATAAAATTAGGAGAACTAACTGCATATCCAACTCGAATAGCAGGAGCGATTAACTTGCTAAGAGTACCTATATAGACGTAATTGATAATACCTTCGTGAGCTGAAATAGGAATTACAGGACGTTGGTTAAAATGAAATTCATTATCGTAGTCATCTTCAATAATAGTGAAATTATATTTATTAGATAAATCTATTAGTTTCAGCCTTCGAGGTAAACTAAGCGTCACTGTTGTTGGGTATTGATGATGCGGTGTTACATAGATTGCTTTAACTACATTTTTACTGACAAAACGTTCAATCATATCTACATCAATCCCCTCGTTATCAACGGAAATAGGAACTAAATTTGCTCCTGCATGTTTAAATGTTTCCCATGCAGGTTTAAAACCCGGATTCTCGACTAAAACAATATCCCCTTTTTCCAATAAGCAATGAGCTGTTAAGAATAAAGCCATCTGACTACCCCTTGTGATACAAATTTCAGAATAAGAAGTCCTCATTGCTCTATTTTGATTGAGCATAGTCGATATCGTGTCCCTAAACTTCTCATCTCCGAACTCACTGGCAAGATTCATGATTTGCCAACGTGCCTTTTGGCTGAATATACGACGATATGCTCTTGCCAATTCTGTCATAGGAGTACAAGTAGTATCTGGTAAACCGTCATCAAAAAATATTAAATCGCGCCTGAAAATTTCTGCTGTTCCTTGTTGAATTTCTTTTTTCTTAATGGGTGTTGCTATTAAAAGCTTATCTGAAACGTAGACTCTTTTTCGTTCCTCTGAGATGAGCCATCCTTCTGTTATTAGAATATCCATAGCCTGAATTATTGTGTTTCTATTCAGACTTAATTCAGCTGCAAGTAGTCTTGTACTTGGTAAAATTGCTCCTGCCTTTAATTGCCCGTTCTTGATCAATTTTATAATTTCATCGGCAATCTGCATATAAACAGCTTTTGAAGAGGTTCTATCTATCCTTAATTGTAACATCCATGGGGTATTCATCTGGTTTATTTATTATTATTCAATCTGAACCATGAAGATAGACCAAATGGTTTGTATTTTTACAAAATAATTAATTTAAAATTAGCAATATGCAGGGAAGAATGAAACAACACCAGTTGACAAAAGAAGAGATTAATGATGTTTTGAGTAACGCGCAAGTAGGGCGTATAGCTACTCATAATAAAAATGGATACCCTTATATTGTTCCTGTCCACTTCATTGTCCACGAAGAAAGAATCTATATACATGGTTTAATAAAAGGTCAAAAGATTTCAAATCTAATCCGAAATAACAAAGTTGGTTTTGAAGTAGACGAAATGGGTGTGATTATTCCAGACAATGAGAATCCGTGTGATACCAATACCGAATTCAGAAGTGTAATAATCCTTGGAACTGCTCAAATGATAGAAGATAGAGGACTAAAGGAAAGTGTTTTACGCGCTGTCGTAGCAAAATTCACCCCTCAATTATCACATTTGGATTTCCCTGAAAAAATGATGAAAGCAACAGGGATTATTGAAATAATACCTATTGAAACAACTGGTAAATATTATAAATGATATTTTCTTATAGTACTTACCAGTACCTAATTTGGCATTTTCTTTTATCTTCGAATCAGTCTTTAACTTGTTTTTTAGCACTCTGATATTTCATCATTTCACCAAATCAAGGAAACCGAGCTTCCCCTCTATTTATTTCAATTTATTGAAGTGAAATATAATAAAAAATTAATATTTTATCATGTAGCAAACAATTTGTTCACTCATAATTAAATAGTTATAGCGAATCTTCAAAAACACAAGTTCCAATTTAACATATATGATAGGCCAAAATATCACCATAATATTATTTATTTAAGCATTAATTTTATATCAAAATATGTTTCTCAACTATTTTATATACTATTAATACCTTAAATATTCGCTAAAAATGAAAAAGAAGACTGCATTCCAAGTCCTATTTTATATTATTTCATTATGCCTTTCCGCGCAGAATGAATATAAATCACAAGTATGGGTATCTGATTTAGAAAACAGCAAATACAAAAATCCAGTATTATATGCTGATTACTCAGACCCTGATATTTGTAGGGTTGGAGATGATTACTATATGACCGCATCCAGTTTCAACTGCATACCAGGATTACCTATTTTGCATTCTAAAGATCTTGTTAATTGGACCATTATTGGCCATGCCATCAGTCGAATGCCTGAAAATGCATTATTTGGAACAAATGTGAATCATGGAGGCAATGTCTGGGCTCCATCTATCCGTTATCATAAAGGAGAGTTTTATATATATTATGGCGACTCATATGAGTAATAACAGCAGAAACGGTAACCAGCGAAACACAGCGAATAAGACGTAACTCGTTTATAATTAAATGAATTGCTCTAATTTGCTGTTTTGTTAAAAAGCAGGATATTGCCAAATACAGCAGTATTTCAGTTACCAATCCGTTACCACGATAGTTACCGAATCAAAACAGGTAACTTGTTGCAGATCGGAGAAGTATTATCCGGATTTGTTTGTTCTGATTCACAGCATTTTGCATAACAAAGAGCACTTGTAAAACCGGTAACTTTGCCTTCCGGCAAAGCCCACAAAATTATAAGTGTTATGAAACAAGAAAAATTCAAGGTTTTGCTTTACCTCAAAAAAAGCAGTCCCGATAAATCAGGTAAAACTCCCATCATGGGAAGAATCACTATCGGAAGGTCCATGTCACAATTCAGCCTGAAACTTTCCTGTACTCCCGGGTTGTGGAATCCCCGCGAAAGTCGTCTGGATGGTAAAAGCCGTGAAGCTGTAGTCACCAATGCCAAAATAGAGAAACTGTTGCTTGCTGTGCATTCGGCTTATGATACGCTCACAGAGCGCAACCATCCTTTCGATGCCGAATCAGTCAAAAACCTCTTTCAGGGAAGTATGGGGGCACAAACAACCCTGCTTGCACTTCTTGACAGGTATATGGAAGGATTACGGGCTCGTATCGGAATAGATGTTGCCCCGACCACCTTAGGCGGGTATGTGTACACCTATCGGTCATTAGGCAAATTCATCAAAAAGAAGTTCAAGACCAAAGATATCGCTTTCGGGCAGTTGAACGAGCAGTTCATCCGGGAGTATCAGGACTTCGTTCTTCTCGAACAGGGCTATTCAATGGATACGGCTCGTCATTATCTGGCAATCCTGAAAAAGATGTGTAAGATTGCCTTCAAAGAGGGTATTTCCGAAAAACTGCATTTCGCCCATTATAAACTACCCAAACAAAAAGAAGCCACTCCCAAAGCATTAAGCAGGGAAAGTTTCGAAAAAATCCGAGACTTGGAGATTGCCCCTAACCGTCATTCTCATCTGCTTACCCGTGACTTATTTCTCTTCGCTTGCTATACAGGCACTTCCTATGCGGATATAGTCCGTATAACGGAAGACAACCTCTTTACCGACGAAGAAGGTAACCTTTGGCTCAAATACCGCAGAAAGAAAACCGATTTCCAAGCCCGTGTCAAATTATTGCCCGAAGCCATCACTCTGCTTGAAAAATATAAAGACGAGGACAGAGAAACATTGTTCCCGATACAATCGCCGGAAGTGGTACAATTAAATATGCGGGGATTGCGTGTTATGGCGGATATAAAGCAGCCAATCTCCTATCATTCAGGGAGACATAGTTTTGCCAGTTTAATTACGCTTGAAGAGGGAGTCCCGATAGAAACGATCAGTAGGATGCTCGGACACAGCAATATCAAAACAACTCAGGTCTATGCCCGTGTTACTCCCAAAAAGCTTTTCGAGGATATAGATAAATTCATCGAAGCCACACAGGATTTGAAATTAGTCCTGTAAGGTCAAGGTCGCTCTTTTTATTACCGGTTAAGGATTTTATTTATTGATAGCTCTGTTTGAATACATATCATTAAATGCTTTTCTTACTTAAGTATCAAAACAAAATCATTCAAAAATATATAATTTATGAGATCAACATTCAAAATATTATTTTACATCAATAAAAACAAAGTCAAAGCGGATGGTACCACAGCTATTCTCTGCCGGATCAGCATAGACGGAAAACAAAGCGTTATCACAACGGGTATCTATTGTAGTCCTGAAGATTGGAATACCAAGAAAGGAACCATTAAAATAGAAAGAGAGAATAATAAGCTTATAAGCTATCGTAACCGTATAGAGAACACCTACAATCATATATTGAGAGAACAGGGAGTTATCAGTGCGGAGCTATTAAAAAACACAATTATTGGGGTTAACTCTATCCCGACCATGCTCTTACAGGCAGGAGAAGTGGAACGTGAACGTCTGCGGCTTCGCTCCATCGAAATAAACTCTACGACAAGCTACCGCCAATCGGGCATATCACAACGAAATTTGCAGGAATTTCTTTGTTCAAGAAATATGGAGGATATTGCCTTCTCTGATATTACCGAAGAGTTCGGTGAATCGTTCAAACTCTTTCTGAAAACCATAGGAGAACGCAGAGCAGGATATATCAATAAATGTATCACATGGCTGAACAGGCTTATATACATTGCCATTGATCAGGAAGTATTAAGAAGTAATCCGCTAGAAGAGGTGAGGTATGAGAAGAAGGAACCACCCAAGCATAAACACATCGGGAAAGATGATTTGAAACGGCTGTTGGAAACATCCATGCCCGAAGAACGGTTGGAACTGGTGCGCAGGGCTTTTATCTTCTCAACATTGACCGGGTTGGCTTATGTAGATATATACGGATTGTATCCGCACCATATTCAAAAAACATCAGAAGGTAGATTGTATATCCGAAAACGCAGGGTAAAAACCAATGTCGAGGCATTTATTCCCCTGCATCCGATAGCAGAGCAAATTCTTATGTTATACAATACCACAGATGAAAGTAGTCCCGTGTTTACTTTGCCTGTCCGTGATAAGATCTGGTATGAGATAAATCAGATCGGAACATTGATAAACATGAATGAGAATCTCTCCTACCATCAAAGCCGCCATAGCTTCGGAACATTGTTGATTTCAGCAGGTGTTTCGATAGAGAGCGTAGCTAAAATGATGGGACATGCAAACATCAATACGACTCAGGTATATGCACAGATTACAGAGCAGAAAATATCGCAAGATATGGATAAGCTAATCAAACGAAGAAAAACAATGCAAAATACAGCAGTTCAAACCGCAATAACAATATAGGCCAGCCATGAAGAGAGAAAGAAGAGAAATAATTACAATGACAGATAATGGAATAGTTACTGTTTCAGGTCATGTAAGAATGAGTGTTTCTGAAATTGCAGATTTGTTTGGCATTTACTACCGGACGGCAAAACGGCATATCCGAGCTATTGAGAAATCAGGTATTGTGAGCGGTGATTACTCCATGTGTTGTACAGCCGAGGGACAAAAAGTCTATCCGGAGTATTATGGACTGGAGATGATTATCGCTCTTGCTTTTCGTATCCAATCAAAAAATGCAACATTGTTTAGAGAGTGTTTGATGGAAAGGGTATCTGTTAACCATCTGTGTCAAAAAAACAATTTAAGCTATTTTTCGTTAAACTAGATAAGAGTTATTTATACTAAATCTAAGTTGGTTTTCAAAATCGTAGGGTTTGAAAGCCAACTTAGATTCTTTGAGAAAAATAAACAAAAATCATTTTAGAGTATTTACAACACTCTAATTGTCAGATTAAATCGAGACTATTTCAAATTAGAATCAAAGCAGCATTGCTAAGCTAGGTATTTTTTTTGCTATTTTGGTGGCTGACGCTCCTAAGCTTTTAATCTTCGATATAAGCTGGGCTTGTGCCAGATTATCTTTGGAAGCTTTTTCTACAGTCTCGACCAGAGCTTTGTAGATCTGACTCCCGTTTGAATGGGGTACTACTGCCTCTATTTCTTCCTGGGACATTCCCTTCAGATGTTTTAGTTCATCGGCATACAAGCCATTAAATGACGCATTTGCTTTGGCAAATGATTCTGAAAATCTGTTTGTCTTCATTTTGCTATTTTATTAGTTAATTTTTTGATTTTATCTATTATATCATTAATTTGCTGTTGGGCTTTATCACTCTTAATATCAATTTTCTCTCCCTCTTTAAGGGCTGTATCTATAAATCCTGATAATTCCACCAGCTTATCGGTTACTGTAGTATCCATCCCTTCTAAACCTACCACAGAGAGAGCTTCACTCTGGCTTTCCTTTACTTTGCGGGCAGATGAGAGATAAGCTGTAAGATTGGTGTTGGCATATATTGTATTTTGATACGCTTCGTCTACAGCTTTCAGTATTTCAGTTTCCTGACTTAATATAGGAGACAATAATTCGTCTCTTTTTGAATTTATTTCTTTATTTGCAGCTTCCTGAAACTCCAGCATAACGTTCAAAGCATCTTCTGTCTCTGCTTTGCCTCCTGTTTTTCCGGCCTTCTCAATAATGCCATATATAGAAGACTCGCCATTCTTGTATTTATCTAGTTCTGATTCCAGCACAAAATGAATAATATAAGGAGCATAAACGTCATCTATAAAAGTGTTTACATCTGATTTTATTCCTTCATAATATAATTGCATGACTTTACGATGTGAGCCGTGTAATATCTGCAGATCAGAACCAATTGCTGTTGATAAGGTTACAGTCTCCTTTGGTATTGAGGCACAGGATACCATCAACAGAGAAAAAAGAGCCACGCCTAAAATTTGATTTCTCATATTCTTATAATTTAATTGTTTTTTTAATGTATTCCACCACCATGCCATACACCCGTAGCAACCCAATATTCATAATGCAATAACCACTCGCTTGTCCAGGGGACAACAGTCCTGGCAAGTAACTTATTTTTGTTCCATTCTTTCGCGCTCTTTCGATATATGCACAAATGTTGTTGGGATGTATCATATACGTGTTCAAGTTTTGTCTTTCCTTCAGCTAATAGTAAAGATCTCGGTTCCAAAACATAGACATTGGGGTGTTTTTCCCGTTGATAAACGATCTTGATTAAGTAAGACGGGCTTAACTCCGTTGGTTTTAAATACCCTTTCCATACAAGAATATTTCCTCCGATTGAAAGACTTGAATCCGGAAAATAAGATTGTAATACTTGTCCCTGTACCGTCAGTGAGATCTCTTTTTCTTTAATCTTTTCCATGAAAATTATGTGTTAGGACAGGTATTGTGCCAAGAGAATTAAGAACTCCGGTATTTTTATTCATTTTTAAGTCTCCATTTTGCCTATTATTCAAATTTCGTTCTGCTAAAACAGAAAAAGTCTTATTTACAGCTGTTTCACCAAATGGTTTGCTCATGGCTGCACTAATACGATGAATCCCCTGTTGCTGTAATAGAAACTCTATATCTTTTTGAACTTGCTGTAACCATTTGTAAAAATTCTGCTCTCGAAGGGGATGATCAGCCCATTTATCAGCGAAGTTCTCCTCCGGATTCACAGGGTTTGCAATCCATTTAATATATTTCCCTGAAAATGGGTCTAAACGGGTTTCAATATAAGAATGCATATTGGTAACTACATTAGTTAAAGCCTCAATCACCGATGACTCTTTCTTATAGGCTCTTGAAGCTAATGTCGTTATAATAATAGAAATAGGCTTATCCTCACTACCATTAAACATCATATCACGGTGGCGTTTCAATATCTGCACAACCCGTTGAAGCGGCAACTTTTCTTTCTGGTACTTAGGTACCGGACTTACAGAAGCTGACAGCATAACCGTCTTTCTCTGCTCTATTACAGCTTCATTGAAGAACCATTTGGCATAGCCAAAGGGATTACTCTTCATCCAGTTTTCAGATACGGGATCTGTCATATAGCCTATATGTTCTTTATCTGTGATACGAATAGCTAAAGAATCATAATTATTATCAGTTATTGCCGTTGCCGAAAAAGTCCTTTCCAGAATAATCTTATAATCGTGGCATACCAAACTTGGTAATATATCTAAATGATAATTGGAACTGTCTGCGTATCTTAATGTCCAACACCGGCGTCCTTCTTTATCCAGCATATCATTATAAGTAATATGGTCTTTAAGCCGATTCCTAACTATCTGCTTAAGATGATACTGTGTCCATTGCGGATTTTTTCCGGTAAGTTCACAGACCAAATCAATATCTAAATCATCTTTTTCATTAATAGATTTTATCATAGTACCCAACATAAAAGATCCTTGCGGTCTGATTTCAGGAGAGTAAGCAGACAAAGAAGATTCCGGCTTAGCTAGCCATTCTCCGACTGCCTTGTAACTACTGACCGCAGTGTTATATTGAGTTTCAGTAATATCCAATGTTTCTCCAAGTGTTTCGAGAATTTCACTAAACTGATGTTTTTGTCCTTCTGAAAGTATCATATATAATTATTTTATAGTTATTGTCTCAAAAAATCCATGATTATCATTGTTTTGATCATATATTATCATAGGCATATCGGTCTTAGGCATCCACACTCTACCCAATTCTATTGATGCAGAAATCGGCATAGCCGGAAAAATATGTAAATCAACATAGCCATGATGGAACTTTATTTTGTCAAAGAGAGATCTGACTATCTTGCGAAAATCGGAAAGTTGTTTTTCAGTTTTTAAAAAGTCATTATTTGGAGAGTCAGAGGAAACTTCCCATATACTAATATCATTACCTAAAACCTCTTCAACCCTTTTATGAGCAACAGTGCCGCTAAGACTAAAAAGAAATACCGGTGTTTTGGTTTTATCAACAGGTTCATGAATTAGATATTTTATTTCTGTCGATGATTTCTGCCACTTCCAGGTGGAAGGTTCTCGGTGCTTTTGATATATTCTAACATTGTATATATCATTCAATAAAACCCCTAGCTTAATGAGCATCGGTTGTGGAGCCATTGCGAATACTGAATATTGACAAGTCGATGACTGCATTAATAAAGGCTTGACTTTTAAATCAAACTGAGAAATCAAGTTCGCTTCTTCTGATAACCAATAGATATGGCTACTATCTTTTAAAATCGCATTTTTTGTACCCAGTTCAATAGGATCATTATCTGCCGGATAGAAATCAGGAAACATAGCATCACAGGCTATATCATATGATAGAGGAGAGTGATGTGTTCCAATATTTGCCTCATATAATATTATCTTACTTGAAAGTTTTGGTGCAATTGAGGTGAGCCGTTCTATACGGTCTTCATGTTTCTTTTTCATATCCAATAATCTGGACTCGGAATTCCCTGTAACATCTTCAATATCAATTAGTCTATGGTGTACATCACACAACAACATCAAATTCTTAATATTATTGGCAAGCTCTGATGAACGCACTATATCTCCACGTGGCCCACATGGTTCATCGGCGACAATATGAGCTATATATGAACTGTTATATGCTTTTTTTGTTAGTATATCTTGATACAATACTCTGTTACAGCCATCATATTGACATCTACCTCCGGAAACGGCCCAAAGGAGATTTTGATTTTTTGTACTTATCTTTGTTTTACTCATATTACTAATCTAAATCTTGTTATAAAGATACAATATTTTAGTTGACAAAAATCGTTCCAATTTAATATTTTGTCAACTAAAATATTTTTAAGAAATTTTGTCATGTCAAAATCGGAATAGAGAAAAATATATACATGACAAGTTGACATTATTAAATAAATATAGTATATTTGTCAACCAAATAGGCGGAAATTGTGTTATATAATAAAGGATAATCCGCAAAACATATATAATGAACAACTTATTTTCAGAACGATTCAGGTCTGCTCGCATCTTGAATGGATTCTCATTACAAGACTTAGCAGATGCTCTTGACAACAAAATATCTCGTCAGGCATTGCATAAATACGAGAAAGGTGAAGTTATTCCTGACAGTGATATGATTTACCAATTAAGTAAGGCTCTTCATGTACAACCTGACTTTTTCTTCAGAGACACTAAAATTGAATTAGGTAATCTTGAATTTAGAAAACAAACAAGACTACCAGTGAAAGAACAATCCAGGATTGTTGAGTCGACCAAGGATATATTATCCAGATATCTGGAATTGGAAGAGATTCTTGGCATTGGAACCCTATTTAATAATCCTTTAAAAGATTTTCCAGTTATATCGTCTTTTGAAGATATTGACAAATCAGCACATGAAGTAAGATCTTCCTGGAACTTAGGAATAGATCCCATATACAATACGATTGAATTACTTGAGGATAACCATATAAAAGTTGTTTCTGTAAACTCGGAAGATAGCTTTGATGGTATGCAGACCTGGCTTAATGATTCCATCCCCGTTATTGTTATAAATAAGAGTAATTTAAAATCAGCCGATAGGGTGCGATTTACTGTATTACATGAATTGGGACATTTATTACTGCCCTTGGGGAATTTGCCGGAAAAGGTTAAAGAAAGATATTGTAACCAATTTGCGGCTGCAATGCTTATACCCAAACTTGCAATTGAAAAAGAATTGGGTATAGCCCGTAAAAAAATATTCATTCAGGAATTAGGAGAGCTAAAAAAACAATACGGAATCTCTATACAAGCATTGATATACAGATGTAAAGACCTCAATATTATTTCGGAAAATCATTGCAACCAATTAGCCTCCATAATAGTCCAGAATGGATGGAAAGTAGTAGAGCCCGAAGATTATAAATATACAGGACTGGAAGAATCGAACAGATTTACTCAATTATTGTTCAGGGCATTGGCCGAAGAGCTTATTTCCTTAAGTAAAGCAGCTGTATTAAACAACCAGTCTCTGATCGATTTCCGTAAGCAAATTATTACAATATAATGAAAATTGCCGTAACGGATGCATGTATATTTATTGATTTGCATGATTTGAATCTTACGAATCTTCTTTTTTCTCTTCAGCTGGAGATACACACTTCTTTAGATGTTTTTAATGAACTACATATCCATCAGCAAAATCTGCTTTTGGCATTTCATTCGATTGGTAAACTAACGATTCATAATATTTTAGCTGAAGACAGAATTAATATACAAAAACAAAACTACCCGAAAGCCTTGTCCGATAATGATAAGACAGTGCTATTCCTTGCTGAAAAGATTCAAGCGATGATACTCAGTAGTGACAAAGCCGTAAGAAACTGTGCTAAGAAAAATTCAATCGAATACCACGGCATGCTCTGGGTTTTTGATAAACTGCTTGAAGCCGATTTGCTCTCACCCGGTCAAGCAATACAAAAATTAGAAACGTTAATTAAAACGAATCTCGTCTATCAAAATAATGCTGAATTAGTCAAAGAAATGAATATCCGATTGAAGAAATGGAAATCATAATTTTAGAGATTAAATTACCAATTATATAGATTGGATACATACTATTTTTATACCCATATTTCATTTGACCATGAAGATAAGAAGAGAAAATAAAACACCAAGATTAATAAAATATCCCATTAAAGCTAGTCTTTTAGTTGTTTAAACCTTGTTCCTCATCTTCAATCTCAATACTATCCTTAGCAAGGCTATCATAATAAATGCGAGTTAACTCTGAAGTTAAAAAATCATCATTCATCAATTTAATAAATAAATCTTTTGAGACTTTGGTATCTAATGCAAACTGAGCCCCATCTGGTGTATATCTCATCTTGTTTTTTACTGCCGGATGTATCCTTGAGAAGGAAATAATATTCATATTAGGTATATTATTTCTAATTACGGGTGAACTTCTTGCGATTTTTGTAAGTTTTCTCGCAAAATTTACATTAGCACTTCCTGTGTAAGAACCTCTCGTATTACTTTTTCTTTCTGAAACCTGAAACAGGCAAAAGGATCGGCTTTAATATCTGCTCCCGTATTTTTTATATAGTAGAATACAGACCGGAAACGCTGTACGAATTTCAATGCGGTATTGTTACAGCACTTATGGTCGTTTTGAAGGAAGATAAAGAACTTCTCTATAAAAACAGGTGTAATCTCCAGAACTGGAATGTCGGACATATGATACTCTTTTTTGAGAAATTCCTGTAAACGGCTTTTAGTCAATTCATACCTGCCATGTGTGATTTTTGAGGTATTCCGTCCGACTTTCAGGCTGTAAAATTCGTTATGCTCCCCAAAGTATTCCAACAGCATTTTCTTTTTGTCCGTCTCGATTCCCAATACAATGTTTTTAATCTTCTCGGGCAATACATATCCGTATTCATTAAGCTGTTTGTGGTAAAGTTCGGTTATCTTTACCTTTAAAGCATCCAAGATTCGGTTTGTCTTGGTAATTTCCTGTGAACGACCGATACATTTCCCTGCTTTACTGTCCCATAGGGCAGGGTCTGCCATTGTCCGTGTATTGAACTGTGCTCGTTCTCCATTAATTGTTATGCGTGCCATAACCGGAGCGAGTCCGTTTTCATCTGCTCTTGTTTTACGCAGATAGAATAAAACTGTGAATGTTGCTTTCATAATCTTCTCAATTTTTTTGATTGTAAAACTAATTTTTCAATACAAAAACATGGAAGACATTTTACAGCCAATATGCGACAAATGAATTGTTTAGCTTTTAATTCGGTACCATAAACCGATTGATATAAGATGGTACCTGTTTGGGTACCGAATTAGTGGCTTATGATTGCTATATCCTGTCGCTTCTTGTCTATCAAGGGGAATAAAAAAACTCCCTAAATTCATCATTTAGAGAGTTTTGTCTTTTATTGGCTTTGAACTGTCTGTTAAGTTCTGTTCGCCTAGTGATCCCGAAGCGATTCGAACGCTTGACCCACAGCTTAGAAGGCTGTTGCTCTATCCAGCTGAGCTACGGGACCATCCTTATTTGCTTTTAGCGAGTGCAAAGATAGCATATTTTGTAAAAAGAAAAAGACTTTACCCTAAAACTTTTACATCATTGTATATAACTCTTTGCCTGAACGCCATCCAACCCATTGTTTAAGAATCGGTTAAAATCCAATTCAAAGTTTGTAGTAAAAATATCTTTACCTAAATGGGCTTCGATCTCACCAACTGTCCAGAAGCGGCCATCAGACAATTCCTCCCTGTTCAATACAAAGTCGCCATCATAGACTGTATAGAAGCAATAACTCAATTCACGCTCTGTATCTGTTTCTATAATATACTTCGTAATATAGCGCGGAGCTATATCGATCAACCCTAACTCCTCTCCTGCTTCGCGTAAAGCAGCTTGTTCAGCCGTCTCATCCAGATCTATATGACCTGCAACCGATGAATCCCAGCGATTTGGCTGTACATCCTTTTGTGCAGAGCGCTTTTGAAGATATAACTCTCCTTCTGAATTAAAAATATGGAGGTGAATAACCGGATGCAGCAATTTGGAACCATTGTGGCAAACACTACGTGGAGCCTGTCCCGTAACAACTCCGTCTTCATCTACCAACGGGAATATTTCTTCAAGCATTCGTTTTGTACTATTTAAGTAAAAGACTCCCGGAGCGGCCTTTCCTAAACACCATTGTATCGTTATGGATGCCTTTCCTTAATGTCTTTTGTTGTTCTTCGGGCAAAGATATAACATCCTTGCAAGTATCACAGCAACAACCCTTCATTTTCTCAGCACACTCGTCACATTGTATAAACAAGAGGTGACAACTGTCGTTTCGGCAATTAGTATGCGTGTCACATGGTTTCCCACATTGGTGGCAATGTGCTATAACATCATCTGTAATGCGTTCCCCGAGACGGTTATCAAATACAAAATTCTTCCCTATAAATTTTGATTCCAATCCCTCTACCTTCACCTGACGAGCATATTCTATAATACCGCCTTCAAGCTGATATACATTCTTGAACCCCTGATGTTTGAAATATGCACTGGCCTTCTCGCAACGGATACCACCGGTACAATACATCAACAGATTTTTCCCATCCTTGTACTCTTGCAACTGTTCGTTTATAATAGGCAATGACTGGCGGAATGTGTCCACATCAGGCGTTATAGCTCCTTCAAAATGCCCGATCTCGCTCTCATAGTGATTTCGCATATCTATCACTATCGTATCGGGATGGTTCATCATGCGGTTGAACTCTGCCGCCCGAAGATGTGTACCAATAGCTGTTACATCGAATGTATCATCATTCAACCCATCGGTCACAATTTTATCCCTGACCTTAATTTTCAGTTTCAAGAATGACTTGTTATCCTGCTCTCTCGCAACATTCAGCCTGATATCTTTCAGAAACGGGATTGTATCGAGATAATGCTTGAAAGCATCAAAGTTATTTGCAGGCAAAGATAGCTGAGCATTGATACCTTCGTGAGCCACATAAATGCGTCCCAGCACATCTAAATCGTTCCATCGGATAAAGAGGTCATCTCTGAATTGCTGCGGGTCTGTAATATGTGCATAAGCATAAAAAGACAATGTTAGTCGTTGAAGGCCAACTTCATCTATCAATCTGGCTCTTTCATCTGCATTCAATGTATTATATAATTGCATTTTATATAAGTAATTTAGAATAATTATAAATAGAATACAAAGATATTATACAAAGCTCTCCTGCCCTGTATATTTTTTATTGATTGTATTGATATACTATAGACGACATTACGGTTCGTAGTAGCCTGCAAAAGGTAACAAAGGTAACACATCTACATTGTTTTTATATCCGTCATTTCTTCTCCTGTAAGGGCATCTCTTGTGAATACCCGCCTGTACGACCTTGTTTCTTCCTTACGCCTTTGCGTAAGACAATTTTAACTAAAACCTGACAACTATTACAAGTTTACTAGTCTTTAGTCTACTAGCTTGCTAGTTCAACCCTCCTTTTTTCCAGTACACTAGTAAACTAAAAGCTAGTACACTAAATTTTAACTAAAACCTGACAGACCTGACAAGTTTAACAGTCTTTAGTCTACTAGCTTGCTAATTTAAAGTTCCTTTTTCCTAGTACACTCATCATCAATTAGCTCCGCTGATTGTTAATTCAAAGACCTCTATCATTGGCATATTGGCACATATGCTAATTAGCACATCGATATACTATAGATAAACTCAATCCAAAAATATAACCCTACCTTATTGTGAAAATTAGTTAATAAAAAATAAGCTATTGTAGTCTGTAAAGAACAGATTTGCTATTAAAGAAGCTTTTACCTTATTTTTGCCACAACAGCAAATAACTATAAAAACTGAACTACATAGAGAAAGATGAAACGGATCATCCTCATATACATACTAACACACATAGTTGCAATCAACAGTTACAGTCAAATTACTATACGGCATCAGGTAGCTACCCCGCGCGCAACGGACTCACTGGATATCGCATACTACGGCAAAAAGAAATGGCTTCAGGCAGGAGCTACCGCTTTCGGGGTAAATATGGGAGTATGGGCTTTTGACCGCTATATACAAAAGGCACACTATGCCTACATCGACTTTCATAGCGTAAGAGATAATTTTAAGAATGGCTTTATATGGGATAATGATAACATGGCTGTAAATATGTTCCTGCACCCTTATCACGGCAGTCTATACTTCAATGCCGGACGCTCAAATGGTCTTAATTACTGGCAATCGGGACTTATAGCTGCAGGCGGAAGCGCTATGTGGGAACTGTTCATGGAATCGGAATACCCTTCGACGAACGACATTATAGCCACACCTATAGGCGGAATGGCCTTAGGTGAAGCTCTATTCCGTACCTCAGACCTTGTACTGGACGATCGCCGAACAGGAGCATCCCGATTCGGTCACGAGCTGGCAGGCTTCCTTATTTCGCCTACACGCGGACTCACCCGCATTATCAACGGTGACGCATGGAAAAAACGGTCTACATCGGGAAAACAATTCGGTGTGCCCGATGTCAGTGTAGACATCTCTATGGGAATAAGAGCATTGGAGTTGAAAGACGAAATATTCGATCAGGGGCTTGGTTTTGCTACGACCATCAATGTAGAATACGGAGACCGGTTTGAGGCTGAAACAAGCAAACCTTACGACTACTTTACTTTCAATGCGAATATAAACGGACAAGGTTCACAACCGATCATTAGCCAGATGAATATAATGGGACGGCTGTATTCCTGGGAACTTCTGGACAATTCAAAAGACTTTCTGAGTATCGGAGTATATCAACACTACGACTTCTACGATTCGGACACTATATCTGATGTCTCAAATAAAATTCCCTACAAATTCAGTACGCCGGCCTCTTTCGGATTGGGACTGGTGCACAAGAGTAAACGATTTAGTAACTGGAGCCTGACCTCTTTTGCACATTTCAACGGAATATTGCTGGGGGCTTCTCAAAGTGACCATTACCGGCTCAAAAACCGTAACTACAATCTGGGAAGCGGCTTTAGCTGGAAACTGGGAGGAAGCCTTGCATACAGGGATATAATAAGTGTTGCGGGCAGCTATGAGGGCTACCGTATTTTCACATGGAAAGGATACGATCGGGATATAAATTGGGAAACTGTGGACGAACGCACGTTGGATGCACAGGGTGATCATTCGCAAGCCATACTGCATGCCATTTCACTCAGAGTAGATCTGAAATTAAAAAAGCACTGGTATCTTACAGGTATAGGATATAATTACACCCGCGATACCAATTACAAATATTTTGATGATATATTTTCCAAGACTTCCGAAGGACGTCTGATGCTTACCTACAAGTTTTAAAGCTGCTTTACCAGCACTTTATCGATACGGGTTCCGTCCATATCTACAATTTCCATCGAGAAGCCTTTCCATTCCAGTTCTTCACCCGTATGTGGAATGTGTCCAAGCTTATCAAGGATAAGGCCGCTTATGGTATTGTATTCATATCGGGAAAATAACTCCCCTTTCTTAAAGTACGTGAGAAAGTTATAGAAAGAGCATTGCCCGTCAACAAGGCAACTGCCATCATGTCGTTGCACTATTTCCGGTTCTTCGTTAGGATCGAGTATTGTTCCGACCAATCCTTCCAATATATCTTTCAATGTAACAACACCTCTGATCGTACCAAATTCGTCACAAACCAAAGCATATTGCAGATGTTTCGATTTCATTTCTTCCAAAGCACTATATACCTCCATATTTTCATAGAAATAATGCACGGGACGAATATACTGACGAATATTAAAATCGGGTAATTCCATCTTTCCGAACATATCCCTCAGGTAAACAACTCCTTCTACATGATCGAGATCCTTATTACCTACCGGATACTTATCGAATGGATTATTACGAACTACATCCATCATCTCTTCGCGATTCATATCCGTATCTATCCAGACTATCTCGCTCCGATTGGTCATTATAGACTCCAAGTCTCTGTCTCCCAATGTAAACACCCGCTCTACAATGGCTTGTTCCATAGCCTGTACTTCACCGTCTTCAGCCCCTTCTTTCACCATCGACTTTATTTCTTCCTCCGTCACCTTAGCGTTGTTCTCTTTTATGCCCAACAAACGGAATATTAATGACGTACTTTTGGACAACACCCAGACAAACGGCGATGCAATCACCGACAAATAGTGCATCGGATATGCAATTATTTTTGCTATCTTTTCCGATGAACTCATTCCGATACGTTTGGGTACCAATTCGCCGAATACAATGGTAAAATAAGTGACCACAATAACAATTATCATTTTTGCCAACGGGTACACATAACTTTCCGTTAGTCCTGCTTTGTTGAGCAGTTTCACAAAATCGTCGGCTAATACATCACCCGAATAAAGTCCGGTTATTATACCGATCAGTGTAATTCCAACCTGTACTGTAGATAAAAAGCGATCGGGCTGATTGGAGAGGTTCAGAGCCGCACGCGCATACTTATTTCCATGTTTAGCCTCACTTGTCAGACTTGATTTACGTGCCGATATAACAGCTATTTCAGACATTGAAAAAATCCCGTTAAGCAGAATCAGGGCAACTATTATTACGATTTCCATATATTTATAATATTCTTGATAGCGAATGTAGATATATTCAGCGAAGCGCTACATATCTTTTGATATTTATTAAGAAAAGAATAACATAATGCTACGACTATCCGGATTTATATATTTTGCCTGATACTCTTTCTACAAGCAGAATATAAGGATTAATAACAGACTGTTAACAATTTCCAAAATAAGTTATTCTATTTTTAATACTAAAATTGATTGGGTAAGAATCTTACATTTGTCTGTAAACTAATTCATTATAAACTAAACAAACTTATCGATGAAACAACTATTACTACTATTATTCTTATTACCATTATCTGTTGTCGCACAGAATAAATTAGCCTTTGTTACTATAGACGAAGTCTTTTCTAAAATGCCTGAATTGAAAGTGGTAGAAACCAAAATGGCGACAAAGACTGAAGCTGTAAGAAAGAATATGGAATCTATGGAGACCGAGCTGCAAAAGAAACTAAAAGAATTTGAGGATATGCCGGCTGAAAATAAAACGCAGGCTATAACTGCCGACTATGAAAAGCAAGTTCAGGATCTACATAGCAGGTATCAGACTTTTGTACAATCGAGCCAGCAGGAATTGGAAAAAGAACAACAAACTCTCCTCGCTCCGCTCCAGCAAAAAATGATGAAAGCGATAAAAGATGTAGGTGATGAAAACGGTTACAGTCTGATACTCAATTCAAACGCCATACTGCATGTAGGCGCAGACGTAAAGAATGCAAATGATCAGGTAAAAACGAAGCTGGGAATAACTAACTAGTCATCTGTCATAAATAACAAAAGCCTGTCTCAAAATTTAAGACAGGCTTTTTTATCTTATGGGGTTGGTACCTTAGATACTCTCCATATTTCGCTTCACGAAGTTGTTCAAAGCTTCGCCTTTCAGCATACCGTTGGCGAGTAATGCCAAATCTATCAGTTGACGGATTTCTTTATTTTCACCGGCATAAGCATCAACTGCCTCTTTATCCTTGCCGCCTACATCTGCCATTACCTTCTTGATAAACGGATGCTCTACATTCAATACCAGATTGTAACTATTCGGCATTTCACCATAGAATCCCATTCCGGTCTGCATAGCTGACATTTCTTTCATACGGCGCATAAACTCGTTCTGAGTAATTTGTATAGGTTGAGCCTTCGCATCCAGTGCTTTATAGTCGACAGTAAACTCTGTTTTATCTATCTTAGGTAGTTGGCTGGTAAAGGCTTCGCTCAGTTCCTCTTTTTGTTTATCGGTAAGTGTAGCCTCTTTTACATCTTCTTTCTGGATAAGGTTTTCGACCGTATCACTATCTACACGTACAAAACGGCTCTTTTCCAGTTTCTGCTCAAGGAAGCTTGCCATATGCACATCCAACTGTCCGTCGAACAACAATACATCATAACCCTTATCTTTTGCCGTACCTATATATGAATATTGCTCATCTTTATTGTTTGCATACAGATAAACCAGATTACCTTCCTTATCTGTCTGATCAGAAGAAATCAATGTTTTATATTCATCAAAGGTAAACATCTTACCATCCGTATTCTTCAACAGACAGAACTTCTGAGCACGTTCGTAGAACTTATCATCGGTCAGCATACCATATTCTACAAACAGTTTCAAACTATCCCATTTCTCTTCAAACTGAGTACGCTCGTTTTTGAAGATTTCTTCGAGCCTGTCAGCCACTTTTTTAGTAATGTGATTCGATATCTTTTTCACATTCTGATCGCTTTGCAGATATGAACGCGATACGTTCAACGGAATATCCGGTGAATCGAGCACACCGTGCATCAATGTAAGAAATTCGGGAACAATGCCTTCTACCGAATCTGTAACAAATACCTGATTACTGTAAAGCTGTATCTTATTACGATTCATATCCACATTGCTTTTCACCTGTGGAAAGTATAAGATACCTGTCAGCTTAAAGGGATAATCTACATTGAGGTGTATCCAGAACATCGGTTCGTCCGAAAACGGATAAAGCTCCTGATAGAATTTCTTATAGTCTTCGTCTTTTAACTCTGCAGGCTTACGAGTCCAGAGCGGGTTAGTATCGTTAATTACATTGTCTCCCTCTGTTTCTACCGATTTACCGTCTTTCCAATCCGTCTTTTTACCGAATACAACAGGCACAGGCAGGAAACGACAGTATTTCTTTGACAAACGGTCGATCTCTCCTTTTTCGAGAAAGTTTTTGTTTTCATCATCTATATACAATATAATATCTGTTCCTCTGTCTGCCTTTTCTGCTGGTTCTATAGTATATTCGGGTGAGCCGTCGCAGCTCCATTTTACAGCTTCGGCCCCATCCTTAAACGATTTAGTTACGATTTCTACTTTCTTCGATACCATAAACGAAGAATAGAAACCTAAACCGAAGTGCCCTATTATAGAATTTGCATCATTCTTATATTTATCCAGAAACTCATTAGCCGAAGAGAAGGCAATCTGATTGATATATTTGTCTATCTCTTCACTGGTCATACCTATACCTCTATCGGAAATAGTAAGTGTACCATTCTCTTTATCAACTTTCACACTTACAGACAAGTGCCCCAATTCCCCTTTAAATTCTCCGAGTGATGCATACGTTTTCAGCTTTTGTGTAGCATCAACCGCATTAGAAACTAATTCCCTGAGAAATATTTCATGATCACTATATAAAAATTTCTTTATAATAGGGAATATATTCTCAGTTGTTACCCCAATTTTTCCTTTATGTTCCATAATATATTTGTTTTTTTGATATTTATTTACTTAATTTGTATCTGTAATGACAAATTGAATGCCAAATGCTCTATTTATGCCATTTTGACGGAGTATAAAAAATAATATTTATATATACAGTCTTTTAATAGAAATTATTTATAGTATATATAAGCTTTATCGCCCTACTAAATCATACTGATTATCAGATTATTAACTTCTAAAATTAATTATTTTAACATTCATCATTCATCCTGAAGAGATTTTTTTAAGTTAAATTGAAAAAAGTACATAATTTTGACTCAGCAACAAATGATAATTAAATAAAGAGTTATTTAACCACTTGCTGTATTTAATTAACAACATGCCGTAATACGCTAAAAAAACTATAAGCGATGACAACACTAGATAATAGCACTAAAGGATTTGAAGACAAGTTGATAGACTTGCAGAATAACATGATGAATTTTGCCCTCACATTAACATCTAACAGAGAAGAAGCAAAAGATTTGTTACAGGAAACCACCTTGAGAGCCCTTGATAACAAAGAAAAATATTACGAAAATGTTAATTTCAAAGGATGGGTATTCACCATCATGCACAACATATTTGTTAATAACTATCGCAGGGTAGTACGTAGCCAGACGATGATAGACCAGACTGAGAACCTGTATCATCTGAACATGCCGCAGGATTCGGGATTCGATACTCCCGAAGGTGCTTACACAGTAGCAGAAATAGTAAAAGTTATCAATAACTTTTCGGACGAATACAAAGTACCATTCTCTATGCACGTATCAGGGTTCAAATATGAAGAGATAGCCCAGCAATTAAAGTTACCTATCGGAACTGTTAAGAGCCGTATATTCTTTGCAAGAAAACGTCTTCAGGAATTACTGGCCGATTATAAATATCAAGACAGAGAATAAAATATAATATTTGTCATAATAATGAAAAGTCTGCAATCGTTATTGCAGACTTTCTTATTTATATAGAATATTTTTATATTTCGATAGATGGCATGAATTAAATTTGCTATATTTGTATCGATAGAATATAGATAATAGTAATAATTAAGATAAAGAAAAATACCTATATGCACAACTGGTTTGAATGCAAAGTAAGCTACGAGAAAGTAATGGAAAACGGTATGCAAAAGAAAGTTACCGAACCATATTTGGTAGATGCGCTATCCTTTACCGAAGCCGAAGCCCGTATAATAGAAGAGATTAAACCATATATTTCAGGAGAATTTACCATTACCGATATAAAGCGGGCAAAACTATCAGAATTGTTTTTCAATGACAACGGCGACCGTTTTTTCAAGGCTAAGGTAATGTTCATTACACTGGACGAAAAGAGTGGTACGGAAAAGAGAACAGCTGCCCAGATGCTGGCTCAGGCTTCTGACCTGAAAGAAGCGTTGCGAGTTGTAGAAAAAGGAATGGAAGGAACATTGGCGGACTATGCTATAGCATCGCTTACCGAAACAACAATTATGGACGTATTCCCATATTCGGAAGACCAGAAGAAAAAGGTAGTTCTGGCTTAAATGGATAAATGTGAATGAGTATTACCGACAATATACATACTATAAATAAAGAATTACCGTCCGGAGTCAGACTTGTTGCTGTTTCTAAATTTCATGGAGCAGATGCTATACAGGAGGCATACGATGCAGGACAGCGGATATTTGGAGAAAGCAGGATGCAGGAAATAGATCAAAAGCACTCTACCCTGCCCCAAGACATAGAATGGCATTTTATCGGTCACCTTCAGACAAACAAGGTAAAGTACATTGTACCATACATACATACAGTACATAGCGTAGATAGCTGGAAGCTCTTATCCGAAATAGAAAAATACGCTTCTACCGCAAAGAAAAAAATATGTTGCCTGCTTGAAGTCCACATAGCACAGGAAGAATCAAAGGATGGTATGTCTATTGATAATTGCAAAAAGTTTTTATCTGACAACCTTTGGAAAGATTGTAAATATGCATATATCGGTGGATTGATGGGAATGGCAACCTATACTGACGATACAGAACAGATAAGAAAAGAATTCAGAACGCTGAAAAAACTTTTCGATGAAATAAAAAAAGACCATTTTGCTAACGATAGTAACTTCCGTGAGTTATCTATGGGGATGTCGGGAGACTACAAGATTGCCATAGAAGAAGGATCTACACTGATCCGTATCGGATCTTCAATCTTTGGCGAACGCGAATATTAACACTAAAATAAAATAATATATGAATATACAACAGTTGGAATATATTATAGCAGTTGACAATCATCGTCACTTTGCTAAAGCTGCCGAAGCCTCTTTTGTTACTCAACCGACATTGAGTATGATGATTCAAAAGTTGGAAGACGAGCTGGGTGTAAAAATATTCGATCGTAGCCAATTACCTGTGCAACCTACCGTTATCGGCACTCAGATAATCAATCAGGCACGGGTGATCGTATCGCAGGTAAAACAGATAAAAGAGATCATACAAGAAGAAAAAGGCATTGTACAAGGTGTTTTCAAGCTTGGTATTATACCTACTATAGCACCTTATCTATTACCAAAACTAATGAAAGTACATGATGAGAATGGATACGACATCGTGTTGGTAATAGAGGAGACAACTACCGGACAACTCGTTGAGAAACTCTTAAACGGTGCATTAGATGGTGCTATTCTAGCCACACCTCTTAAAAATGAAAAAATAACAGAGCATCCGATCTATTACGAACGTTTCTATGCTTATGTATCGCCGCGTGAAACTTCCCTATATGCTAAGAAAGAACTGGAAGAAGAAGATCTGAATATAAATCGCCTGTGGTTACTCGAAGAAGTACATTGCTTTCGCGGACAGATATTACGTATATGCAATATGAGAAAAAGAAAGAGTTCTCACTCCCTTTTCTCTTATGAAGCTGGTAGCATCAGCACATTGATAAATATTGTAGACAACAACAGTGGATTGACTATTATTCCTGAAATGGCCATAGAGGAGCTAAACGAAAAACAGAAAAAGAATATCCGTCCACTCAAAGGAATATCTCCTGTAAGAGAAATAAGCCTTGTTACCCGTCGCGAATTTTTGCGCGAAAGAGTCTTGGATATTATCATTTCAGAAATCAAACAGTCTGTACCTCAGTCACTATTAAATCCTGAACTTAAGAAATTTATTGTAGATATTTGATAAATTTCTATCGATGGAGAACATAGATTTAGGCAAAATATCAGAAGATCGCCTCTTTGTGAATAATACAAAAGAGGAGATCAAGCATTGGTGTCAGTATCTGAAATATTTCTATTTCATGCGAGCACGAGGCGGACACAACTGTGAAGGAGACTCATTTTGTGCGTATTTCAGGTACAAAACACGTGAAGATATGATTGAAAAGTTGTCTCGTATAGGCGTTATAGTAAATAAACTCGAGGATGGCTTTATTGCTTTTGATCCTTTGGAGTCATACTCTATCGAGGATCTTGATAAATTGAAAATTACAATACCTCATTTTAGCGATCTGGAACAACCCCAATATGTAGAGATATTTGGACAAAAAACTCATGTTTGGGTTATGAATAATCGGTTTGAAATCTCAGTATCGGGAGCGAAAGACGGACAGACATATAAAGTTTCAGACAGTGATTTCAATACCTGCCTTATATTAGAGAAGGAATTTGACAAACTTGGGTGGAATCTTATACTCGATAAAGAAATAGAAAATCAACCTCATTGTATTTCCAGAAATAAATATCCGGAGTTATTCTGATAATAATTCCCAAGATTCAGTATAATAAGAAAAAGGATTGCCTCTTTAATAGAGGCAATCCTTTCTTCATTGTATTGTATCGTATAGAGAGGTTGAATAGAAAACTTTTTCTATTTATTTCTGTATCGTAAGTTTTATTCTATTATC
>JBEBPN010000013.1:0-87404 GCA_040395895.1 Dysgonomonas hofstadii
GACTTAGGATCTGGTGCCGTGAGGCGTGGGGGTTCGAGTCCCTTCATCCGCACTCAAAGAGACAATTTGGTAGTTTTTCCATTTTGTCTCTTTTTTCGTTTCTATAACTTGCTATTTCTGTGTTAATTAAATGAAGGAATGAATTGTGCTTTGGAGTTCGATAACCTTTGATTTTTTGGTCATAGAAAACACCCTCAGGAAACACTAAATTTTGTAGTTTTTCCTTTCTCACAATATTAAATTCTTTCCATAAACTATCTAATTTACAGGACACTTGAAGTGCATAATCTACATATGGTTCGTAGTTCGATAAATTTATTTCAGCAATTTCAAGTTTTTGCTTCAAATCGCTTAATTGTGGTGCAAACTCATTATGAACTGCATCATATATATCTTTCTCTATTTCTCCACAACCATACTTAACTTTGGCTGCTTGCACTTTATTCTCTATTTCTGTTATCCTTGTTTTAAACTGTTTCTGTTGGTTTACAGCAATCTTATTCCATTCGTTAAACAAATCCTTCATCATACATGAAAGAGCAGGTTTAAAGTCATTAGGAATGCTATATGAACGTAACATGAATCATTGTAAAAGACTTCATTATACATACTAAAATTAAGCATGTCATAAATAGTTCCATGATACAAGCAAAAGTTTATAGTACCCATAAGCTTACCTTCATAGTAAACCTTAAAAGAATGCTTATATCTGTTGGATGGGTCTTGTGTTCGTTTTAATTGGGTTTTACCAAATGTAAATTCATTCTCAAAATAGTAACTTGGATTGTATTTTACTGCATGATTAAAGTTATCTTCTACTAAAGATATACATGAGAACTCTAATTTATCTAATACGATTGTAGCCTGTGGCTGTTTTTTCTTTTTCTTTTCATTTTTCATAACGTTTAATATTTCTACTGTATTATTTTTCAATGTACCCGATGGCACATTATATTTTTATAATATAATATGGAAACTATATGAAAAAGTAAAGAGTTAATATTTCAGGAATAGAAAAATAAAGTTATTAAAATGAAAGAAACGAACTGGCGTTCGTTTCAAGTATATTATTTCTTAATATCTTTTTGATTTTCTAATATCTTTTTTCGTATTTCCGATTCAACATCTATTTCTATCCATTCATCTTGCTTTGGATTATAATAAAGATATTTTGGATGGTGATATTCTTCATTTATTTTTTTATCCTTCAAAAATTTAAGAACCTTATTTAATGATTTATCTACAATTTTCTCATCAAAATCCCCACTCAATTCAAAATCAAAGCCTGTATTTTTATCTAAGGTAACTTTCAATCCAAATGTTATCTTTTTGTCGATTGCGTCTCCTCCTGAAACTTTTTTGTAAGTTTTATTCCTAACAGTCTTCCATACAGAAGTAAGTATATATTTAATCGCATCCCATGTTGCACTCCCTCCTGCTCCTATTAATACACTTCCTATTAAAGGCTGAGTTACTAACAAAGATGTAATAAGAGTATATTGGTCTAAAGAGGCATACATTACACCACTTTTGTCAAAACGGCTAAGTTGTAAACCCACATTTTTGGTCACATCCTCAAATATTTTTATATCTTCATCAGGTATCATTTTACCTAAATAATCCAAATGAATAGCATTATCTGCATTAATAATAGTTTTCCTCTTTTCTATTATTTTCTGTTGATATTCTTTATATTCTTCTGATTCCAAATAATCTTCCATATCTAAGTGTCTTTATAGTTAGAGTATATTTATTTCATTATTTAATTTTAATTCTTGAATATAGTAATCCAAGTTTCCTGCTATTTTATCCATGACTTTAGAGAGATAAGGATAAAAATCTTTCATCTCAGAATTATTATTAAGTTGTGCTCCATGGTAATGCTCCATATAATAAATTATACTATTTTTTTCTTCTTGTGATAGCAAAGCAAATGGATTGATAACATTGTAATTATGGAAATTCGATAGATGAATGAAACTGCAACCAAATTTATACACATATTGCGCCCATCCCATTAATGAATTAGCAAGGTCAACCATATCTTTATCAGTAACTACTACTCTTTTTCCATTATGATTAATATAAGACCACTTTTCTCCTCGTAAAGTTTGCATAACATAATTATCTCTTAGATTTAAATCTGTAATATCTAAAAGGTAGAGAACACGAACAAGGCTATCTAATTCTTGTCTCAATATGGAAAAGCAATTACCCCAAAGTCCATTAGAATATAGAACCTCAAAACTTTTTTGATTCTCAATAGAACGATTTTCTAATATATTACAAAATAAATCTAAATTATTGCTCATAAAATGTCCTTAATATATTTGATAGTAAAATGGTCAAACTAATAATTGGTTAAAGATAGAGGCTCTTACGAAATCCAAATTTCTATTATATTTTTCATAAAGTCCATCTAACATCTCTAAATATCTTATATCAGTACAACTTACATACTTTATAGCTTGTTTATATATTAGCAAATCAATTTCAACTTTTACTGTTGTCATACATTCAGCCCGTTCATTACCTCTGATAAAAAGTATATCTGAATTTAAAGGAAAAATGAAGTCATCATTATAGACACGAAAGGTTTTTGGATTTCTACAGATTATAGGATTATCGCTACAAATAGAAGGTAGTCCTTTTGGAAATGGAACAATATGCAAGGAAGTATTACAGTCGAAAATTTCAGGATAGGAAATATTAGGGAACAAAAATTTCATTGATTTTAAAAAATTCTCATCAGACTTTAATTTTTCCTCCAAATCAGGTTCATATACAACATCACCATTCTCATTCCTTATCTTAATGCCTAATTCTTTCAACTCTTTCTTACTTACTATGTCTTTTATCTTGTCGTAATTATAGGGAATCCTCCAATACATTAAAGCAACAAAATGTTGAAGACATGTAATGTCATAATCATTTACTCCAAATTGATTTTCTGATGATGAATTATTTATTCTTTCAAAAATTTTAGCAACCATATCATCAAATTCCATATAAGCTAACTCAAGGAAATCATATTTCTCATTTTCGTTGATAAGTGCATTCCCATCTTTCTCAAAGAAAAAAGAGCGAGTAGAGAAATCTTTTCCATTTTTCACTAAACAGTTCTTTTCAACATCAAATATTTTGAACCTTCCTTCATTAGAGGTGAAACCATTTAAGTAGAATTGAGGAATATAATGATGCCTCCATGAAATTTGATTTAGATTTTCCATAACTATCTTATTGCGAAATCAAATATACAATTTATGATTTCAGTATCCACTTTCTCAATTCACAAATTAATTCTAAATTTTCAAGAAATTGGTTTGAAAACAGAACACTTAAGTTAGGAATTTCTTCTATACATCATCGAACTATACCCATAAAGTTAACATATTTCATAAACTCAATAACTTTCACAAAGTCCTCTATAAGGGTTCGATAATCTGATACCTTATCGCACAAAGCCGAAAGGCAAAAAGATTCCCTGACAATCACTTATTGTCAGGGATTTCTATTTCAAAGAATATCCCCCCTAACAGTAGTCCAATACATTTTCACATACTCAATTCAACATTCTCATATCCGCAAAACACTAAGGATAACCATTTTGCGGATATGAGAATGTTGATTATTGCTAAATTGATATTCTAAATTGCGAATGTAGGAATAGTACTATTAAGTTGATATATAAATTTGCGCGTAATTAAAAATTAGCTCAAACAACTTAGCTACAACGTACTCACACTTATAAAACTTAAAAATGAAAACAAAACTCTATTTGAAGCTATTCCCTATTGCTATAATATTGTTTATGCAACTGGAAATGAGAGCTCAGGTTACAATCGGTTCCGAGATAGAACCTAATGCAGGCATGCTTTTAGACATGAAAGAATATGCTCCTGCAAATGACAATACTACAGCAACAAAAGGACTGGTGCTTCCCCGTGTTAATCTAACAGATATGTCAAAATTATACCCCATGTTTCTGGGAGATACCGATTACGAGAATAACATAGGCAACAAGAAAAACACAGAAGATGCTATTCATACAGGTCTTACAGTATACAATACGAGTGTAGATCTCTGTACAGACATATACCCGGGTGTAAGAGTATGGGACGGCACAAAGTGGAATCAGATAGGTGCAGGACGGTTTCCTGCTGAGATTGACATACTTATAGATAACCGCAATCCCGCTAAACAGGAACAGTACCAGATCGGGAAATTTGGTGATGCCGGCTGGTGGATGCTCGAGAACCTCAGGGCTGACAGATGGCCTGATGGCACTACTGACGGATTGATATATGGATATCCCACCGGTGATATGGCATCCGGCCATCTACGTTACCCTAAAGTACAGTACTATCCGTCAAAGGGAGACCCAGCACTTGTGTCCCGCTATGGCTATATGTATAGTTTTCTGGCTGCCGTCAGAACAATGACTTATGAAGAGTTACCAGAATACTCTTCTCAGATGAGGGGTGTGCAGGGTATTTGTCCGGATGGTTGGCACGTTCCTTCCGCACGGGAATGGACAGCTTTAAATCAGGAAATATATCTGAATCCATGTAAATATGCGCATAGTACTATAAATGACAATACCGGATATAATGTGCAATCGATGGAAGATACTCCTAACGGACGTAGCCGGATTATCAAGCAGGGAGGATTTAATGCCAATCTTTTAGGCTTTCTTTCATTCCCTTTTGGAAGTGGCTCCGATCCTAATGCCCTAATATTGGCGGATGTAGGTCAAAGAGCATATTTCTGGCTGGCAGATACCAGTGAGCCCGGTGAAGAAGGAACTTACCCTGACGAAATACGCGGATATGACTGGGTAGCAACGCTGGATGCAGAAGTAAATCGGATGGCACAGTATCCATTAGAATATATAGAACAGCTAAATGTAAGATGTGTAAAAGACAATACAACAAAATCTTCTATTTCTAATTTAAATAAGAAAGCAGAAAAAGTAGAAAAAATAGAAAGAGCAGAAACCTCTGATAAGACTCTTCCGAAGATGAAATAAAAAACTCTTATTTAATAGCAATAGGAATACCGGTTTTCTAACGCTTGTCTTTACAACCCTATTGTCTTCAAATGATTTCTGTAGATTGAGATAATCTACAGAAATCTACGTTTATTCACCTATCTCATTCACCAAATCTAATTTCATATTACAATTATAATATCTGTTCTCCCTAAAGGTAACATATCCCTCACCGAGTCTCTCAAACCCTAAGCGGGAATAAAACAACACATTTTCAGGCAACTGTGTAGTCAGTCCCAATAAACGGCAAGCAGAACCGGAAGCCGCAAGGCGACCTATCGCATGCCTGACCATTAAAGAACCTATCCCGCAACCCCTGTATTCCTCCCTTACGACCACCATAGACAGATAATAATGTTCCCGATTTCCGAGCGATTCCGCCAATAGTTCCTTATTCTTTGTATCCAGACTAAGCATTCTCATTAAGGTATTTAGTCCAAACTTTGAAATGAAGCGGGGTATACCGATTTGGAAATATATAGAGACACTTTCCTTTACCCCCTCAGGAGGAATTAATGAATATGTTCCGACTATCTTTCCGGAACTCTTTTCTTTTACAACCATTGTCAACGGCTGTTTCCGGTTATTCATAAGCAGGCTTGTCCGAAACAACCACAGCAAACCTTCTCTTAGCTGATTTTTATCTTTAAAAATTGCAGAATATGCCGGATTGGTATAAAAGGCATCTGTTAATACTTCTGCCACTTCACCAATCTCCGAATGCTGTATCTGTTCTATTTCAAAGTTGTTCATATGCTATGAATAAACTACTATCACTCATCCCCTAACCCTCACATCATCCCCCTCCACCAATATTACCTGAGAGTTGCTGATTGGATATAAATTCAACTTCACTCCATATTTAGCTATTATCTCTTCAACAGCCTCCTCGAAAGGAAAGCTCTTATAATGCGGCAGCGGATAAAAGTCAATAATATTCAACGCCGAAAATGTATCCAGATCCGGTGCTTTTTTGTGGTCGTCCATCTCTTTTGCATATTCGATATCCGGCGATACAATCATAGAACCGGCAGATTCTCCAATATACAATTTCCCCGAGTTGATCTCATCTGCAATTATCTTGTCTGCTCCCGATCTCTTTAATTCCTGAAGCAGAAAAAATGTATTTCCACCTGATACATAGATGTAGTCATTTTCTTTCAGCTTCGCCGTTATTTCAGCTCCCGATGTCTTAGACACATCGAGTTCATCTACAATCAATCCCATTTTTTCAAAAGCCTCTCTCGCCGAATCGACATAGAATCTCACTTCTTCTACGTTACCGGCTGTCGGGATAAAAGTGACAGACCTCCCCTTAATATCTTCTTTTGCAAACTCTTTAAATAAGTCCGCTACATCGGCAAAAGAAGATGATAAGAATAATCGTTTCATATAGTTTTACTGTTAAGGTATTCAGTTAATCTATCCTCTAATTTATCAGTCAACTTATTTTCCCATATTTCATCTTCTAATTCATCAAGTCGGGCAGATTTCTCCTCAGTCAGATTACTAATATATTCGTTTCGTTCCTCTAAATCTTTGGGTACCTCGATTTCTCCGAAAATTATTTGGTTATAATGCTTTATAATATCCTGTATTTGGTACATTTCAAGAATATCTAAATATTTGATTGCCTCATACACATATTCTCCTCCGTTGTTGTAATAATAACTTATCAATCCCCCGTTATTTGTACCATCAATCAGAATCCTGATATTATACCATAATTTCTCAACATCGGATAGTGAGCTATAATCTTTAAATGCCCTGTCAACAACAGAGCGCCATTTATCCATAAGCATATCATTAATGAGCGTCATTTCATTCGTATTATCATTAACAACAGGCTCTATTTTGCCAGTATCTTTTTTCTTTCTAAAAAAATTGAATAATGACATAATCTTTTGAATAATGAATTTTATATATCATCGATCTGGACTTTTTCACCATCATATACGATCTCCCAATACGGTTCAAATACAATTTTATCAAAATCGAAATCATGTAGACTTTGACCTTTATAAATTCCGTTAGTCCACGTATCTTGTATCCAATTATGAAATGTCCAGTTTTTATCTTTATTGCTCTTACTCCATTTTCTTATTTGTGAAACCGTTTTTAGCGATCCCATCCTTTTAGATAGCTCAACAATCATATCCTTATATTCGATATTTAAATCGGTTGCAATAGCTAAAATCATGAACACATCGAATTGCTTATCCCTGTTATCATTAATCTTTTTTTCATTCTCTATTTTAATAAATATATCAGGGGGAAAATCTAGCCTTTCGCATATAGTCCAGATTGGTGTCCACAATTCAAATTGATCGAAGTGTATATTATCTTCTTCTCTAACAGTCCATTTTTCATGTGACTTTTTATCCCACCGAAGTCTTCCGAGCTTTAAATCTTTATAATAATTGGAGTCCCCCTGCTTCTGATATTTAAGAACTCTTATACCTGTGTTTTTATACTCAGGAGATTGCTTCAGTATTTCGTCTATTAACGGCTCAATATGCTTATCCCATACCTGATAGTTCCAAGGCAAATTTCCGTCAGTTGATTCACAAAAGAAAAGATTAAAGCTATACTTCCGATATGACCAATCCTTATAGTCATTTTTGGTCACATATTTATAAACTTTCTTTATTACATCAATCATAATCTTTCCGCTTTTAGCATATCAGTCCATAAATATAATTATTTTCCCAAGATAATAACGGCTCCTTTCTCTATAGATAATTCCATAAAGAAATTATACCGATCAGCACTAAAAAACAAAAACTGCCGGATATCGCATCCGGCAGTTTTCCAACCTTAATAAAAAAATCCCTATAACGTGTGTATTAATAGGATGTGTATCTTATAATTTTTCATTCTTCACTTTTCATTTCACCTGTGTATTCCAGCCCAAAACCTCGATCTTCGGCGTCATACCCGACTGCGGAGTATATTCTACCGTTATCGTTTTGGTTTCGCCCGGAACTACCGATATATAGTTATCATTATAAAAAGCAGGAAGAATACGCTTGCCTGTTCTTGAGTCTACCAAAGCAATACGATTGAAGAATGCCACAGCTCCACCTTTCGGATTGGTAAGGCTTACTTCCATCTTTCCGGCAGATAGTTGTTTGGAAGATACGCTTATATCAGCTTTCTTCATCTTGTTCAGCCCGCTGTATTTACCTTCGGCATTCGGATACCAGTAGAAATTATCGCTCAACAGCTTCCCGCTTCTGTCCAGTAATTGCAGATAAAGGAATCCACCATCGTCCTTAAGTTTATCTTTGAGCATACCTTCCAACGGCAGAAGCATTTTGGCATCAGAAGCATCTATATAAGCTATTTCCTGCGTCAACAGGGTTTCATTACCCGCCATATCGTAATACCGTGCGACAAACATCATATCGTTCACCTGCTCGAAGCCGTTGTTTACAATCATGGAGCGCTTGGTAACCGGATTGCACATCACATGCAGCATTTCGCTACCCTTACGCAGGCCGAACAGGCAGGCATTAGGGTCGAGGTAGTAATCGTACATCTGCCCGCGCATAGAAGTCCAAGGATTCTGAGTCTTCCAGATTATTGTTCCGGTGTACCAGTCCCACATATGCGAGCTAAAACCTTCTATCAGCCCCCTGTACTGGTCGTAGTTTACCAACTGGGCTTTCATCGCAAAGTCTTTTACATCCTTTGGTTCACCATAAGGAACAATATGCCCTTTATAGCCTACACCCGAATAGGTGTGATATGTCCATACAGGGTCGGCCTCCTCTTCAAATTGCACATTCGGATTATAGCGCGGAGCTATCATATTCTCTTTCGGAATAAAGCGCTCCAGCGACTCGTAATCGCCCACTCCTACCGAGCCCACCTCCGAGTTGAAAGGCCATGTGCGCTGCTCCCAGAATACCTCTATCGGCTGTATTGTGTACGGCCCGTCGCCGTTACCACCTAAGAAGTTGTATGACCATTCATCAGAATTGGAATAATCTATAAACCAACGCGTACCGTCCAGTTTAGGCAATATAGAATCCCTCAGCGGAACCAGTATATCGTGAGGCGGTTTTATCTCGTTTCCTCCGCACCACATTGCCAGTGACGGATAGTTACGTATCATCTTTATCATATCTATCGCCGATTCCAATACCAATGGATGATTGTCCGGATAGTTGCGTCTTGTCCACTGATCTTCCGCCTTCAACGGATCGAGCCAGCGACCGTTGCAATCGCCCGAGAACCAGAAATCCTGTATAACGAGCATACCGTATTTGTCACACGCCTGATAGAATTCGGGACGCTCGGTAAGCGCTCCGCCCCATATACGTATCAGGTTCAGATTCATATCTCTGTGATAACGTATCTCGGCATCGTAACGCTCGTCTGTGAAACGCAGCATGGCATCGGAGATAATCCAGTTACCACCCTTGATAAATATGCGTTGTCCGTTCACATAGATTTCCTTACTGCGGGTATGGCTGTTCCATGCGGTCTGTATCTCACGCACCCCAAATTGGACATCTTCATAGTCTGAAGCCTTTGAACTACCTTCTGTCGTAAATTCTATCTTTATATTGTACAAATTCTGCTCACCATAACCGGAAGGCCACCACAATTTTGGATTCTTTATCACGTGATCGGGTAAAGCAACTTCTGTTGTAGAATGGGCATCGACAGTTACTTTTTGTGACACTACATCGCTGCCCAGTGTATATTTCACCACTCCCGACACCTTTCCGGCACTTGCATTTTCCAGTTCGGCTGTCACTTTCAGTGTAGCATCGGCCTGATTACCGGCAGGTGTTCTCTTACCAGAAACAAGGGTTACAATATGCGGATTTTTCAGGTTTACGCTTCCTGTTTTTTCTATGTACACTTTGTCCCAGATACCGGTATTGCGGTCGCGTATGGGCTGTATCCAGTCCCATCCGGCTACATACTGATGCGATACATTCTTGGCTATGCGTCCGTCACCACCCTGTCCGCCATTAGGCTCTCCGACAGGATCGGGAGGATATACGATCACAGCCAGACGGTTCTTACCGTCTTTGGCAAGCAGGCTTGTAATATTGAATGTCTTACGCAGGAACATTCCTTCGTAGACTTCTTTATTTACCTTTTGCCCGTTCAGATAGATTTCGCAACTGTAATTGATTCCTCTGAATGTGAGCCATACCTGCTCGTTATTCTGAGGCACATTTTCCTGAAAATCTTTTACAAACCAGTAGGTATAATAGTCACGCCCTGTTTTATAGATATCAGGAATCTGCTCGTTATTCATTCCGTAAAAAGGATCGGAAATCTCTTTATTGACCAGTTGTGTGGTCAATACTGTACCCGGCACAACAGCAGGCTGCCATTTAGATACGGAGTAGGAAGCAGTTGAAATTTTCTCCCCTGTATCTTTTGTCTTGGTAGACGGCAGGCATTTCCAATCGCTGTTCAGTTCATAACGGTTTTGTGAATAGACGAAACCGGAATAAACGAATGCGACAATTATTACAAATAATATATTTCTTCTCATTGATTTTATTTTTAACTAAAACCTTACATTCCTTACAAGTTTTCGACATGTAGGGGCGAATTGCATTCGCCCGTTTAGTCAATCTGCGGACGAATGCAATTCGCCCCTACAACCTCATCCTTATTTTAACTAAAACCTTACAAACATTACAATTCTGTAAGCTTATTTTCAATACAGGTGCTTCAGGTCTCTGTGTAAATCAATTCAGCTACAAATCCCATTATACTTGAGAGACCATTGCGCCTGAGTCTGTTTTTAACTAAAACCTGACAAAGATTACAGCTTTTAGTAATTGTTTTATCATCTATTGTTAACTGTTGACTGACCACTGTTAACTGAAATATGTATAGATAAAGTTTCTTTTTAATTATTCACTTTTTGCCTGTAAAACATCTACAGTAGTGCCCCATGTATCGGATGGTTTATCTCCCATCACAAATTCGAGTGTACCTCCGGCTTCGATATCTTTGAAGTCGATATAATACTTATCGTATGGCTGACCGTTCAGTGTTACACTCTGAATATATTTATTGGCTGCACTGTTGTTTTTCGCCGTAATATTGAATGTCTTGCCATCCTTTACTTTTACAACAGCTGAGTTTACAATAGGACTACCAAATATGTATTTTCCTCCGGCAGGCTCTACCTGATAGAATCCTAAAGCAGAAAGAATATACCAAGCCGACATCTGCCCTACATCTTCGTTACCCGAAAGTCCGGCAGGCTGGTCGTGGTAAAGCTCCGACAATACCTGACGTACCTTGTCCGCAGTTTTCCATGGTTGACCGATATACGGATACATATAAAGTACATGATGGCTCGGCTCGTTACCATGCGCATATTGTCCTATAAGCCCGCTGATATCGGGAGAAGCATGGTCACCCAAAGAACCTTCCACAACAAAAAGAGAATCCAGTTTTGAAACAAAAGCTTCTTTGCTTCCGAACAAATCCATCAGCCCCTGTATATCGTGAGGTACAAGCCATGTATATTGCCATGCATTGCCTTCGGTGTAATCATTATCACGGTGAACAGACTCGAACGGATTGAAATTCGGGCGGAATTTTCCATCAGCAGATAGTCCGCGTACAAAGCCTGTTTCTTTATCGAAATAGTGTTTGTATGCTTTACTTCTGTTCAGGAAGTAATCATAGTCTTCAGTCTTACCCATTTGTTTGGCAACCTGTGCTATCGTCCAGTCTGCAATGGCGTACTCCATACATTTCGACAATCCTTCCGGTTCTTTATCGTAAGGGATATAACCGTATTGTCTCAGATAACCCAGTCCTCTTTCATCGAGCATAGCTGAGTTTTTCATCGCTTCGTATGCCAGCTCTTTGTCGAATCCGCCGTAACCTTTCAGTATAGCATCTGCTACTACCGATATACCCGGATTACCCACCATACAGTCGGTTTCACAACCTGTCAAGTGCCATACAGGCAACTTGCCCTGCTGCTGATAGATGGTAAGCATCGTATTGATGATATCGCTCATTTTCTCAGGATGGATTATAGTCATCAGCGGATGTGCCGCGCGATAAGTATCCCACAGTGAGAAAGTAGTATAATTTCGGAACGAACCTTTCTCGTGCATCTGTGCATCAGCACCTCTGTAATCCATATTCACATCGCAAAATTCAGATGGAGCTATCATTGTATGATACATTGCGGTATAGAACGTGCGCTTCACTGCATTATCATCAGTCTGTATCTGTATCTTGTTCAGTTCTTCGTTCCATTTCTTATCGGCATCGGCTATTGTCTGCTCAAAGTTCCATCCCGAAAGTTCTGCCTGCATATTCAGTTTTGCATTTTCGATGCTAACCGGAGAAAGTGCAACTTTCACATAAATTTCTTCTTTGTCTTTAGTATCGAATAAAGCCTGACCGTATACTCCTTTCGCTTTCAGCTCGGTACCTTCCTTTACATCTTTCGGGTCTTCGTTTTCCGACAACAGGAAGCCTTTCATCGGTTTAGAGAAGTTGGCGGTAAAGAATATACGTTGATCGTTAGCCCAGCCTTTAGAATAGCGGTACCCCGAAACAGTACTGTCATTTTCATATACCAGATAAGTATCGGTCGGTTCGTCCCAGTTCAGATGGCTTTTCAGGTCGATAACGATCTTTGCATTATCCGATGCAGGGAATGTATATTTATGGAAGCCCACGCGGCTTGTAGCCGTCAGTTCCACGTCTATATTGTAGCGGTCGAGATGTACGGCATAATATCCTGCTTTAACCTTTTCGCTATCACGGTTGAAGAGTGAATACATACCCGACTCTTTATCTTCGATAACACCCTTGCCCAATTTCACATCACCTGTTACAGGCATAAATGCAATATCCAGCAGATCACCGATACCTGTACCATTGAGGTGCATATGCGTAAATCCCCAGATGGTAGAGTCAGAGATATGATAGCCCGATACCCAATCCCATCCTGCTGTAATATTGGTAGGCCCAAGCTGTACCAGTCCGAACGGAACATTAGCTCCTACAAAGACATGACCATGATCACCCGTACCGATGTAAGGATCGACATACTGTGTTAGATTCTGTAATCCGGTATCTTGCCCTGCCTTATCTGAGCAAGCACTAAACAATATGCCTAAGGCAATAGCCAGACCTGATATTCTTTTTAAGTTCATGTATATCTATATTTAAAGATTTTACAATCAATCGTGTTACTTTATACTGTTCAGCATATCGACTTTTCCTTCATCTACCAGTTTCAGTATTAACTCTCCGAACAGTGTATTCTGCCATGCAAACCACTCACGGGTAAACTTATTAGCATCGTCTTTATAGAACGATTCGTGCATAAAGCCAGTACCGGCATCGGTATCCATCAGCATTTTTACACAGGCTTTTACCTCTTCATCGTCCTGACTGGTAAAGGCCTTCATCATAATACTCATCGGCCAGATCATATTCAGGCTTACATGTGATACGTGTGGGCCTCCGATACCTTCACCTGCTGTTCCTTTGAAGAAGTAAGGATTGTTTTCGCTCCATACAAAACGGCGGGTATTCTGATAGATAGGATCATTTGCATCCACATCGCCCAGATAAGGCATAGCCAACAAGCTAGGCACATTAGCGTCGTCCATGAACAGTTGGCTGCCATAGCCGTCTACTTCGTAAGCATAGATAGTTCCGTATTCAGGATGATCGTATGTAGCATACTTTTTCAACGCTGCCTCTACTTCAGCTGCCAAGTCGGTGCAGTCTTTTGCCAAAGCAGTCTTTTTATTCACTATAGTAAGTATTTCTGCTGCTTTGCGAAGCGATGTCACGGCAAAGAAATTAGACGGAATCAGAAATTGAAAAATAGTGGCATCGTCCGACGGACGAAACATAGAAGCTATCAGTCCTACCGGACGCACAGGGTTACCCCAGCCATCATTCATTACAGTATCGGATGCCTTTGCTGTTTCACGTTGGAATTTGTAAGACCCAAGACTGTCTTTACGTTGTTGTTCTTTAAATGTTTTCAGTATATTTTCTATAGCCTGTAGCCATTCTTCATCGAATACGCTTGCATCACCTGTTGTTTTCCAGTAATGGTATGCCAGGCGGATAGGATAACACAGTGAGTCAATCTCCCATTTGCGTTCGTGCAATTCCAGTTTCATATCGGTGAGATCCGATTGCCACTGATGATCGGGATTTGGATCATACGGATCGAGGAAAGCATTTGCATACGGATCTATAATAATACACTTAAACTGACGACGAATAACTCCTGCAAGCATTGCTTTCAGTTCCGGATCTTTATTTGCCAACTGTACATAAGGCCAAACCTGTGCACCCGAGTCGCGCAGCCACATAGCATGAATATCTCCGGTGTAAACAATAGTATCATCTTTGCCATTATTCTTACGATGGCGAACAGTAGTATCCAATGTATTGGGGAAACAATTCTCAAACATCCATGCCAATTTTGGATTGACGATCAGTTTCTTTACTCGGACGATCTCATTCTCCACAGCTTTAGATGTGAACAAGCGCTTCGATTTGTCAGGACGATTGGTCGTATAGTCAATAGATTTCACTTTCGTATTGTCCTGTACAGGAATGATCTCCATAGGCGAATACGAAGCAGAAGCCCACACGGAGCTTAATATGCATAAGCTTATAATACTCGCTCTTAAAGGCAGTAAATTTTTCATGGTCTTATTTTTTATTTTTAAGCGGTTTTTGCTGAGCTATTTCATCAGAAAAGGAATACGGTAAATCATCTTTTCCGATTCCCCTGTTTTTGTTTGGTAAGTTATTCATTTTATAATCAACAACTGCTCCATCCAGTAACATAGTATGTGTCAGATAGTTTTTTGTATACGCCTGTCCGTTTACAGTCATTTCCTGTACATAACGGTTTTCCTTGTTGTTGTCTGCTGCTGTTATTTTGATTTCTTTACCATTCTCCAATGTCAAAGTTACTTTCTTGAATAGCGGAGAGCCGAGTATATATTCATCTGTGCCCGGACATACAGGATAGAAGCCCAATGCAGAGAATACATACCACGCCGATGTTTGCCCATTATCTTCGTCACCACAGTAGCCATCGGGATTCGGATTATACAGTTTATCCATGACTTCTCGTGTCCAGTACTGGGCTTTCCAAGGCTGTGACGAATAATTGTACAGATATATCATATGCTGCACAGGCTGATTACCGTGTGCATAGTTGCCCATATTCATAATCTGCATTTCGCGTATTTCATGAATTACAAAACCGTAGTAACTGTCGTCGAACAATGGTGGAACATTGAACACGGAATCCATCATCTGATTGAAGCCGTCTTTTCCGCCCATCAGGTCTATCAACCCTTTCGGATCGTGAAATACCGACCATGTATAGTGCCATGAATTTCCCTCGGTAAAGGCATCACCCCATTTTAACGGATTGAAAGGAGACTGGAATTTACCATTCTGATTCTTACCGCGCATCAGCTTATGTTCTTTGTCGTAAAGATTCTTATAGTTGAATGCTCTTTGCTTGTATATGGCGATATCTTTTTCGGGTTTACCCAGCTTCTTACCCAGTTGGTAGATACACCAGTCGTTATAGGCATATTCGAGTGTGCGCGCGGCATTCTCATTGATATTTACATCGTAAGGCACGTAGCCCAGTTTGTTGTAGTATTCATACCCCTTACGACCGGTAGAACCGATCTGCGGATGTTCGGCATTGGCTCCATGCACAACTGCCTCCCAAAGTGTTTCTATATCATATCCCCTGAGCCCTTTCAGATAGGCATCTGCGACTACAGATGCAGAGTTGTTACCAACCATACAGTCTCTGTGCCCGGGACTGGCCCATTCAGGCAGGAATCCACTTTCTTTGTAGGTATTAACCAAGCCTTTCTGCATTTTCACATTCATTTCGGGATAAAGCAGATTGAGGAAAGGAAAGAGACTACGGAATGTATCCCAGAATCCGGTATCGGTAAACATATAGCCGGGAAGAACTTCTCCGTTGTAAGGGCTGTAGTGTACCGGATTTCCGGCACTGTCTATCTCATAAAACGAACGCGGAAAAAGGACAGAACGATAAAGGCAGGAATAGAATGTACGAAGATTGTCGATATTCTCATCTTCAACCTTAATCTTGCCTAATACCTCATTCCATTCATCCCTGCCTTGTTCTTTTATTTGGTCGAACGATTTGTTCGCTAATTCTTTCAGATTGAGTTCAGCCTGCTCGTAGCTGATAAAGGAAGATGCTACACGGGCATGCACTTGTTCTCCCCTTTTGGTTGAGAAGCCTATAATAGCTCCTGCATGGTTGTCTTTGCTTTCAAGATTTCCTTTGGCAATACTACTTCCGGAAACGGAAGCTGTATATGTAAACGGCTTGTCGAAAACAACTACGAAGTAGTTTTTGAAATTGTCGGGTACTCCCCCACTATTTTTGGTCGAGTAGCCTATAATTTTATTTTCTTCGGGTATAATTTTGATGTAAGAGCCTTTATCGAAGGCGTCTACAACGACATACGAATTATCGTTCTGTGGAAATGTAAACCGGAACATTGCTGCACGGGAAGTCGGCGTCAGTTCGGCTATAACATCGTGATCGGCCAGATAGACCGAATAGTAATATGGTTTTGCCTGTTCAGACTTATGTGAAAACCAGCTGGCTCTTTCTTCTTCGTCGAAGATAGGTTTGCCTGTAACCGGCATAATGGAAAACTGTCCGTAATCGTTGATCCATGGGCTTGGTTGATGGGTTTGTTTCAATCCCCTTATCTTATCGGCATCGTAGGTATAAGCCCAGCCGTCGCCAATTTTTCCTGTTTGCGGAGTCCAAAAGTTCATCCCCCAAGGGCGGGCAATAGCAGGATAAGTATTCCCTGTAGATAATGAATGTTTACTCAACGTCCCGACTAACGGGTTGACATAGTCTGTATAATTATCTCCCTGAGCCGATATAGTCGTAAGAGAGATTACAGATGCTGCGACAAATAATAAATATTTTTTCATAAGGCACTTTTATATAAAAGGAGGCACGTAATACAAAGTAGTAAAAAATCGTTTTTCAACAAACGTTATATTAAGCTAAATCTTGTTAATTCAATATCTTTGAATAACATGTGCAACCCTGTAGAAGAGTTGCACATGGTTATCATTGTTTATTTATTAATGAAATAATGTTATTGTTTCGTTAATGTAAATGGTGCATATACTACATCTCTGTAAATTCCGCCCTTCATATCATAATAGCCTGAAGCGGTAGGATTGGAAACCGGTCCTAGAGTGACAAAGCTGGTAAAATTACTCTTCATATTATAAATGACAAAGCTATTATTCTTATCTATATAACCGGAAAGAGCAGGCTCAACAGGTGTCAGTATCGATCTCAGAGAATGCGCATTATAGTCTGTAAAAGGAAGCCAAGTCCAATTTTTGCCAACAGCCGGGTCTTCATCGGCTACTGTTTGCGGAAGGTTAACCTCTATACGTCCGAATTCATTATAGTTCATTATAAACGGCACTGTGTTATCAGTTCCGCCCCATCCGTAAACTTTAAAACTTTCGTTAGGCACATTTGCTTCTATGCGCAGATCGAATTGTATTTTTTCTACATCTCCCCATTGCCAATAAACTCCATCATGGAAAAGACAATTACTTCCCTTTAGTTTCCAGTTCCCTAGATAAGAGTCATAGCTTGGTTTAACCACTTCGCCGATCGCATCTGTTTTACCATATATCCTACCAGTCCATTCAACTCCGTCATCAAATAAAACATTACCCATCTTATCAAATGCTGCACTATAGTCGTATCTGGTCTTGAGATTATAGAACATCTGAATACCATAGCCTTCTGTGCGTATACGACTACAATGTGACAAGCTGTAACCGCTTCTACCGGCCGAATAGTCAAGATTGAACGAAGATGGACAATATTTCTTCTTACCCAAGCCTGTAATCTCCGGATATCGAGTATCATCCCAGTTAGCATATGCACCCCAGTATGAGTAATCAAGTAAAGCTCCTACTTCTTCATCTTCCACACTACCTATCGGGTAGTAATCGTGGAAGTCATACCAAGAAATAATTTTATCAGGCATAATCTTACGACACTCATACACCAAACGTGCTGATGCTGTTCCTGATGGAACTACAAAGCCTGATCCCGGATTCGTCAAATTGTATTTTGAATACTCATCATCGAAATCGACACCATCCAATCCGTATACATCCATATATGATTTCAGCTCACGGGCAAAATCCGCCGCAGCCTCAGGCGAAAGATTCGCTACTCCGGCTTCATCGTGGTTACCCAGAATGGTAAGAACTACCTTAATGCCTTTTGCCTGCAATGGTCTAATATACTGATCTGCATTCTTCAGTATATGAGAAACATTCTCGTTGCAGTTGACATAAACTCTTTTAGTATCGGCATTGTAGTTGATATTAGCAGCAAATATATTTACTACATCAAAAAACGGTTTACCGCTACCGGCCATTGTATATTCACCTGCATTCAGTATATTCTCATCGTTTACTTCGATGTACAGAACAGACTTTATTCCGGTTCCTTTGTCCGAATCAGGGATAGCACCGTATGGTTTTATCAGGTAGATATAACTCTGGTTTGCTTTAGATACTGCAACTCCACCTTCAATAACCTGAGCCGAAACAGGAAGTGCATAAGTCTTCCCTACTCCACCATTCGATGCTATTTCTATGCTCACGGCTTCTGATTTCTGCGAACCTGAAGCAACTGTTACTTTCCCGCCATTTGCGAATGAAACCTGCGCCTCGGGATATATTTCATAAGCCGTTCCGTTAGCTGCATTATAAGCATCTAACGCATCTTTGTCTACTTTCAGTTGTGCTGTCACATTACCCGAAGCGGCTTCGGTCAACTCGAAATAGAGCTGTCCTGTCCCTGTATTCGTTCCAAAAATAGTAATTGTGGATAATTCACGTGCACCCGATACGTTCTTCACTGCACCGTACACACCTTCCACATTATCATAGTTGCCATTCGGTTCCAATTCGATATCATCGTTACAGGCTGTGAAAGAAGAGCCGGCAAGAATAAGCGACATCGTGAACAGACAATATTTTATATAATTGAAATATTTCATACGATAATTTTGTTCTTTTATTTTCAAAAAATAAGACTATTATTCAACCGGAAGCTCTACTTTATTCCACTTCAAAGAGTTAGAAGCAGTTGCATCATTTCCGTTATTCGAGTAATCCTTAACAGTAGAACCACCACCATCATTAAATTTCCAGTATGCGATCAGGCCTTCCGACATCGGGTCTACATAGTAGAAATAGTTAAGTACATTGAGATCAACAGATGTAAGTACCTTATTCCAGATACGGCATTCGCTGATTTCTCCTGCCAAATAACGTTCATTGTTGTAAGCATATCCGATCCAGAAACAACGTGGCTTGTTGTCCGATTCGTCAGAGTGAGGTACTCCCCAGTCAACAGCACCTATATCCGATGTTGCAGCTGTAAGCATATTCTTTCCGTTAAGGAATACATTTATCTGTTTGGCATCAGCATCGTATGTCACAGCAACATGTGTCCATACATTTGTAGGAATAGCCAGGTCGCCGGATGTATAGTTTCCTCCTGATGTTGCCACCTGCAACTGATTGGATGGGATACCTGAGTCACCCACACGGATCAGGAATTTACCTTCGATTCCCATTATGGTAGAGAGCATACGGTCAAAATTACGCGGACGGATCAAAGCCTCAGCAGTAAATGTACGCATAGCTCTGAAATCTGCATCGTTTACCCAGTCTACAGATACATTGTTCTCTTCGATATCGGCAACCACATTGATAAGTGCAGCACCCTTGATCACATAGTACATTGTACGGGCGCTTTGTAATACACTTACGTCGGAACTGTTTATAGATACCGGAAGTACATAACGTTGTTGGCGATCGAGTTCGGTAAGCTTGTCAAACGATACGGTAATATCCGTAGAAGCCACAGTGCCGGTAGCTATAGTCACCTGACTGGCAGATATAGTATAGTATCCTGCGGGTAACAGAATAGCTTTATCATAATAGGCCTCATTATAAGTATTGACCAATGAAGGATCGGCTGCGATAGTAAATGTTACATCCCTATCCTCAGGCTTAGGCATCGATACTTTGAAGTTCGCCTGGTCGGTATCATTACCTTGCAACAGGATGTTACTTACCTTTGCAGAAGAATTTATATAAATGTTGTTGTCGAAAGATTCTTCGCTATCGTTACAACCGGCAAATACTCCTGTAAGCAACACCACCGAAATCATATATAGTATTTTCTGTTTCATAATTTATTTAATTTGTAGGTGCAGGGTTCATAATATTGATTGACTCTTTTGCATACTGGTACGTCTTCGTAACGTTATAGTAGTCGTTCTGAATATTATAAATACCCAGTCCGGCTTTTGCATATCCGCTGGCAGCTTCGGTTACCCAGTAGGCGGCTTCGATAATAGCTCGGTCATCACCGTAATATCCTGTTTTCTTATCAGAAACATCAAGAGATGTGGCACTTGCAGCAACTATGAAACGATCGGTTGGCACACCTGCATCTGATGCTTCCAGAGCTTGCACCGACAAGTCGAATGCAGAAGCTACACTCATTGTATTAAGAATGATATGCTTGCATGAAGCCAGCAACGATTTATCCAACAGGAACTGAGGACTGCCTTCGTATACCAGCATCTTATCTTTATTGCTACTATACCATGATGTGATATAGCTCAGGAATGCTTCCTGATTAGCTGTATAAGCATCTCTTTCTTCTTTTGTCATATAAACTGTGCTTTGTCCTTTGTAGCTGACAATAATACCATTATAGTTATAAGTGGAAGCCAATCCGAGTAGTTCCTGTACATTATCTTTCAGATAAGTAAGAAACTCCGGTGCAACATAGTTCTCATCCTTCTCGGTCTCGTCTTTCACCATTTGCTGATATGCTTTTTCTATCACATCGTAGCTAACGGTGTAGATCACCTTTGTTCCTTTATCGTTCTGAAGGGCTTTCATTTCTTCCACCTCAAAATCGACAAGTCCGTCAGGATACATCAATACTACAACATCTACACTGTCGGGAACATCGTACATGTGCTGTCCGCGACTATATGGTGCTTTTTCGGTATTGTCGAACCACGCATAAACATACTTATGATCGGTATTCTTATATGCCCTCAGGTTTTCCAGATATTTGCCATAAGCCGGATTCTCCGGTTGCTTAATATCCACGCTTTCATCTTCGGTCCAATCGCTGCAAGAGGCAAGTAAAAAACCTCCGGCCATGAGCGACAATAGATATATAAGTATTTTATTCATATTTTTATTTTCAATTTAGGTCACAATTAAATTAGTTCTTCTTTGCCCACCAAAGATCCGTAGCCATATTGTCGGGCCCTCCCAGATGGTTTGATACAGCATCCTGTACATTTTTCAGGTTACCTGTATATTCACTCTGAGGGAAAGACAATCTGCGCGCCATACGTGTTGTACTTACCACCGAACTGCGGTTCAATATAACAGGCATCAGCTTAGGATAGCCTGTACGACGGAATTCACTCCATGCCTCGATACCATTCGGATAGACTGCAATCCATTTCTGGGTAACAATACGTTCCAGATTTTCTTCAAAAGCCGCAGAATTACTCCATGCAACTTTTATTGTAGCTGGAGTTCCTGTAAAATCAAATGAACCAAGAGGATCAACATATCTTTCAGGCATACTGGCAGCATCTGCTATATAAGTCGGTGCACCTGTTGCGCCCCATTGCTCGAACGAAAGAGTAATACCGGATTCATAAAGGTCTTTAGCTGTACCGCCCATATTCCAGCCGCGCAAAGCACCTTCTGCTCTAAGGAATGCAACTTCTGCGGCATTCATCAAACGCATGGTCGATCCGTTGTAAATATCAGCATTCATATTGGTATACATCTGTCCTACTGTCTGAGTCGGAATATTGATGCCTGAACGGAAACCTATATACACATTTTTTCCGAAACCGCATTCGTCTGCAAAGTAACGAGGTCTGCGCGGGTCGTTGTATCCATTCATATAAGATATGATATCAGCTCCTATATGCGTATCTCCTCCATCTCCCCAAAGGCTGAAACCGAAAGAGTAAGGATTTGTCTGACCTGAGATCAAAACCAAATTCGCATTGTCGCTGTTGGTTGTCATAGGTCCTACCGGATCTGACATTACTTCTTCGGCAGTAGTACGTGCCAGAGTAGCATCAACATTTGCCATACGAATAGCCATACGAAGTTTTATCGAATTAGCCAGCTTTATCCAGTTAACTGTACTTCCTGCATAAATACGATCGGCCTTAGACGAGAAGTTACTTGTCTGGTTGCTTGTCAGTACGGCAATAGCATCATTCAGTTCGCCAATCATTGTCTTATACACATCCTGTTGCGAGTCGTACGGCGTATTCAACGATCCGTCCTCTCCTACTTTAGAATAGGGAATAGGACCATATATATCGGTAATACGCGACATAGCCATCACCTTTGTGATCGAAGCCACAGACAACAACATCGGGTCTTCGGTCATAGTGGTCACAGTATTGTACGAAGTCATCACATTCTTCATAGCATTGTTGAATGTTGCTTCTGTCCAACCGCTTTCAGGTGCATAAGTAGAAAAGTTTCTGTTATTGAACCCCGGATTTACATCGGCAAAGTAACCGGCATAGGTACCACCCAGCAGTTGCTCGGTAAACTGATTGGCATGTTCGTTACTAGGAATAATCCAGTTCTGCATATTGGTCATATGCTGCCTCAGGAAGTAAGCGTCTCTTTCACCTTCCTCATCGTTTATTCCGGTTTTGTTATAATCATCATAAGCATCGGTACACTGGGTAAAGAAAAGGGCAGTGAATGCTAATAATATGATCGATATATATTTGTATATTTTCATTGTCGTTCTATTATTAAATTAGTTAAAATCTTAATTTAACATTGAATCCCATACTTCTGTTGCTCGGCATCATGAAGTAATCGATACCCTGATAGTTGTTTCCTGTTGTAGCAACAGACTCCGGATCGAATGGCGCTTTGTTGTAGATCATCCACAGATTGCGTCCTACCAATGAAACGGTAAGATCACCTATACCCCATAGTTGTGATTTAGGGAAAGTGTAACCGAAAGAGAGTTCCTGCAAACGAACATTCGTTGCGCTGTATGTGTAATACTGTGCGATATTGGAACTGGAACCCACTGTCTGATACCATGTCTGGGAATCGACAACATCTGTTCCGTTTACAGTCACACCTCCGTTGTTACGGGCTGTTTCTGAAGCTTCCGATACACCCTGACTATCGAGAATAGCCTGAGTTGCAGAATAAACAATACCTCCTAAACGGGCAGATACCATAAATCCTAGATTGAAGTTTCTCCATGAGAAATCATTTCTCCACGACATATTAGCCTTAGGCAATACGCTTCCAAGTTTTACAGGATTGTCGGCTACAGTAATCTTAGTAACGTTTCCGGTAGCATCTACATAGATGTTTCCGTTTCCGTCTCTTTGCAGGTCAGTCAGCGAATAAAGATCTCCTAACGTTCCTCCTTCTTTAAGGATAAACTTAGTATCACCAAATGCTGTTAGCGTTAATCTGTCCACAGGGTAAAGTTCTCCTGTAGTCGGATTTACATAATTATTAGCCAGTTCTTTAATCTTATTGCTATTCGCACTCAGTGTATAAACGCTCGACCAAGTAAGGCCGCTCCATGTATTCTCATATCCGAGCGACATTTCAATACCCTTGTTGAGTACGCTACCGGACTGAACATAATAGTGGTCGTAACCTGATGAAGCCGGAAGGTTGGCATTAAACACCTGATTGTATGTTTTGGCATGATAAAGACCTATATCGAATTTGAAGTGTTTCAGAAAACGTGTAGTCAAACCAATTTCCCACGAGTCTGTTTTCTGCGGATCGAGATAAGTTATCGGATAGTGGTCGTAATTCGGGTTATAACCCAAACCACTTTCGTTCCATGAGTGGTATCTCTGTGCCAGACGGTGCTCGAACGGTAAACCGACAGAGGCAAACGATGCTCTCAGTTTAGCATATTCTATTTGTTTTGGCAAAGTGAATATCTCTGATAAAACAAATGATGTTCCTACCGATGGATAGAAGAATCCGCTCTTGGTAGACTGGGCTCCTGCCAACTGCGACGGCCAGTCGAAACGTCCGGTCAATGTCAGATAGTAAGCTCCTTTATAACCTATTTCGGCACTTGCGAATACAGATTGTGTCTGATCCTGATACTTGTCCTGAAACGGTTTCAGTTTGCTGCGGTCAATCTGCATAATGTTGAAAACGTTCGGCACGGCACCATCATAAAGGCCATCCATCAACGGGCCTCTGATGTCCATATAATCCTGCATAATATCTGATATGGATCCTCCGGCATTAGCAACCAATGTTATCTCTTCATTGAAAGTCTTGTTCACGTTAGCCATTACATCGGCATAAGTTTGTCTGTCTCTTGTAGATACTTCGGCATAGTAACCGGTAGTAGAACCTTCGGTAAGCGTAGTATTAGTACCGGCATACAGTTTTTCGGTATATTTGTTATGCGAGAAGTCGGTACGCACGCGTCCCGATACATTCAACCAATCCAATACATCGTAGCTCAGGCTTCCGTTCAGCATATAACGGTCTTTTGTATTCTTGCGAAGATTGCGGTAACTGATCCAGTATGGATTTTGTCCTGTAAATGTATTCAGTCCATAGTCCCAGCGCTGATCGTAGATCTTACGTGAGGTATTCCATTCTTCATACATTCTTACATCATTCCAGTCGCCGCCTCTAGGGAACAGATAAACAGAAACCAATGGATTCTGATATTCTCCCTGATTGGTCATATTGTTATCCTTTTGTTTGATGTAGCTCGCTCCTACGTCTATCTTCATCTTGTCGTTCAGAAGAGATGTAGTATTACGTATCGAGAAGTTCAGACGGTCGTAAGTATTGTTATGAATAATTCCTTCCGAGTTAACAGCTCCGGCTGAAGCATAAGTCTGGTTACGTTCGCTACCTGTAGATAGGGTCAACGTTTCTGTAGTAACAACCCCTGTTCTGAAATAGTCATCGCGTGGATCGTATCCCATATAGTTAGAGGAGTTAAGTTTCGATCCCCAGCTCAGGTCGGTACCTGTTGCATTCAGTCCGTTGGTGCCTGTTCCGTAAGAGTTTTGGAATTTAGGTAGTACAAACGGGCTAAGGAATTCTGTATTCTGTGTAAAAGTCAGGTTTGTTTTTCCGGCTTTACCTGTTTTTGTAGTTATCAGGATAACCCCGTTAGCAGCATTACTACCATACAAGGCAGAAGCAGCAGCACCATTCAACACGGTCAACGATTCTATGTCTTCCGGATTGAGGTCGGCGATAGCTTCAGTAGTTCCCGAAGAACCTTTCTCGGTACTTCCTTCGGTTCCCATATTGAACATCGGAACGCCATCTATCACATACATGGCATTGTTCGATTGTCCTATACTTTTCACACCGCGCATCACTACCTTACTGGCACCTCCGACTCCGGATGAGCTGGCATTGATTGTTACCCCTGCTACTTTTCCCGAAAGGGCATTGATAAAGTTGGCATCTTTTACGCGTGTCAGCTCATCCTGATTTACTTCCTGTGCATTATAACTCAACGCTTTCTGAGAGCGTTTGATACCCAGTGCAGTAACTACAACAGCGTCCAACTCTCTCGAAACCGGAGTTAGCTTTACATCATAGTTATTCAGGTCGGAAACGACTATGTTTTCAGAATTGTAACCCATAAATGAAATTACAAGTGTAGCCCCTTTCGGTACACTCAATTCAAATTTTCCGTCGATATCGGTCATAGTACCTCCTGTGGTACCTCTTATACCGACAGTTGCACCGGTAAGCGGATCGCCGTTTTCATCAATAATAACTCCGGTAACTTTCTTTTTATCCGGCCCTGTATTGGAGCGTTCCATCAACATAATATTATTTCCTTCGATATGATAGGAAATATTCGTTTTGTTAAACACTGTTGTTAAAACCTCGTTAACGGATTTGTCTACCAGATTTAAAGTTATTTTCTGGGTAAGATCTATTTCCTGAGGATTATAAACAAATAGGTAGTTTGTTTGCTTTTCAATCTGGCTGACAACATCCTTTAGGCTGGTATTCTGAGCACTTATATTTACTCTGGAGTTTTGTGCATAAACTCCCGGAGAAAATAACAAGCCGCAAATAAATATAAATAGCAGAAAGGAAGTAATTCCTGTTTTTTTCATACTCTTTGATAGAGAATTAGACAGTATTCGGTTTTTCTCGGTTAATTTAATTTTCATACATTTGTAATGTAAATGAAGTTAATACTAAGTGATTTTTACAATCTTGTCATGTATTGACCTTCCACCGGAAAGTGTTCGCACCACTTTCCGGCTTTTTTATTCTTCGGATTTTCTCATCGGCAAATAGATTTAGATTAATTATTGTATTAGTAAATGGTTATGTTATTCATTTCATCTTTGGTATATTTAAAATTATGACGAAGCTGCAGGACTTTTAACACATGTTCGATACCATCTTTAGACCAGAACTTTCCTGTGTACTGATATTTATTAGAAAGTATCTCCCGGTTTCTCACTTCTATTTTCACATCATAATAAAGCTCAAGCTTTTCAAAAATATCTTTAACATCCTGATTCTCGAAAAACAAGATGCCTTTTTTCCACAGGAACTGATCCTGAGATTCTAAATCGGTGAGTACAAGCTTATTATTCTCTGCATATACTTTTTTGTTGGGCGATAACATTATACTTTCAGCCGTTGCGTTGGAAACGACTTCTACCGAACCCGCTATCAGGGCGGTTTCAAAAACACTGCTGTTGCTGTAGGCATTTACATTGAACTCGGTACCATGTACTTTTACCTGATATTCATCTGTTTTTACAACAAACTTCTTCAAGTCGTCATGCGTAACATCGAAATAAGCTTCACCGTCTAGTTTGACAAGGCGCTCGGCTCCGGAAAAGTCATTCGGGAAGGTTATACTGGATTTTGCATTCAACCACACTTTCGTTCCATCGGACAATACAACTTCGGCTCTTTGTCCTTCAGGAGCATATACAGTCTGTAATGCAACATTAGTGTTTTGGATTTGCATACCCGGCGATAGGAACAAATGATAACAACCCAATGCAAGCAGGAAGACAGCTGCAATCTTAAGGAATTCGCGTACTAGTTTTATTCTTCTTTTATTATTGCTGTTTCCGTTCTCATCGGAATGTTCTTCTTCTATCTTAGCAAAGGTATCTTTACCTCTCCATAGGGATACATCATATACATTCCTCAGGAGTAAAAATTCCTGCATGTGTTTCTCGTCGGCATCCAACCATCGGGCTACATCTTCTTTTTCCTGTTGAGTAGAGTTACCTTCAATATATCGTTGAAGAATTTCGTGATCCATTGTTTTTCATATATAACTAAAGGAATTTATTTTCCCTTAGTATATATAATACGACTGACTGAGGCAAGCTACTAGTCAGGATGTAGTTAAATTTTGTTAATATAAAAAGAACAGGAAAATAGGGAAATAATCTTTCAGGTTTTCGCGCAAGGAAGACAGGGCTTTAGATATGTGATAATCAACGCCTTTTACAGATATTTCAAATTGATCGGCTATATCTTTCTTTGATACATCTTTGAAACGCGACATCTCGAAAATCTTTCTGGTCTGTTCGGGCAGAGCGGCCATAGTAGTATGCAGGATATTCTGAATATCGTCTGCGAAAATCTTATCCGGATTACTGGCTTCTAATGTAGATATACGAATTTCAAGTTCGCGGTCTGCATAAGTAGACATAGATTCCAATGCGCTTTGTTTTATTTTTTCGTGTTTAAGATAGTCCAATGCTTTGTTTCTCAGTATCACGAACAACAATCTGGATGGACTTTCAATTTCTTCTATTTCAGACAATTCCCATAGTTTAATCAGGGTTTCGGATGCGATATCTTCTGCGACTAAATCATTGTGAACGTATGATTTAGCAAACAGGAAACACCTATCGTAATAGGTCACATAGAATGCCTTGAAATTGGATGAATTTAAATTATCCATTTATTACTATTAATACCACTAATTCGCTTTTAGTCTACAAGCAAGTATCAGATTCTTGGCCATATTTCTATCGATGAACAAAGGTAACAAAATTATATATAAATCTTTATTCACAATCAATAATAGCACCAAATCCTTGTATCTGATTTTCCTGTCTATATACACCAAATCCAATCTCTGCCTGTTCCAACAAGAAATTACTAATCAGCACCTTAATAATATAATTTCAAAATACTGCTTTACACAGACAAAAAGCATAAATATCTAACCGGAAACCAGCTTTCGTTGTCACATATATTGGAATAAATATGACAAACATTATTGCCTCTAACAAATGATCTCTTCAATCATACATTTCAATATTTTTATATCTTTGTATAACAGAACAGTCTCTAATCAGAGTCTATCATCTACCTTTCCGGAGTGAAATAGAAGGGATGAAATTATTCAGATGCGTAAACTTTTTGTATCCGAACTAAATTCGGTATGGGGAAGGTATAGCCAATGCTCTTACTGACCAAACCTGTAGTAACCGACTTTCTCTATGCCAGTAAAATACGGAAATCAACAAAGTTAAGTCCCACGCTCTGCATATAAAAAAGTCTGTCCGGGACTGACAGGCATAATTTATTTCATCAACTATTTCTTATGAAAAAAACACTTCGCAGGTACACACATCTCATTTGTGTAGTATTCGGGTTACTCGCTTGTAACCAGCAACAAGAAAAACAGGTTATGCCTAGTACTGACACTTCTCTGCTTTCACTCGCAACAGAAGCCAGAGCTTCAATATTTTCGCACGACGGATTCGAGAAAGCACGTACTTTGAGGCATGAGGCTATCAAACAAAACAGCGACTCCTGTATTGCACTGGCATACAAATATATGCTATTGACAGCCCTCAATACCGAACAGAAAGATAGTATATCCTTCTTTGCAGACCAAGCCAAATATTACTTTGGAAAATCGGATATGGAAGAAGAAATGTTCGGAATAGAGACATCACTCATCGAATGGGAAATGATGTATGGCAATACAAATACAGCATTGGAGAAAGCTAAAACACTGCTGGCAAAGATACAGAATAATAAAAACAATGAATTCCATGTGTACGGCCTCATATCTGATATATACAATATGATGGGAGAATGGGATCAGGCCGAATCCGCTTTTCTTCAAATGCTTGATATCAGAAATAAATTTAGGCTCAATTTACATTACCAGATGCCCTATGTATTTCTGAGAGGAGCGCAACTGGAGACCAGCATGAGAAAGTACAATGAAGCACTTATCTACTGTGACTCTGCACAGGTATATATCAACAAATATCACAAAAAAAGAGATAACAAAACCCTGCTGACATTGCTGAATATGAATAAGGTCTCCATCTTTATACAGTTGGGAAGACTCGATGAGGCCAAAGCATCACTCGACACACTGGATATAATAACGGAAAAGAAGGAGTCGGATATATATTATTACTACATACAATCTACACGAGCCAAATATTACCGCGGAAAGGGAGATTATAAAACAGCGCTTTCTTACATAGAGCCGGTAGTGACTAAGTTTAAAGAAACCAATAACAAAACCGGCTATCACAGCGCCATGCAGGAAAAAATAGAGATTTTGGCACTAAACCATAATTACAAAGATGCCTTTGAGTTACAATCGGAACACGCCCAATATACAGACTCTATAGCTTTGGCCGATGCGCACAGGCAGCTGAACGAGCTGCAAACCATCTATCAGGTAGATAAACTGAAAAATAATGCAGAGCAGGATGCCCTGAAAATAAAGAATACACAACAACTCGTAATCTTTCTTACTATTATCTGTATATTATTACTTGCTACCGCAATATTGATGATGCGAAATGCAATAGTGCTGAAACGCAAAAACAGGAAATTATTCTCTCAATATAACGAACAGGATGAACAACAGGAAAAAATTCAAAAAATCATCTTATCAAAAAGGGACGAGGCTTCGCAGCTCTCACTATTCGAGCGGGCAGAAACCCTGCTGAATGAAACCAAAGCATACTGTGACCCCACCATTACACGTGAATCTCTGGCTATGGAACTGGGAACCAACAGGCAATATCTTACACAGGCAATACAGGAAAATAAAAATATGACCTTTATGGAATACATAAACGATTACCGCCTGAACTATTCCCGACGCCTGTTAAGTCATAGCGCGGAATTATCTATTGACGATATATATATGAAAGTAGGATTCAACAACAAAAGCACTTTTTACCGGCTCTTTAAACAAAAATATGAGCTAACGCCTAAGGAGTTTCAGAATATAGCAATAAAAGACAGAGAATTGCCTAATCAAAAAAGAAAAGGAGAAGTAATTTCCCACAATCTGTTTTTATAGATTTATTAATACAGATTCCTAAACCTGCCGGAGCATAATTTGCATCCGGCAGGTTTATCAATTTAGCAAACAGCTGACAATGAAAATTTTGCGAAATAAGGAATCTTATTATTTGCGGAACTGGGAATCGCGTTTTGCGGAATTGGGAATCGACGTCAGAAAGCGGGGGCTATCTTTGCCCCCATTATTATTTGATGAAGACTGATAGTGAAACCTTTTCAACAACAGACAGAAAACTTGTATTGATAATGAGACAAAAACTTTATTCAAAACTATTGCCTGTGGCTATAGCCATGGCAGTATTTTCGCAATCGGGGCTATATGCTCAGGTTACGATCGGCTCAGATCTTGTGCCCAACACCGGCGCAATTCTGGACATAAAAGAGTATAACTCGACCGACCCTTCTACCGACAACACTACTGCCACTAAAGGGATGAAGCTACCGCGTGTGGGTCTGACGGATAAAACACAGCTATATCCTATGTTTGCAGGAGATACCGATTATGAAAACAACACAAACAACAAGAAAGAAACCGAAGACAAGATCCATACCGGACTTATGGTGTACAACGTAAATCCCGATATGTGTACAGACCTTTATACAGGTGCTCAGGTATGGGACGGTAAACAATGGACTCTGCTAGGAGAAGGTATATTCCCGAGCGAAACAGATATCCTAGTAGACAACCGCAACCCCGACAAGCCGGAAAAATACATAATCGGAAAATTCGGAAACGGCGCAGGCTGGTGGATGCTAGAAAACCTGAGAGCAGACAGATGGCCTGATGGAAACACCTCAGGCATATCTAAAGAACAGCCGCTACCAAATAATGATCCCCGACAAAGAGATCCTTTATTTTGGTATCCGCTAAATGATCCCAATACTTTAAATGCACACCCTGAATATGGTTACTTCTACAGCTGGTACGCAGCTTCAGGGCTGACACAAGCTGAAATTTCGGCCGGTGCAGAAACAGCAGAAATGCAAGGCATCTGTCCTAATGGATGGCACATACCAACACTTAATGAATTTGCTCTCTTAGGCGGAGCGGTATATCTTGAGCCATGCAAATATGCCCATAGTAACATACAGAGCGATATGGGCTTCAATATGCAATCGCAAGAAGGAACGGCGAACGGAAAAAGCCGCAGCCCACAAGAAGGAGGCTTTAATGCAAGCCTGACGGGAAGAGTCTCGTATAACAACTTGACAGGGGAAACAGAAGCACTCGACTTTGGAGCAAGATTCACAATCTGGGCTAGCGACAACAAGGATTACCACGCTACACTCGCTAGAAGTGCAGCCAATCTGAGCCATAAAAGTAGAGAAGTTCAGTATATCGGTGCGGCTTATGTAGATATGCTTCCTATACGCTGTGTGAAAGATAACATGCAAAGGTCGACATCAAAAGCAGCGAGCAACGTATCTGAAAAGAAAGTGACACACCTGCCCGAAATACAGGAAATAGACAGATAATACAAGAGATAGAATTCAATGCCTGCCAAGAACAGACTAACAGGTTATGTAATTATTTTTTGTCTTCATAATTTTCATATCCGCACATTAAAAAATACCGCTTGGGAAAGTAGTAAATAAGTTCTTGAAGGCATTGAGTCCTGTCTTATCATTTAAATATAGAATACACAGAATAAACATAAAAGAATATGAAAAAACATATAGCTTTGCTACTTTTTTTAATTACTGTCTCCACCGAGAGTAAAGTATGGGCACAGGTAACGGTTGGCTCAGGCCATAAACCCGAAACAGGTACTATGCTCGACCTGAAAGAAAACACAGGATGGACTTCGGAAAAAGGGATGGGACTGCCGAGAGTGTCCCTTAGCAGCATGACAGATTTGTTCCCCATGTTTTTGGGAGATGCCGATTATGAGAATAACACGGATAATAAAAAGGTTACAGAAGATGAACTCCATGCAGGAATGGTTGTATATAATACAAATGATGACCTTTGCAACAATATATATGCCGGAGTATATACATGGAACGGAGAAGAATGGATCAATCTGAAAGAAAACATTTTTCCCAGCGAAACCAGTGTATTAGTAGACGACCGTCATCAGAATGAGACCGAAGTCTATAAAATAGGGAAATTCGGTGATGCCGGCTGGTGGATGCTCGAAAACCTCAGAGCTAAAAGATGGCCCGATGGTACAACAGCAGGGCTAAACCTGTCTGCACCAAAAGCGGATACAGACCCAGAATTTAGAAGCCAAATGTATTATTATCCGAAATTGAGCCAAAGCGACTTGAAAGACAACTCACATCACGGTTATGTTTACAATTTGTATGCAGCTGCAAGGATTACACAAGCGGAACTATCTGCGGGAGCCACACTTGAAGGCAGACAGGGAATCTGCCCCAATGGATGGCATTTACCAACAGAAGCCGAATGGATCGGACTGGTAGGAGCCGTAAGGGAAAATCCCTGTCTGTATGCACACAGCGATATAGATGAGAATACGGGTTTCAACATGCAGTCGCAAGAAGATGCTCCGAACGGAAAAAGCCGGAGTAGCGAACAGGGAGGATTTAACGGGAATCTTTTAGGCTCGGTATATTATAATAGCACGACAATGGTACCTGATGTGAACATGCTAGGGCGAAGAGCTTATTTCTGGCTTAGTAAAACACCAAGTAGCCCGTCGAGTCTCAGTACCGGAACTGCATGCCTCGATTCGGAAACCAATCAGGCAGCACGTTATCCTATCACATTTATAAATATGATATCTGTAAGATGTAAGAAAAATTAATTATAAACATAAAAACTTAATTTCAAACTTTTATTCACTCCAATTAAAAGCCCCGAGAGCGCATTTGTTCCCGGGGCTTTTATGTATTTAGTTTGATATTATATACAGAATAGAAATTTATAGCTTTTCTTTCAAAAAATGACCTGTATAAGATTTCTTACATTTCACAATCTGCTCAGGTGTTCCTTCACAAACGACATAGCCGCCTTCTTTTCCTCCTTCGGGGCCTATATCCACTATATGATCGGCACATTTAATCACATCCATATTGTGCTCGATTATCACAATGGTATGCCCTCGTTTAATCAGAGAATCGAAAGCTTTCAGTAATGTTTTTATATCATGGAAGTGCAATCCTGTAGTAGGTTCATCGAAGATAAACAAAGTCGGCTCCGGCTTTTCCTCTACCAGATGGAATGCAAGCTTCACACGCTGGTTTTCTCCACCCGAAAGTGAGGATGAAGACTGCCCCAGCTTAACATAACCCAGACCGACATCCTGTAGCGGTTTCAGTCGTTTCACTATTTTCTTTTCGGTAGTACCTTTACCTTCTTCAAAGAATTCGATAGCCTGGTCGATAGTCATTTCCAACACATCGTGTATACTTGCGCCTTTATATTGCACATCGAGTATGTCCTGTTTGAAACGCCTTCCTTTACACACTTCGCATTCGAGCAGCACATCGGCCATAAACTGCATTTCTACAAGTATCTTACCTTCTCCGGCACATTCTTCGCAACGGCCACCTTCAACATTGAACGAGAAAAAGGCAGGTGTAAAATGCAACTGTTTCGCCAAAGGTTGATCGGCAAACAATTTTCGTATTTCGTCGTATGCCTTTATATATGTTACAGGATTGGAACGGGTCGACCTACCGATCGGATTCTGGTCTACCATTTCTATCTCCTTTATCAGCTTAAGATCTCCTTCCAGTCCGTTGTATTGCACAATCTGCTCGCCTTTTCCTTTATAGTGCCGCTCAAGGGCGGTATAGAATACGTCACAAACCAAAGAAGACTTTCCCGAACCGCTGACACCTGTTACCACAGTCATCACGTTCAGCGGAAATTTCACATTGATATTTTTCAGGTTATTTTGTCTTGCCCCTTTTACTTCTATATAGTTGTTCCACTTACGGCGGGTTTTCGGCACATCTATTTTCTCTTCGCCATTCAGATAGCGAACAGTATAACTGCCCGTCTGCTTTCTCAGTCCGGCAACATCGCCCTGGTATACGACCTCACCACCCAATCGTCCGGCCTTAGGCCCCATATCTATAATATAATCGGCTGCACGGATAATTTCCTCATCGTGTTCTACTACAACTACCGTATTACCGATCGATTTAAGCTCATGCAGAACTTTTATCAACAGATCGGTGTCACGCGAGTGTAGCCCGATACTGGGTTCATCGAGTATGTAGAGCGAACCTACAAGGCTGCTGCCTAAAGAGGTCGCCAGATTGATACGCTGGCTTTCTCCACCCGATAGGGTATTTGAAAGACGGTTCAGCGTAAGATAACCCAAGCCTACATTCAGCAGGTATTGTATGCGTACATTGATGTCGGTCAACAGGCGTTTTGCTATCGCCGCATCCGTTTCGTCCAGATTGAGTGAATCAAAGAAGTCTTTCAGTTCGGTTATCGGCATCAGTACCAGATCGGCAATAGTGCGCCCACCTACTTTCACATACAGTGCCTGTGGCTTGAGTCGTGCACCTTTACAGGACGGACAGGTAGTTTTTCCTCTGTATCGGGCAAGCATCACCCTGTATTGTATCTTGTATTGGTTTTCACTTACCATTGTGAAGAAGTCGTCGATACCATGTAAGCCTTTCGCACCATGCCAAAGCAAATCGCGTTCTTTGTCCGTCAGTTCAAAGTAAGGGCGATGTACCGGAAAATTGTATTTACCCGCAGCATGGATAAATTCGTTTTTCCATTCGCTCATCTTATCCCCCCTCCAGCATACAACAGCATCTTCGTATACCGACAGGCTTTTGTTAGGAACTACAAGATCTTCGTCTATTCCCATTACCCGCCCGAAGCCTTCGCACACAGGACATGCTCCTACAGGGCTGTTGAAACTGAACATCAGATCGGTCGGCTCCTGAAATTCTATTCCATCGGCTTCAAAATGGCGCGAGAAATCGAACGATTCTATCCTGTCCCCTATATAGAAACGGACAATACAGTCTCCTTCTCCTTCGTAAAACGCTGTTTCTATAGATTCCGAAAAACGGCTTATATTGGCGGCATCTCTGTCGCAGGTAAGACGGTCGATAAGTAGAAGCATCTGGTCGACCTTATATTTCTCCTTTGAGGAAAGTATATCTTCGATGCGCTCTATCTTACCATCCAGTTCTACACGTGAAAATCCTTCTTTTTGTAATATTTCGAGTTGTTCATTCAATGAGCGGCTGTCGCGCAGAATAATCTTTGTAAAGATCGCAAGACGGGTATCTTCGGGATATGTTTGCATCTTAGCCACAATATCACTCACCTGATGTTTTTTCACCTCCTGACCCGATACGGGTGAAATAGTCTTACCTATACGGGCAAACAATAGCCGCAGGTATTCGTACACCTCCGTAGATGTACCCACTGTGGAACGTGGATTGCGCGAACTTACGCGCTGCTCGATAGCAATAGCAGGCGGAATACCTTTGATGAAATCGCTCTCAGGCTTGTTCATACGCCCGAGAAACTGACGGGCATAAGCCGACAGACTTTCCACATAGCGCCGCTGCCCTTCGGCATAGAGTGTATCGAATGCAAGTGAGGATTTACCCGATCCGGATAAACCCGTAATAACCACAAATTTGTTACGGGGTATTTCTACGTCAATATTTTTAAGATTATTGACCCGTGCCCCCTTTATAAAAATATTTTTTTCTTCGGACATAATTCTCTAAAAAATGGCTACAAAATTACTAAAAAAAGAGCAGATATGCTATTTTGTTTGAGGGCGGTAGGTGTTATAAATATGTAAAAGGAGTTTCGCCGCCATTTCCCTCTTCTAAAAAGTCATATTAGATAGATACTCATATGAGTATCATTTGTTAATTATCAAGTATATATACATCCTCAATACGTTTTAAAAAGTCATATGACACTCTTTGGGGGTACTTTTTCCCAATCTATTGATGTACTTTTGATAAAAGGATAACCGGTGCACAGGTTTACTTTAGCAATGAACAAGATTATCTAAACTTTAATTGACTTTTTGAAATTATGATTACACGAAACCTAAAAAGATGGCTTGCTCTGCCTTTACTGCTCGGAGCCATTCTCTATGCCTGCCAGTCGGAAGACAGCCCCGACCTGGATACAAAACAACCTGTAGAACCGCTGACGGTAGCTATGGCACAATCGCTGTACCAGCAGTATGTGGGAACAACGGCATATTTGAAAAATGACGATGGAAACGGAGAATTTAACCTTATTCCCGACTGGAATGCAGGACAGTTATTCTCGGATAGCAACTGGTATGTGGTGGAGTCGCCACTGGAGTTAGGAGAAGATAGAGAACTGGTATTCTCGACTGCTGAGGTAAAATCGCATGATGAAGTCAGACCATATAGTATAGTACGGCAAGTGGTTATGCGAAACAAACATACAGGGCTAGACTATGCCTTCGTTATGATAATGATGCCTACATGGGAATATATGCAAAAAGGGAAAGACCGGCTGTATGGGAACCAATATCTGACACGAGCGGGCGACCTGAGCGGAGAGGTGATATTCCTCGATACCAAAGGCGAATTTATTAACGGCTGGAGGTATAGTAACGGAGAAATCACACATGCAATGATTGTGCCCGAACAGCAATTAAAAACGGTATGGAGATCTCAATATTGCTGGCACCAGGATGGTTATGTAGGCGAGAAATTGATAAGCAGCAACTATATATGTATAGAATGGCATGAATATGACCAGACCTCTGTAATAGACGAAGGATTTACCGGTAGCGGAGAAGTAAATTATACAGACCCGCTGGGTACCGGAGGTAATAATGGTTCACCGGACAATAGTCCGTCAGATGATAAAAAACCCGAAACACGTACGGATTGTTCGCCATCGGCGGCAATGAATGCGAGTAATGCGGAAAGTGCAATGAAAGGCAATGCAGATATTACCAGCAAAATGAGTACATTGCGGAATTATGTAGGTGCTATGTCTTCCCTTGAATACGGATTCACTATTAGCTATTATAATGGAAGTTATTCGGCTGATGCCATAAATAAAGAAATAGCCGGATCAGGTGGTGTTGGCCTTGAGGTTTATACGAATACCGTTTACAATGTGCATACACATACAAGAGGAGAAAATTTTACCGGCCCGTCAGTTACTGATATAAACTTTGTTTTAAGGGCAAATGAAATAACTATGAATGCCTTATCAAACCGATATCAGGGACAAATAATATTACTGGAAGACGGGAGTGAATGCCTTATTTCGGTAAATGATAAATCACAAGCTAAGAATTTTCAAAAAAACAATCCTTCTCTTTTTGAAGACGGAGAGTTAGGTGGATTTAAGAATACAAAAATGAGAGATGAATTAGAAGATTTAGTGAATGAAATGGAAGGAATGGGTTATTCTGAGAAAAATGCTTATATCTATGCTTTATCCCATATGCTGGATAAATACAACACCGGACTTAAGATTTCTGTAAAAGATACCGGGAAATTTGACTTTAAGGAAACTAAAGCGGAATACAATTCAACAAAAAAAGACTATAAACTTTCAATATGCAAATAGTTATGAAAAAATTATTAATATTATTTATTTTCTCTCTTGGCTTATCTTTAAACGGAAAAGCACAATGCAACCTACCATACAAGCCATTGACAGAATTTGGCACAGATACCACTGCCTTTATTATCTATAATTTTATGGATCGGGCAGAATGCTATAAAGGCAAAACATTAAAAGAGGTAAGTAAAGACTTACAAATACCTATTAAAGATTTTGTAATCCAAAGGAATTTCAAAAATAAAAATAAAATACCGGGTATACATATTTATATATATCCTTCTAAAAAAGTTAACTATTTAAGAGAAACTAATCAAGAAATTAACGGGATAATAATAACATGGGAAGAAGAATTTAATAAAAATTCGGAACAATTCCAAAAGATATACAGAAAGGATGAATGGGATAAAGAAACATATAATTACTTTAAAGGCATGAAAATAAAAGAAATCAGAGCTGTTATTCCTATGTATAGTAAGTATTCTGAAAAGTATAAACCAAAAGAGACTAAAAGCTCTACAACACTCCCTAAAACAATGATTTTATATATCGATTCTATACACCGATAAATAACTAGCGATCAACAGGAGTTATAAAGCTCCTGTTGGTTATTCTTGGCTATGAAAAATTTAATAATATTATTTATTTTCTGTCTTGGCTTATCTCTAAACGGAAAAGCACAGAGTAACTTACCCTATAAGCCATTGACTGAATTCGGGACAGATACTACTGCGTTTATTATCTATAATTTTATGGATCGGGCAGAATGCTATAAAGGAAAAACTTTAAAAGAGGTAAGTAAGGATTTACAAATACCAATTAAGGATTTTTTGGCGCAAAGAAATTTCAAGAAAAAAAGTAAAATTGTAGGTATATATATATATGTATATTCAAGAGATATTGCGCGTCAGAGAGTTTACGAAAATAGAGAAGATAATGTTATACTAATAACATGGGAAGAAGAGTGTGATAGGAATTCGGATATATATAAAAAATTAAGCAAAAGAGATGGATGGAACAATGATTTGTATAACTATTTCAAAGACATGAAAATAAAAAAAGTCGAAGCTGTAATTCCTATGTATAGCAAATACTATGAAAAGTATAAACCAAAAGAAACCAAAAGTTCTACAGTCCCTAAAAGAATGATTCTATATATGGATTCTATACATCAATAAATATCATAAGTTTAGCAGGGCTTTCGCCCTGCTTATACTACTTTCGCTAAAGAAAAAATAAATCAAACAATTACAAACTATGGAAATCAAACACAAAACACTTTTATTGCTGATCTTATCGATGGTGTTTACACTTCAACTATCTGCGCAGATACAGGTTACTACACGCAATGAGGCAAGCAATGTTATTTTCGATGTCAATTTAGAAAAAGAGGGGTCTTATACATTGGTATTGAAATTCTCCGAGCTACGAGGGTGCAAGATTCCTTTGGGGAATACGACAATAATTCCTATAAAAGGCAGGTATAATAGTGCAGTCTGTAAATTAACAAAAGAAGGCAATGTTTCTACTTCCTACCGTTATACATATACTTTTCATCGGGGGAAATATAACGCAAAACCCAGTATGGATTATCCATATATTCTTCCCGCATCGGAAGGGAAAGCCCTCCATACATCGCGTTTTACAAATATAGATCACACACTTGGCAAGGCTGATGTTGATAGCATTATGGGAATAGTCTTTCGCTATGCGGAAGCGGATACAGTATATGCTATCCGTAGCGGAAAAGTGGTAGAGGTAGAGCATAGCAAACGGGATAGGATAGAACCGGAGCAAGGAGTTTCAATGTATGATAGAAGTTCACGAAATATTATAACGATAGAACATGGGGATGGAACCATCGTTCGTTATACATGTATTACATCGGCTCAGACTCTGGTAAAACTCGGGGATCGCATAATCGCCGGACAACCTCTTGCAGTTCTGGGACAAGAGAAAGATTTCCCGCAAATAGGTATCAGTATATCTTATTTAACCAAAGAACTAAAACATAAGATAATAATGCCAATGTTTTATACAGAGAAAGGACTCTCTGAGTTGAACTTCGATGAAGAATACCATAGCACTTCAACAAGAGATATTATAGAAAAAGAGCTGACGAAGAAAGAGAAGAAAAATTTAAAGTAACATAGGCAATGTCCAATATTCCCTATATACTTATTTCTTTTTCTTTTTCAGTTCGTCGCGAAGCAGGGAAGCAAGTTCGTAATCTTCTCCCTCGATAGCATCTCTCAGCAGGGTTTCGAGTTCCTCCTGATTCAGCAACGAATAGTCTAGTGCAAGGCTGTCTTTTTCATCATCGCGAGCGTTGTCCTGGATGGAATTTTCGTCGAAGATAATGGCCTGTTCCTGCATTATTCGCTCTGTAGTAAATATAGGAGACCGTGTTCTGAGGGCAATGCCTACAGCATCGGAAGTGCGTGACTCTATCTCCACAATGCGTTCACCCTGATTCAATATCATCTTTGAGAAGAAAACACCGTTTTCATATTTGTAAATCTGGACTTCGCGCAAGGTAACTCCCAACTGCGACAGCAGGGATTTAAACAGGTCGTGAGTCAAAGGTCTCGGAGGTACAGAGCCTTGCAGTTTGAAAGCAATAGACTGGGCTTCCGGAGTCCCTACGACTACCATGAGCCGCCGGATTCCGTCTTCTTCCGCCAGTACCAACCCGTAAGCGCCGGATTGCGTCTGATTGAAAGAAAATCCCAATACAGATAACCTTACTTTTTCTTCCATAACCTTGCAAATCTTGACTCAAAAATACTTATTTATTTTTTCATTGCTATGAGAAGTCCTCTTGTTTTAAAACATTTTAAGCTATACTCCTATCTCTGACCGACAATCTGTAATAAATAAACAATAAAAGAATACATTTTGTGCTAAAGGAAACCAAATATTTTTAATTCGTTTCCTCTCCTCATCTCGGGCGAATGTATATTCGCCCTTACATAATCATCAAAGAGCAATACCCCATACTTATAAAAAAAGCTGCACTCATATGGGTGCAGCTTCGCTTGTCTTCATCTCTTGTACCTTACTTCTTTTTCAATACGACCGAACGGGCACTAAATTCGTTCGTTGCATCCAGCATTTCGAGTAGCTGCGGCCAGTTGGCAAGCGGTTCAAAAGCATGTTTATACACTTTGCGGGTCTTTATAGTCAATACCTGTCCGTTAAGTGTAGCCGATGCTGAGAATGAACCGGCCATATTATCTACATTTTTATTCAGGGCGGCAACATTTTCTACCGTGTAACCATCGGGTATCTGTACCTGTATATCATGCTCATAGGCGCGAGCCGTAGGCATATAAACATCTACACTGCGCTTGCGAGCTTCGTCTTTCAGTTCGAGCTGGGCACCGATAAGCTTACCTGCATCGAGGATATAATTGTTTCCGGCTTTCTTTATCAATCCTTCTACACTATACTTCACATTTGTACGGAAATTCGGATTTGTATGGGTTATTCCCAGATTTATTACAGTATGTTCGGATATCTCTTTCGGATCAACACCATGATAATTATTTATTTCTTCTTTGAAACGATCTACCAGGTCTTTGCGGTCTTTCTCTATTTTTTCATTATAATCGTCGATATATTTACGGCTACTGCGCTTTTCTCCCATTTCCTGCTGCACAGATTTAGTGATGCCTAGTCGTTGGCGGACTTCTTCCTGCCATTTTTCGACTGTAGCAAAGTTCTGCTGAAATTCCTTTTTCAGATTCCCCGCATTATCGGTAGTGCGATCGATAACAAGCAGCAACGGATCATCGTCAGAAAACTTAACGGAGAGCTTACTAATGCTACGGTTGTAGTTCTCATCTGTTAACGGCACTTTAAGTTCGCTATTGCCATTTGTTTTATTAAATACAGGAAGAGCCGTTTCTCCCTCAAAAGCAGGAAGAACCTCTCCGGCAATATTAAAAGGAGGATTGTAGACAAAAATCTGTTTACCGTTAGCCTGAACGAAATGGAAAAGATCGTCCATCTCGAACAACTCGCTTCTGCGGGCTCCATACTTATTAGTAGTAAACATGATTTTTGATTCTATCTTATTTTCTTTAAGTAACATCTGTAACACTTTCTGGAAATAATAATAATTTCGTGAATCATTCCCAAGATTGAACTGAAGTGCATCATAGACGTAAGCTGCCAGATCTTCTTTTGATACATCCGGATTGTTTTTTATATAATCCTTTATCTGCTTTCTTGCCTCTTTTGCGCCATCGCCAAGAGAGCCGGGCTTCTCACCCCCGAAATAAGAACGGGCATCCTCCATTATGGTTTCAGGTGCAACATCTTTATGCAGTCCGTCTTTTCGCGCTGTTTTAGGTTTCCATATTCCACCGGAGCCATTGTTTAATATAGCCAGACGAATTACAGGATACTCACGCAAAGGGGAAGTCCATCTGTCCATACCTTCTACTTTGGGTATATTGGTCTTTTGCACGTCCAGTATGATATCTTTATCTTCATTGGTAGAAACAGTAAAATCAGGAGCACCGTTCAGGCAGCGGTATTCCGTAGTCAGCTTATGTCCTATTTCGCAGTAGACAGAGTAGGATAACATCGGGTGTTTAGCAACAAAGATAAAGAGCATCGGGTCTATATTAAAAGCGTCTACCAATCCTTCCTGCTGAATAAAATAATCGAGGATATCACCCACCTGCAAATCAGAAATAGCAAGCTTCTTATGGTCTTCCTTATCTTTTTTACCTTCGGTAATAGATACGGCTTCATCTACATTGACTTCTTTAATGGTACCGTCCGGTTTTATAATACGGGCTCCGACAATGGTTTTAAACTTATTGGTTACATGCCTCCCATAAGACCTGTCTTCTTCCCTGAAGGACACTTCGGAATATTCTTCGAGTGCAACCTTATCATTTATTTTTACCATCGTACGGTATGTATTGGCATAAAGAAGTTCCTTATTGATGGTAAATGTCGTCCTTGCTCTAAAGCGGCTACGACGTGTAGCAGTTATCAGGCTACGACGTGCAAGGATTACCGCCGATTCGTTTTTATACTCGGCAGGCACGTTGTAGTTCTTAAACTCAGCCCTGTCCCAGGCCCAAACTTCTTCTCTTACCTTTTTGGCATATTCGGTGTAATCATCGGCAAATACATTCTGAACAAGCAGAATTGAAATAATGCACAGATATAATTTAAATCGGGTTTTCATAGCATTTGTCTATTTATATGTCAATATTGATGTTGATCGTAGGATTATAATTTAGAGAGTGCGGCTTGTTCCATATAGGCTTTCCGCAATTTAGCTATATCGGAATTCCATTCTGCAAATTTTGATTTTCTCAGATAGATGTCACGGATTGTAATCTCTTTACGATACAACAATCTGTTACCGTCCTGCTTGTAACTTATTCTGAATGTATATCCGTCTTTCGCTATATTGAAAGAATCGGGTATATGCGAAACTTTATAACCATCCGGAATATTCAGCACTACATTTTTTACAATATGGTATTTATACGAGAATTCCAGATCGTTGACACGTTTTGCTGTATCTATATTATTGGTCATAAAATCTTTTCCTGCATCGAGGTCTACATAATATTCAGATCCAAGCTGCTGCAGTCCCGACTTATTATCTATATCGAATAGCAATTCTACCTGTTTCGACTGCGAAGTAGCTCCTATAGTCTGTATACCGGAAGCTTCATCCTGTGAATTACCACCCTCCAGAAAACGTTTCAATGCTGCATCCAGTTTATCTTTCGGAGTAGCATCCATCAGCGAAAGGAGTACCTGTTTAGACTCTCCCATATAATATTGTCCGGCTTTGCCCTTCATCATATCTCCTTCTATAGTGTATTCACAGTACAGGCTGTCGGTATTCAGCACAGGGGTAAATTCGGGAATCCTGTTCAGCAGATATTTGCTTTTATCCTTATCCTGCACCAGTGTCTGCCGCCCCTGTATGGTCTGAGGATATTCACCTAAAGGCATATATTTCACTGTAGGATCGAGATAATAAGTCTTTCCATCGAAAAACAGGGCACAGATCATATGATTATCCGCCGACAACGATGGTGTACTGTAATCGTAAGCGATGTGATTAGTCCCCAGCCATGCCAGACGGGCATCGAATCCCTTAGCCTTCAGAAGGGATTTCAACAGATTCGACATTCCTTTACAATCCCCATACTTTTTCCGAAGCACTTCCTGTGCATCATCGGGTTTGAAAGCAGCTATTCCGTCTTCAAATGCAATGTAACGTATATTATCCTGCACCCAGGCAAACAGGGTCTTCACTTTTTCCTCATCTGTTGCACAGTCTTTAGTTATTTCGTCGGCTTTCGCTTTTATTATTACCTCATCGTTTTTTACGTCTTTCACTATATCGTTATACCATGCGTACTGATCATTAAGAGTTTCAAAGTATGTTGTTTTCTCTCCTTTTATAGTAGCCGATTTAGCCAATATCAATATATGCGGAAAAATATGTGATCTGCCGGGCATATTGTTTTCCATCTTCATAGCCTTTTCATCGGTAATCTTATAGACGTAAACATGGGCTTTGTTTTTCTCATCCACCTTTACCTCTTTCGTCACATTCTGAGCGAAATTGCGGTCTACCAGTTCCACATTCATCCAGTCCGGAATAGTTATTGTAACCGTTTTCTCTTTTACAAACTGAGGCTCGGACAAATATATAGATGTGAAATAGCGCGGGTCTTTATAAGTCTTTTCAAACTTAACCTCGCCTGTAGAACCCTTGCGGTCGAAAGACAGATCGAAGTGACATACTTTAGCATCGGAATAGAACATGTCATCAGTAGTGTACAGATTGTATTTAGGTGTTGCATTCCGCTTATTGCTTACCTTGTCAAGGGTAGTCTGGCTGTCGTACATTTCCATGATGGGGATAGATGTGCCTCTCTTCGTACATTCATAGTAAGTTTCGGATTTCTCTTTTACCACAGTATTTCCTTTGCTTTCTTCAAAAACATAAGTTTCTATACGGTTGGTAATAATGACATTATCGTCATCGGTCTGAGCGAAAAGGGAGAAATAACCACAAATAGCCAGCATGCAGCATAGTGTTCTTTTGTACATAGTTGAAAGTTTAGTCTCTAAATATAAGGTCTACCTTTATCTTTTCTGAATAGATTGATATATCGAAGATATAAAGCTTTTGGGAGAATTGCAACATATAATACAGGAATAGTGTTAGAAAAAATAAGAAAGAATAACAATAATGATCAATGCAGGGAGCATATTGGTCACATTGACATCTTTTATTTTGAGGATACTGATTCCCAAACCGATAAGCAAGATGCCGCCGACACCGGTCATATTGGCCGTCATATCGTCGCTCATGTAACGCATAATGAAAGCCGCAAATAATGTAAGGCTACCCTGATAGATCAGCACGGGTATAGATGAAAACAGAATGCAAGCACCGAAAGATGCAGCCAGAGCAACGGAAGAAATACCATCCATCACCGACTTGGTAAGCAATATATCGGGACTCTTGCCCATACCGTCTTCTATAGCGCCGAGTATAGCCATAGACCCTACACAAAAAAGCATGGATGCCGTAACCAGCCCTTCTGTAAAACGACTCTGTCCTGCATCATCTATCGATTTTCCTCTTTGAGTCTTCTTCCTGAGATAATCGGAAAAGCGCCGCAGGTATTTGTCGATGTCGATAGCCTGCCCGAGTATTGCCCCCGATACAATGCTGACCACAACCAGTATCATGTCTTTAGTCTGCAACGACATGGATACACCGATAGCAATGGTAGCCAGCCCGATACCCTGAAACACGATAGCGGTCATTTTTTCAGACAGACGCGACCGTATCATAAGTCCCAGAAGGCTTCCGGCAACAATAGCTCCTGTATTTACAAGGGTTCCAACCATAAATAGTATCTTCTATAAAGTTTCTTTATTATTTCACTGCAAATGTAAAAAAATATATATCCTTACAAGCCGTTCGCAGAAGTAATTTAAGGTAAACGCGTGAAAATAAACATAATTGCTTTAACCGTTTATAGGGGCGGAATATCTTCCGCCCCTATAAGCCTCCAAATACGATCCAATATTTTTCATGCGTTTGCCCTAGAAGTAATTTACTATATTTGTATTTACACAAAACAAAATGCCATGAAAGAGAATAAATACGACGATCCTCAGTTTTTTGAACAGTATAGCCAAATGCAACGCTCGGTAAAGGGGCTCGAAGGTGCGGGAGAATGGCACGTCCTGCAAAAAATGCTCCCTGACTTTAAAGGCAAACGTGTACTAGATCTGGGATGCGGTTTCGGATGGCATTGCCGTTATGCAATAGAACAGGGGGCGGCGGCGGTCACAGGTATCGACATATCCGAAAAAATGTTGCAGGAAGCGCGAAGGCTGACCGATTCACCCAATGTGGAATATATACAGATGCCGGTCGAAGATATCGATTATCCTGCCGGATCGTTCGAGGTTGTTTTCAGTTCGCTGGCTTTTCATTATATAGATTCATTCGACACCATTTGCCGGAAAGTCAGTCATTGCCTCTCAACAGGCGGAGACTTCGTATTCTCGGCTGAACATCCTGTCTTCACAGCCTATGGCACACAGGACTGGCATTATGATAATGATGGAAACAGATTACACTGGCCTGTCGACAATTATTTCAGGGAGGGAATACGCAAAGCCAGCTTTCTGGGCGAAGATGTTATGAAATATCATAAAACCGTGACTACATACATAAGCGGGCTACTCGGATCAGGGTTTCAGATTACCGGATTTTCCGAGCCTGAACCTGACGAAAGGTTATTACAAGAGAATCCCGAATTCAGTGATGAATTGCGCAGGCCTATGTTCCTTATCATATCGGCAAAAAAGGTATAGTAAATAATATCTCTACACTATCTTGCTTTTATCAAAAGAATATATACCTTTGCTTTAACGTAACGAAATTTATGTATTCTACAAACAAACAAATATTGGTGGGGTAAATAATCTGTAGTTCTCTTACAGATTATCCCTTTCGGTTCTTTTGAATAATTGCCTTTATTCAAAACCTTTTCTATTTACATGTATTAAAATTATGCTTGTATACGCAAGACGTCTATGTCTTTGTGTATCCGGCAAAACCAATATTTTTTTAAAAATACTGAGAGCTTTTAGCTTTATCAGATAACATAAAACAATTAACGATCATGAATACAAAATATGAACTAAGCAATATACAAAACATCAGCCTTGACGAAATATACACAGAATGCAGTGGACCGGGCGGGCTGAAACTAGTAGATTTCCTTGCAGACAAGATGGGAATAGAAGCAGGTAAGAAACTACTGGACGCAGGAGCGAACAGAGGTTTTCCGACTTGTTATCTGACGAAAAAATACAATACGTTTACTGTCGCTATAGACCCTTGGGACGACCGCACGAGCCAACGTCCTCAAGTAGATTATATAACGGAGAATGCTCACGAATGGAATGTTGCCGACAAGCTTATAGCAATGAAGTTAGCCTTGCCGGAAACATTCTTTGCCGATGGAGCTTTCGATTATGCATATTCGACCACCACATTGGAGATGATACGGACACTGGAAGGTGAAGAAGGATACCGGAATGCAGTGAAAGAAATTTTCAGAGTGCTGAAACCCGGCGGTATATTCGGACTGGGCGAACCTATGCACCTCGAGACGGAAATGCCCAAAGACCTCATTCCTTATCTGTCGCAGGAGCCTTTTGCATGGAAGGACTGCTTCAAGAGCCTTTCGCATACGCTTGAGGCTATATATGCGGCAGGATTTGAAGTCATCGAAGCAGGTTATGCTCCCGATGCCACTCTATGGTGGCAGGAATATGCAGAACATGATCCTTATTGCAAGCTGAATCCGGAGGAAGACCCGAAAACACTGGCTGTAGATAACGGGCGCTGGACTAGCTTCGGATACATTGTGGCTCGGAAACCGTTGAACACAGAAAAGTAATCCGGAATGAAAATAGAAATAGAAACATCAAGACTACGGATTGTTCCGCTCAGTGTAGAACAATTCCGTCTGTTTCGGGACGAGACAGAAAAGATGGAACAGCAAATGGGGTTAGCTCCTTCAGGAGAACCCCCTGACGAACATACCCGACAGGCAATGGAGAGCCTTTATGCAAAAGCAAGAGCATATCGGGAACATTATTACTGGCATACCAACTGGCAAATAATACTGAAATCGGAGAACAGGTCTATAGGCAGTACCTGTTTCATGAAAGATGAGAGTACGCCCATACAGGTAGAAATCGGATACGGAACAAATGCCGGATATCGCAACAGAGGTTATATGACCGAAGCAATACAGGCATTGTGCAAATGGGCATTGGATCAACCCGGTATAGAATGTATAATAGCGGAAACAGAAATAAACAATAAACCATCGCAGCGGGTATTGGAGAAGTGCGAAATGCACAAACACAGGCAAACCGGTGAAAGCATCTGGTGGAAATTGGAAAAGTAATATAACACTAAAGAAATGAGAATAATATCAATACGGGAGAACTCCGAATATATGAGCATAGCCATTAAGTATTTTCAAAATAAATGGCCTTCGGTATATCCGGTTATTTACGAAGATAGCATCACACATGCCATCACATCCGACATGCCGCTACCACAGTGGTATCTGTTGGAAAAAGACGGGGAAATAATCGGTTGTGCAGGACTTATCACAAATGATTTTATCAGCAGGATGGATCTTTACCCTTGGATATGTGCGTTGTATATAGACGAAAAACACAGAGGGAATGCTTATAGTACATTATTGTTAGAAAAGTCGAAACACGATGCAGCTAAAGCGGGGTTTAAAAACATCTATCTAAGTACCGATCATATCGGATTATACGAAAAATACGGATTCGACTATATCGGTCAGGGTTACCATCCATGGGAAGAAGAATCACGGATATACAGATCTGAAACAAATTTAGAATTATTATAAATTTAATTAAAATATTATTTGGTGTGATTCGTCTAAGATAATAAGCGACTAATAGGAAAACGGATTTATAAATGCTAAAAAATACACAGATGAGCGAGATGAGTAACAAAGTAGCACTTGTCAGTGGCGGCGCGCGCGGAATGGGAGCCGAAGAGGTGCGCCTGTTGGTATGGGAAGGAGCCAAAGTGGTCTTTGGAGATATTGTGGATAATGAAGGGAAACAGTTAGCAGAAGAATTGGGAGATAGCGTACGTTTTGTTCATCTGGATGTGACTAAATCCGAAGACTGGAATAAGGCAGTGGAAACAGCCGAAAAAGAATTCGGACATGTAAATGTACTGATCAACAATGCAGAGATCATAGATAACGGTGCGTTTGAAGAATATACAGCCGAACAGTTCAACAAAATACTGGATGTAAATCTTATAGGAACCTTCAACGGAATGAAGGCCGTAACCTCATCGATGAAGGAGGCAAAGGGTGGTTCTATCATCAATATATCTTCTACTGCGGGCATGACGGGTTATCCGCTTATTTCGGGGTATGCAGCTTCTAAATGGGCTGTACGCGGACTGACCAAGAGTGTTGCCCTCGAGTTAGGGAAATACAATATACGGGTCAACTCGGTGCATCCGGGACGTGTGCAGACACATATGGATGATAACAATGAGATGAAAACACTGCATATTGCCCTCAACAGACTAGGTCAGCCGAAAGAGATAGCAGATGTCGTATTGTTCCTTGCCGGCGACGAATCGTCTTTTATCACAGGAACCGAGATTGTGGTAGACGGAGGAGAGATAGCCGGAATAACCGAAGAATAAACAAAAACAGAAAAGCGGATGTTATACTGAAAGGTTATAAATAAATCATCCGCTTATGAATAAAATAATAGTAATCGTTGTAATTCTGCTGGCAACATATGCCTGTTCTTCTACTGAGAAGAAGGATAATACCGAATCTCCTGCGGAGAATGCATTACAGGTAAAAGAGGATATTATTATCCCTTCCGATTCGGGAATTGTAAATATAACATTGGTAAATGGCGAGGGAAATGCCCTGATACATAAAACGAAGGATCAGATTATCTATATAGAGTTTGTAGCAGACGGCTATAAAGAGATGACTGCAAAGCTATCTTCACCCGATTCGCTGGCTAATGTCAGATTCTCGCAGATAATACTACCTGACGGAACAATGGACGGCCCTTTCGGACAGGATATAAGTTACAAAACTCCTGTTAATGGCGTCTATAAACTTTCAGTGCATGAGAATATGATGGCGGGCGACCCTTGGGAAGGTGATTTCCGTATAGGAATAAAGTTGTCGAGATAAGAGAACAAAACCAACTTTCATAAAAATATCCCTGTGCAGAGTTTTGTACAGGGATATTTCATTTTATATATCTGTCTTTATCCGTTCACTTTTTTATAGTCGGCAAGGAAAGTAGCCAGACCACTATCGGTAAGCGGATGCTTGAGCAATCCTTTGATTGCAGGTAGCGGGCAGGTAGCCACATCGGCACCTACCTCGATACATTGTATGATATGTTGTGTGCTGCGTATAGACGCTGCCAGCACCTGCGTTTCCATATCGTAAGTGGCATACATATCTACAATCTTACCTACCAGTTCGATACCGTCGCTCGAAATATCATCGAGGCGTCCTACAAACGGCGATACATAGGTAGCACCTGCTTTTGCGGCAAGCAATGCCTGCCCTACCGAAAAGATAAGCGTACAGTTTGTACGTATACCTTTTTTGCTGAAATATTTAATGGCTTTTATACCGTCCTCTATACAAGGCACTTTCACCACAATGTTCGGATGCAAAGCTGCAAGCTCCTCCCCTTCGCGTATCATGCCTGCATAGTCTGTTGCAATCACTTCGGCACTTACATCTCCGTCTACAATTTTGCAGATGTCGAGATAATGCTTGCGTTGGTTTTCTACTCCTTTGATTCCTTCTTTTGCCATCAGTGACGGGTTTGTAGTTACACCGTCCAATACCCCCAGATCGTTGGCTTCGCTTATCTGATCGAGGTTAGCTGTATCAATAAAAAACTTCATGATATATTGTTTTTAAGAATGTTCTATATTATTCAAATATCAGAATATATTTTAATAAAAACAATTATACGCAGGGTATTGTTTCGCGACTTGTTTTTTATAAGCAATAAGACATTGTATAAAATTATGGTGAATTTATCTATACAGGAAAACGGTCTTTGAAGATATTGGATTTAAAGAATTATAATATTGAAAATTCTGTCAGGATTGTCAGGTTTTAGTTAAAATTTAGTATACTAGCTTTTGGTTTACTAGTATACTAGAAGAAGAGAAATTGCGAAGCAATCGGCGGAGCCAATTAAAACTAGCAAGCTAGTAGACTAAAGACTAATAAACTTGTAAACTTGTAATCTTTGTTAGTTTTTAGTTAAAATTGGCATTGTAAGGGTAGCGGCTGGCCCTGCCCGTCTATTGTGATAGCGGGCACCCACAAGGGATACCCCTACAAAGTTGCTGTTTGCCTACTTTATCCGTGTCTCTTTCATACCTTCCCGTCCGTAGAATACAGGGAAATACATCAGTTCGGCACGAGCCGGATTGATATGGTATCGGCCTGTATAGCGAGGGATAAGACGCACGTTGAACTTATGCTGTCCTTTCTCCAGTTGGTTGCAGAATATGGTTACCTTTTCTTTGAAGTACTCACGGTGAATTTCCTTGCCCCTCCACGACTGATTTTTGTTCTCGTAAGAGCATCCGGCAGGGATCGGTATTTCGAGCATCACGTATTCAGACTGGGAATCAGCCCATACGCTGATCTCCATATCTACTGCTTTACCTGCTGTAAGATCAGAGGTCTTCACTCCATCCTGTCTGAACTCGGAGGTGACGGTAAAGCCTTTCGACTCAGTTTTAGCTTCCTTGTTCCAGTACTGCTGATAGCCGGTGAAGAAGACAGGCAGTGTACCCGATTTCTTTACGATGACATCGCGCGGTTCTATCTCAGTTGTATACGGGAATTTATCAATAGTCTTTCCGTCTATTTGCAGGCTGGTCTCCGCATATTGCTCTCCTGTAGTAAGCATATCGGGCATGATGGTCTCGATAATGTTTGCCGACTCGTAAGTATTGCTCCACGAGCCATTCCTGCGCATTTCAAAGAAGTAGCTGCGTATCTGTTCCAGCTCTTTCTCATGTCCGCCCATATTGCGCAAGATACGGTATGCCTGCAAGGTGTATTGCACATTGTTGTTCACCGGAGAATAGTAGGTCGCGCCTCTATCTACCTTGAGATCGCCCCAATAGAGTCCACCCATTATAGTCTTATGGGAGTTCCACATAAGGGTATCAATATTGACCTCTCTGCCAAACAACTGCATCACCCGCATTACGGAAAGCCGATCGGACAGTCCTGAGTATTGATGATCTCCCAACCTGTCGAGATATCTGTCGAAGTCGAGATTGGCATTCAGGTCTTTGAGCATTTCTAACGAGCGCAGGCGGTCTGCCTTACTTAGTGAAGCCGATCCACTCTTATTCAGTCCGGCCACAAGGTAGTCGATCACTGCCTGCTTGTTGAAGTCGACCGTATAGCTTTCTTTTTCAGCCATCAGCATTGCTTCTACCACCTGCTTGGATATCCACAGCGTGGTCTTGTCCTTGTTCCACCAGCCCCACAGATTATCGGTGTTCTTATTCTTGTTGAGCCTGCTGATAAGGGTTTGCACTTTCCTGATATCTCCTTTATCGAATGGCTTATTCAGAGAGTTCATCAGGCGTTTTTTGGCAAACAGGGCCTTGAGCTTGGATGCCATCTGCTCGTTACACAGATAAGGGTAAATGTCTACCTTCTGTATCTCGCGCAGGAACAGGTCGAGGCTCGATGCTTCGGCATGCAAGGTTACTTTGCCCATTGCCGGATCGAAGTCGAATACCTGCTCCGCATTATCATTTATGACTTTAAATACCCCATTCGTCTCCAGTGTGCCTTGTGGGTAGATTGGCACTTTTCGCTCCTCTCCATCGAAGAATCCGTCTTCTTTCTGCATGGTATAGCGTATGGTTATGCTATCGCTTACGTTTGCCAGTATCGGTATGGTATCTACATGCGACATGGCTAAGGTAGTCTGCCTGTTGGAAGCAATACCGTTTACGGAGATAGTCTGTTTCACACTGATGGTATCGTCCATATAGTTGCTGAGCTTGCCTATTCCGTTGATGGAGTCGCCCTCTATGGAAAAGCGCGGCAGATATAGCTGGGCATTGGTTGCTTTAAAGGACTTAACCGTCATATTGTACTCGCCTGTGTACCTGCTCTTACCTACAGCAAGGAAGTTAGTGTTCCATGAGGTAATATCATCGGGATAGATAACCTCGAAGGAAACCTTACCCTTGTCGTCGGTACGCAAGGTCGGTTGCCAAAAAGCATCGTCGCGGAAATTGCGACGGAGCGACTTGCTATCGCCACCTTCGTCTTCCAGATCGTCTTCTGTCTTAGCAGTAGTGATAACGATAACACCATTCTTACCCTGAGCGCCGTAAAGCTGGATAGCCCTGTCGGCAGCTATCTCCTTAATGGAAAGGATAGACTGTCGGTCGATATCTTCAAACCTGCCCGAGTACGGCAGACCATTGAGAATAATGATAGGTGTATCGGCGGTAGCACCTTGCTTGTTAAGCGTATGCAACTTATCCATCAACTGCTGTGATGCAACAGACATATCACCTGACGGCATACTGCTACCACGTATACGGATACCCGCAGCCATTCCCTGTAAAGCAACACCTGCACTGCCAATAGTAGCAACAGAACCGGTCAGCGATTGCTTTTTCATGGTTCCGTATCCTACAACCACAACCTCTTCAAGGTGTTGGCTGCTCTCTTGCAGTTGTATATCAATTATCCTGTCGGGGTAGTCGGATATTCTTACTACCTTATGCTCGAATCCTACATAGAGAGCTTCCAGAACAGCATTGTGAGGTACATACATCCTGAAAAGCCCGTCGATATCAGTTATAGTAGCATGGTTAGTTCCTTTTAGCACAACAGTAACCCCGATGAGAGGATCACCCGAACTATCTGTTATCTTGCCACTGATCTCGTTATCATAAATAGTCGAGTATGCAGAAGGGGTGTAAGTCTTGGTCACCTCCTGATTCGGATTGAATGTTCTTTCTGCCGGAGACAATATCTCCCGTTCGATAAACTGACTGAGCCATACACTGTGATCATCTGTAATGCCTGAGACAATAGAGTCTATCGACAGATAGTTGAGACCACTACTGTATGAGGTAAACGACTGCTTGTAATAGCTATTGTCGTCGAAAACAAGTGTGATTTCCTTTTCCCCTTCGGGCACATAGTCCATTATACGCTGGTTCCCTCTATACAGGTAAGTAACATTGTCAGACTTATCGAGTATCAGTATTGTCTTGGGATCTATATTCGTCTCAGTGCCTTTATATTTACCTAGCGACAGTTTCAGCAACCCTTTTGGCTTTATAGTCTTACGGGCATTCTCTCCATAGACAAACGGTACGGAAGGGTCGGTAATCCTCAACAGATTGTTGATGCGCTTTGTCCGCATATCCGCTACATCCTTTTCGGTAAGGACATAGTCCTTGAAATTCAGATCAGGGGTATAGCCCGGAATATATCTATTCACGGGATTGCCCGTCCAACTTTTCATTTTCAGAAAGTCGTTGCGGACGGTATATTCATATCCTCCCTCCGGCTCGAATGAACGTACAGGTTTCCCTCCTACAGACAATTCTACAAAACGGTTGTCAGGGAAAGGACCAACAAGTGTCGTATTAAGACCTTTTCCTGTCTCGGGATTGATATAATATAAGCCTTGCGAATACTTTATCGTTGTCGGTTCCTGCATCAGCACCTTATCCGTACCGAAGAAACTAGACTGTGGGAAATTGTTTGCAACAGTCAGCATGTATTTATCGAGCAGGGCTGCTTCACTCTTTTTGAGGATATTGACACCGCTATCGTCTTTATTCTTTTTCGTCTTTACATACTTATTTACCCTTAGTAAACGCCCCACAGAGCGGCTACCATCAACAGAGATAATTGTTTTCTTTCCGGCTTCGGCGTAGACGCTGTCAATCCGTATTTCCCTGTCACTGGTACGCATGCGGATACTGTGCATACCCGGACTTACCCGGAAACTGTAATTGTTCAACTGCTGTGCGTACCTGAAATAGCGCGGCTGCTCGTCTATCCATATAGTGTATACCCCTTCCGGATATCCGTTGACGAGAGCGTACGGTGATATCTGAGTAATGTCGTTTGGAGATGACTCGCTGTATGTGTAGACAGGAGAAGGATGCAGGAACTTATAATACTCTATGGTATCGAGATTCATCTTCGTCTTCCACCGTTGCCAGTCGAGGTGACCACTCGTCTCTTCCATATCCTTTTCTTCATCGCCGAACCGGAGAAATCTGCGCTTGTCGTAATTCCAGTTTCCAAAGTAAGGCATGGAGGGTTTGGACGAAAGGAACTTAGAGGTATAAGCATAGGCCGTTACATCGGCGTTCTTTACCGGTTCGCCTAAAGCATCGGTAAGCAACAGTTCCATATTGGTTTTCTGTCCCGGATATACGTATGCGGGTGTGTTTACCGACACTACAATCTGCCTGTCGGGATATAACACATTTGCATCTAATTTGCGCATTTTGCCGGCGAAGAGATATTCTATCTGAGCAAAATAGTCGTCTTTGCTACGGTCGAATCTTTCAAATTGCACTTTCGGCGTACAGCCTTTTTCTATGACTTTTCCCTTTTTCCAGATCGTATAATACAAAGGGAACTCGTGCGGATTAGATACATCCAACCTGACGGTATCGCCATATCTCATAAATTGCAGGGAGACGGGGTCTTTCTTAAAATCCTTTATGAAATCTTGCATAAAGTAGAACTCTGTCGTATGCTCAGTCTTTACTGTAAAATCCTGTATATGACCTTCAACCGGTATCTCGGCAGGAAGCATTATTTCTTTCTCATAGGCATCTGCATCGTCTGAAACGGAGGCTGTCAATTTCGCTTTAGTTTCTATAGAGGCTCCGTCTTTCAGTTGCCTTATCAGCAATCCCTTTTCGGTAGGAGCAAAGTCTATAACATAGTCATTCCCCTTATAAAACAGACTCAACGACTTGTCTTTCTTTTCATTATCGGCTCCCAGATAAGTACATTGCACAAGGAAATCCATCGACACATCTGCAGGGAAAATGCTATCGGGCAAAATCACCTCTTTTTCGCCTCCGCCACTCAGGTCTATTTCTTTCCTATACAATAATTCAGGTATAAACCCTTTGTCTTTCAGGAAATACTGGTTCTTACCGGGAAAGACAGTCATAGACACTTTGCCGTCGAATGTTGAAAGCCCGTTTTCGTCCACAGCTTTCAGGAAAATGGATACGGCAGCGTTTTTCTGATAGATTTCTTTATTGCTACGTGCTTCAAAGGTGATTTTCTTGAGTTCGTAGTCCTCATAGCTGAAATATCCTGATAAATAATAATCCGAATCCCAATATTTACCATCTTTTCGGAGGTCGTGCAATTCTAAACTATAGCTTTTATCAAGCGTAAGCTTCAATCCCTCATCCAGTTTGAACTCATAAACATATCCACCTGGTGTATAATTGCTTAACACAGCGAGAATAGTATCAATTTTCGGTTGATAACTATGCAGTCGCAGCGCTAAAGGCTTATTTACAGGCTTACCGCTATTGGTCATCAGAAAGGTTTTCATTTTCACTGTTTCGCCCGGCCTGTATTTCGGTTTATTGAACACCATAAAGCCTTTATATTTGTCAGATTTGGATGTGCGGAAATAACGGTCGTCTTCGTCCTTGAAGAGATCGGTTACACGACGATACGATTTCTCCACACCCCATTTCAGTGAGTGCCAATAGTTTGAGAACACATTGCCACGCGAATAACGATCCCAGCCATGCGAAAGATTTATATAATGCCATACCCCGTTGTTATCTATCTCCAGCACCTTACGCGCACCAATATGTTTCTTCACTGCATAGGTCATAGTCACCGGATCGTACTCTGCCTGCTTGCCTCCAACCTTCACTTTTGCTCCGGTTATTGCTTCTCCGCTCTTTGTATAGAGGGAAAGGATAACTCTATCTCCGGAAAGAAAGCTATAATGAAGATCATCAACAGTATATATCTCAAATTGCAATCTGCTACTATTGGTATTTACAAACAAATAGTTACCCCGTAGCAAGGTTTCAGGTACCATTCTATCAGTAGGAAAAGATGTGATAAAGCTATGGAGGTGTTTTTCACTCACACTATCATCCTTCAGCATCAGGTCGCGCATATCATCAGGTGATAATTTGTAAACAAATGTTTCCGGACTCATTCTGGGACTATCGGAAAGACGGGTTTGTGCAATAGTTGTACATGATATAAGGACCAGCACAATGAGAAGCAGAGATTGCCGATAACGCATAGTGGATAGATTATTATGTTTTTCAGATGCAAGATAGATAAATATTATTATTCCTGAATTATTTTGAGACTTATTTATCTATATATAAAAGCTTTGATATAATTATAATATCGAAAAAGCGATCTTTGAAAAAAATTATGAATTAAACCGACAGAACCAATCATAAATTTAAAAGACTTAAATATTGGAAATTCTGTCAGGTTTGTCAGGTTTTAGTTAAAATTTAGTATACTAGCTTTTAGTTTACTAGTATACTAGAAGAAGAATTGCGAAGCAATCGGCGGAGCCAATTAAAACTAGCAAGCTAGTAGACTAAAAACTAGAAACATCGTTCAGCGGAATAGGGGGTAGCTAAAACTTGTAATTAATGTAAGGTTTTAGTTAAAATGCACCTCACCCCAGCCCTCTCCAATCAACGATCGACGAAGCGAAGGCGAGTTAAAAGGAGAGAGAGCAACAAAGCGCCGAAAAAAACTGGAATTGAATGTAGGGGTAGCGGCTTGTCTCTGCCCGTCTATTATGTGAGCGGGTACCCACAAGGGATGCCCCTACAAAAAAGAAACATCAAACTAGCAGGCTAGTAGACTAATAAACTTGTAATCTTTGTAAGGTTTTAGTTAAAATTCATCATGACAAATATAAAAAGTAAAAATAATTTGTATTTATCAACAAAAATAATTTCATTTGCAAATATTTTCTACTAGCAAATAAAATAATGGAACCGATTTGTAAATTAAAAGATGTATATAAAGCACTCTATAACTTCGAGAAAGAGTTTGCGGAGAAAAATGGAATCACCATCAATGAGGGAATGCTTCTTTGCTGCCTCAAAGATGGAAAGCCGAAGTCAGCAAACGAACTCTGTGATTTTGTAGGTCTGTCTAATTCACGTGTATCGCGAATAATCACGACCGTAGAGGCTAAAGGTTATATAGAGCGTACAATGGGAACAACAGATAAACGTCAGATGATCTTTACCCTGACAAAACTGGGAAAAGAAAAGACTGATGCTATGCAGGCTCAGAATATGGATTTCTCCGGACTTGCTATTCAAATTTCAGGACTAATAGAATAAACTATTTTTTAAATACATAATTGCTAATAACAAATATTTATAATATAAAATATGAAGATACTTATTATAGGAGGAGTTGCCGGAGGAGCAACAGCAGCTGCAAGGCTCAGGCGCATGGACGAGAATGCACAGATTATCCTGTTTGAAAGGGGTGAATATGTGTCGTATGCTAATTGTGGACTACCTTACCACATAGGGGGAACGATCAGCGATCGCGACAGGCTCTTTGTGCAGACTGTAGACGGTTTTGTAAACCGCTTCAATATAGACATCAGAGTGCAATCGGAGGTTACAAAGATAGAACCTGCGGATAAGATGGTAACGGTACACAACCTTGTATCCGGAAAGACTTATACCGAAAGCTACGACAAGCTGATCGTATCTACGGGTGCAGAGCCTATCAAACCGCCATTAGCAGGGATGGAAGACAAGCGCATATTCTCGCTGCGGAATGTTCCCGATATGGACAAGATAAAGGCTTATATAAACGAACACAAGCCTAAAACAGCCGTTGTTGTCGGTGGTGGATTCATAGGGCTGGAGATGGTCGAGAACCTGCACGAGGCAGGACTAAAAGTCTCTGTAGTGGAAAAGTCCAATCAGGTGATGGCGCCTATCGACTTTGCAATGGCAAGCCTTGTGCACCAGCATCTGAGGCAAAAGGGTATAGACCTCTATCTTGAGGAAGGAGTTACCGCCTTTGAATCACAAGACAACAGACTGAAAGTGCTATTGGAGAAGAATGCACCGCTTGAGGCCGACATGGTGATACTCAGCATCGGAGTACGCCCCGAAACAAAACTGGCAAAAGAAGCAGGTCTCGAACTGGGCACTCTGGGCGGTATCAAAGTAGACGACTATATGCAGACCTCTGACAAGGATATATATGCACTGGGAGATGCCGTAGAGATATTCAACCCAGTTATTGGCAGGCACGCTCTTATTCCCCTTGCAGGGCCGGCTAATAAGCAGGCACGTATCGTAGCGGATAATATCATAGAGGGCAATAAGCACCAATATAAAGGCACAATAGGTACTTCTATCGCCAAAGTATTCGATCTTACCGTTGCAGCTACCGGAGCTTCGTCTAAGCTGCTTGGCAGAGAGGGCATAGCTCACATAGAATCATATACACATGGTAGTTCGCATGCCGGATATTACCCAGATGCACTGCCTTTGTCTGTCAAGATAAGCTTCTCTCCTACAGATGGCAAGCTGCTCGGCGCACAGATAGTAGGCTTTGATGGAGTAGACAAGCGCATTGACCTTTTTGCAGAAGTGATCAGAAAAGGGGGTACTATCTATGACCTACAGGAGATAGAACATGCTTATGCCCCGCCTTACTCCTCTGCGAAAGATCCTGTGAATATAGCGGGCTTCGTAGCTGGCAATATCCTAAGGAAGAAGGCCAATATCATCCAATGGAACGAACTGGCTCAGTCGGACAGATTGCAGACCTTCATAATCGATGCACGTACAGCCGAAGAACATGAGTTTGCCCACATCGAAGGCTCTGTAAATATACCTGTAGACGAGATCAGGAGACGATTGCCAGAGATACCGAAAGACAAGAAGATCGTTGTCTATTGTGCTGTCGGACTAAGAGGTTATCTGGCTTCACGTATATTGCTACAGAACGGATATACAGAGGTGTACAATCTTTCGGGCGGTTACAAAACCTATTCAGCAGCTACGGAAGGCAATACTATCCCAAAACTGACAAGCTGTGCGACAAAAGTACAGGACAAAGTTATAACCCAAGAACCCAAAGAAATGAAGACAATCACTATAGATGCCTGCGGACTACAATGCCCCGGCCCGATAATGCAACTGAAAAAGAACTACGACCAGATAGCCGACGGCGACCGTCTACAGATAAAAGTGACCGATCAGGCTTTCGGCGAAGACCTCAACGGATGGTGTCGCATGGTAGGAGCTAAGCTCGTAGACATGGACAATGCGGGAGGAGTCATTACCGCAACTGTAGAGAAACAGTCACAACCTGCTTCCAACAGACCAGCAAGTGGTGGCGACAACAAAACCCTGATCGTATTCAGCGATGACCTCGACCGCGCTTTGGCTTCATTCGTTATTGCTAACGGAGCAGCAGCATCGGGCAAGAAGGTCAGTATATTCTTCACCTTCTGGGGACTGAATGTGATCAAGAAAGCGAAGAAGCCATCAGTGTCGAAAGACTTTATGGGCAAGATGTTCGGATTCATGCTTCCATCGAGCAGTAAAAAGCTGAGCCTGTCTAAAATGAATATGGGCGGCATGGGTAGCAAAATGATGCGCTCCATTATGAAGAGTAAGAACATTGACAGCCTCGAAAGCCTTATGCAACAGGCCAAAGATAATGGTGTCGAGTTCATAGCCTGCTCCATGTCGATGGATGTAATGGGCATCAAAAAAGAGGAGCTGATGGACGATATTACCATTGGCGGTGTAGCTGCTTACTTAGACAGGGCTGAGAATGCCAATGTAAACCTATTCATATAAAACACTCTGAACAATGGAAAAGCTAATCACTATATTCAAACGCAACTGGACGTATCTGGCCGGAGCTGTCGCCGGAGGAATTACCGGATATCTGTACTGGTACTTTATCGGATGTAATACGGGAACCTGTCCTATAACCGCTTCGCCGACCAACAGCATGCTATGGGGTGCGATAATGGGAAGCCTGTTGTTCAGCCTGTTCAAGAAAGGAGCTAAGAATGAATAGGATAAGAAAAAGCCCGAAATACTTGTCAGTCCCGATTAAAGGCATGATATTTGCATTCATCATAATGTTCTTTTCTACTTCCTGTTGCATTACAGGTTATTGTCAGATGAGTACGGCAGATGTGCAACAAGAAAAGCAAGAAACAACAAAGCAATAAATGAAACGACTATTATTCTTACTGCTCATAGCAGGATTTACATTCAGTGCCTGTAGCGGACAAACGGGCAAGAAACAAACCAAAGAACCAACTAAAAAGGAGACGAAAATGAAAACAATACATCTCAACAAAATAGACTTTCTGAAGAAGGTCGCTAATTATGAAGCTAATCCCGGTGAGTTTAAATATCTGGGAGATAAACCCGCTCTGATAGATTTCTATGCAGACTGGTGCGGCCCTTGTAAGGTTATCGCCCCTATACTGGAAGATCTGGCTGCCGAATATGACGGTGAGGTCTATATCTATAAGATAAATACCGAAGAAGAACAGGAACTGGCCGCATTGTTCGGCATCAGAAGTATTCCAAGCCTGTTGTTTATCCCGATGGATGAACAGCCGCAAATGGCACAGGGCGCTTTACCCAAATCTGCCCTGAAAGAAGCTATCGACAAGGTATTACTGAAAAAATAACCCGATATACACTGTAAAGAAAGAGGCTATTCCACAAGTAATAAGGATAGCCTCTTTTGCTATTTTAATCAGAAGTGTTCCAAAAGTGTTTAGATGCGAAGCCGCTGGTTCTCAGGAGGACGGGAGCATACTAAAGTATGTGACCTACGACTGATGAAGCTGGCAATGAAGCAGATGAGCACTTTTGGGACATCTTCTTTTGTTTTATATCAGGGCTACAGGTCGAAAAGGCCTTACACTCCGGTGTTTTACTCTCAACTACCAGCTTTCGCCTGACAGGAATCGCACCTGTGTCGCCGGATCCCACGAAGAACTCCTTTTCTACGGCACCTGATTATTTTTTACAGAAGTAACAAGCGATTAGAGACGGGGGCACGCTAGCCGGATTCGAACCGGATAGTCTCGCCGGATTTACGGCCTCACTATTCCTCCCCCTTAATGGTTGCGAAGTATCTCTTTTCTACGACATTCTGTTATACTAAAAAACAAGGCGACAGGCGGAAAGGGACTGTTTCCTGCTCTACCAACTGAGCTACGTCTCGAAAGACGGCGAGAATCGAACCCGCGACCCGGGCGTTAATGCGAAGTAACCCTATCCTACGGCACTTGTTTATATCTTAATTCAAAGAACTCTTCATTTGATACTGCAAAATAAAAAGCACGGAATGCAACCTTTTTGCGCAGCAGCAAATTATTTTACTTTTTTTCTATCTTGTTAAAGATACCTTCTTTACTACATAGATAAATTAGTTTTAGAAAAGTAACAAAAAAGATAAAAATTTGTACTCCCAATGAGGCTCGAACTCATATTCCCTTGCAGGCAGTACGGCTCTAAATACGCTTCCCTACTCTACAATTACGAATTTCGGTGCATCTGTAAAATCTACCCACTGCAATCTGCAACGGGGATATCCGCACACTCTGTGGTAAGATCCAATTTTTCCACAGGCTTTTCCATTTAAGCTATAGGAGTATATAAAAACAAGGCGACAGGCGAAAAGAGACTGTATTCCTGCTCTATCCACTGAGCTACACTCCCTTCATATTTTTAATCTAAATAGTAGGAGTGGTGGGAATCGAACCCACGACCCGGGCATTAATAGTGCGAAGTAACTCTTATCTACGGCACTTGTTTATTCCTTATATAACGAATAATTCAATGATCGCTTGTTTGATGATACAAAGTAAAGCAGGCGTTACGCAGTCTTTTTGCGTGAATAAAATTATTTTTTATAAAAGTGTAATTTTAACTAAAACCTGACAACTCACAACGGTCATAAGGGCGCAGCGTATGTAAAGGTTACAGTTAACAGTGAGCAGAACATAAAAGGTAACAAAGGTAACACATCTGCACTGTTTTTACTTCTGTTACTTTTATCTTCTGTAGGGGTGAATTGCATTCGCCCATTTATTTAATCTGCAGGCGAATACAATTCGCCCCTACAGGGTTATCCTAATTTTAACTAAAACCTTACATTAATTACAAGTTTACTAGTCTTTAGTCTACTAGCTTGCTAGCTTTCGTTTCTATTTTTCTAGTACACTCATCACCAATTAGCTCCGCTGAATGTTATTTCAAAGATCGCTTCTCTTGTTAGCTAATAATTGTTGGCTGTTAACTGACATATACCCTATAGATAAACTTTCCGATATTTCGTAACAATACAAACTTCTATTATTCGCAATAATAAACTATGAGAGAAATATAGATGAAGAAAGAAGGAATATCCCTGTCTTACCTGAGATACTCCGTATTTTTTGTTTTGTTGTTCTTTATATATTCCGAAGGAGTGAGTCCTTCTATTTCTTTAAATACTTTATTGAAAGTCGACTGATGCCTGAAACCGGCATTAATATATATATATACCTGATTGTATATTTATTATGGTAATCTTTTGCTATCTGTTCTTTTACAAGGTTTATCCTGTATACATTCAGGAAAACGTTGAAATTCATATTTTCTTTATCCTTTATCACCTTCGATACATACTTTACGTTACTGCCAAGGTCTTTAGCTAATTGTGTAATTGTGAAATCTGCATCACAGTATGGCTTTTTTTCGGAGAAATAATTAAGTATTTCAATGTACAAGCTTTCAAACCTATCAGCTTCTGTTTTAGCTTCAGTCTCCTCAGCTATATCTATGTTATAACCACCTGATTGTGACTCTTTAATGAAGCTCACTTTATTGAGATAATATACAAAAAATATAATGAAACTTGTACTTAATACAATAGTCATAATATTTGTAACAGCCAACTGCTCTTCGGTGGGTGGATCGTAATGTCCCTGAGGAATAAAAGGAGAAACAACAAATACCGAACATATAAGTACAAGAACATAAATACCCCAAAGAGCAACTGTCCTCCTTTTGAAAAATAGCATAGCAGCTACAGGAATGATACTGTACCACATAAATGCAGTTATTTGTCCCAAAGGCCAGAAATAAAGAACCTGAAAATATAGAAACACAGAAATATAAACCAAGTAAATAGGTATGAGCAATCTAAGTGATTCATAATTGAGCTTGTAGGGAATAACGATCAAAAGCAGATGCGCTACCGGACATACACCCACTATATAATTGAGAGGCTCGATACCTTCATACAAGTAGTAAACAGCGAATAAAGAAGACGCTATTATTATCGCATAAAAATACCTGAGACATACTCTTTTTAAGATTATATTTAACTCAGATGGTTTACTACACATTGTATATCTATGTCTTCCTGCTACTTCATCTACAAAATTTATATTGTCATCCATGACTGCGAAATTAGTGACAATCCTATATTTGCCACTAATCAGAAATGTGCTTTTTTTATCACTCAATGCAATAATAAAAGTCTTTTTGTACCAACCCTTATAAAGTTATGAATATCTAATTCATTAAATGAAAAAAATACACTGTCTTATGCAAAATGCCCCAGTCGATGATAACAAATAAATACCTATTTCATTATATAGCAAAATCAATAGTATGTATTTTCTATTTTAGTATTAAACTGTTCCTTTAATGCTTTGAATAAATGTTTCCTCGCTTCCGGTCTTCCCAGAGGAGAAACGAGGAATTAACATTTTGAAGACAAATAAAGACAAATCAAATGATTCAAATTTGATTGCTATATTTAGTATAATCGTTGGATAGACAAGTATATTTCCCTCTGATTGTCTGCTGCTGACGATGTATTCATATTATTGACAATCGGGAAATAATATATTCTATACCATTTGTCGTCGAGAGAAAGGTCTACTGTTACCACCTCCTGATGTCCGCCTTGTCCACTCCCTGTTCCTCTTGGAGTTGAAGAGCCCATAATGTCGTTGTATCCATACCCGTAATAAATTCCATTATCTAATTCTACGTATCCGCTTGGTGCCATAATATAGTTTCCTGCATTGAAACGGTCGACTGTAGTAAGTGCACTAAACCAGAGTTTAACCGGAGAATCCGATGAATTTACCAATCTCGGATACATAGAAACCGTACCATTACCACCGTTGGAAGAGGCGTTAAACCATGCGTCGAGACGTAGTTTGCCACCAATTACCGGAAGATCTTTTGCATAATCACTCAACCAGACATTAGAAAGGCTAGCACTCAATGTCGTACGGTAATAAACCAGATCTCCCGGAGCAATACCGTCACCGGCTCCGATACCCGCCTCACAAGTTTTCCCTCCGATTTCGATAGGGAATACAGTTACATCAGGAGTCGTTACGGTTGGTGTACCTCTTATTGTATATGCCAGATTTCCCGATCCTACACTGAAGTTTCCAGCCGCCAAAGTTGCAGTAAGACCATTTATAGGCCCTATCGTTTGTGCCGGATATACACCGCCATTCGATCCGGTGTAAGGCACGATCATAGTTCCTTCATAATATTCTCCTGCTTTGTAAATGCTGGGAGTAAGTGTAACGCCATTACAGGTGATGCCACCCACTGTACCCAGAGCAAGAGAACCGTTATTCAGCGCCCGCCATTCGCTGCCATTCCAAAATACATAACCAACATAATCGAGACTCCCGGCACCTGTATTGTAAACTAACAGACCATTTGCCGGATTGGGTATAGTTGCTTTGTCTGTAATACTGGCAAGAGCGACTCTCGGTCCTAAAAAGCCTTTATTAGACGCTTTCAGCTCTAAAATGGCAGAAGCATCCGGTGCAACTGTCCCCATACCGACACTTCCGTCAGATGTAATAACAAAGTCATTTCCCAACTGTGTCGCTGTAGGCGTGCTTGTATTATCCTTTGCTCCATCGACATGGAATACCCCCAATGGGTTCTTTGTGCCGACTCCGATATTTCCCATCTGGTAAATATTTTCGGTGTTAGATGTGGCGAGGGCTGTTGTTCCCGAAACCATCCAAGGTTCAGAACCCAATTCTATCCATTTACTTCCATCGTTGTAATAAAATCCCGGCATAAGAACGCTTGTTGTTGCCGTATTAAACACAACCATTCCTTTTTCATGTGCTGTCATTGGGGATGGACTGCCCAACTCCACGAGAGCGACACGGGGAAGAAGGAGACCTTTGTCGGCACTCCCATCAGTTTTTTCCTTTAAGTCAAGTAGTGCATTTGTGTTGGGTTGATCTCCTGATCCGATTGTTACCTGAGCTTTGATTCCCGTAAATACAGTTGTAAAAAATATACAACTTATTAAAATTTTGTCTTTCATCATTTGTTAGTTTTTATCGTGTTTATGTGAAGTGTCGCAAAATTAGTTTGTGGTGGTATTTCCGACAAATCTAAAGTAAACACGCAAACAAATTCAGGGAAAATAGATAAGTGAAATAAAGAAACAACAAAATCATAAATAATTAATAAATAGATATTTATATAAACAAAAAAAGGAATTTAGTCATTTCTACCATATACTATATATACAGGTTTTATCCGCTATTTTATTGTCATAATTCCTCAATATATATTACACATCATGTCCTTTTTTGAAGATTTCTCACGTATAATTTAACTAAAATCTGACAATTATCAATCACAGGAGCGAAGCGTATGTAAAAATGACAAATTTACAACTGTTTTCTCCTTGTAGAGGCAATCCCTTAGGTTGCCCGAAGATATTCCAGCAAACCGGCAGAGGCAAGCTACTGCCCCTACAACTAGTACACTTAAGACTTCTTCAAAGATCGCTTCTGTTGTCAACTGTTAACTGAATACGCCTTATAGATAAAACTTCCGATTCTTCATCACACCGTATTTCTGCCACAAAAGAAAAAGCCCGATGAAAACGATTCATCGGGCTTCTGCATGTATATCAGAATTTTATTTCAGTCCTAATTTTTTGGCAATAGCATCAGGCAATGCAGCCCTATTTATTACAATATTTGTTGTCTTATATTTTACAAAAGACTCAGACGCGTACCACAGTCCTTTGTAAGCTCCGGTTTCGCCCCACGAGTTTTTCACCATATAATATTTCGATCCATTCTGATCTTTTGCGATACCATATATCTGCATACCATGATCATCTGTTGTTTCCTGATTGTCGAATGCTATCTGACGCAATTCCTGCGTAATAGTCTTTTCCTTTACAGGGCCTTGCTCGATCTTCGTTCTGATACGGCTGTTTCTCTCATTCTGAGACAAGCCCAGCCAATGCGCCTGATCGGAACCTACATTTTCAGGAGCTTCTTCGTCTGGTATTACCGCCAGACCGTTACGGGTAAAACCGATCTCACTTACATCGGTAGCCCAAGCAACAGTATATCCATTATTGACAGCATAGTCGAATACTTCCATAAACTCGTCTATCGGCAGATTGTAAGAAAGTGCCCAGCGCCAGTTATCAGGTATCTCCAATGCAAATGGTGCATAAAACGGATGATGGCTGAATGAGGTAAGAGAAATATAATTGCTGCTTTCCAATCCCAAAGACTGAGCAAATGATTTCGGAGTATATGATTTTCCCTGATATTGGAAATTTTGAGGTATAGTTCCAAAATATGCATCCAATATACCGTTGAATCCGGTTGCCCATACTGGTGAAATTCGTCTGTTCTTGTTCTCGGTCACCCCTTTTACATATCCTGACAATCCGGCTTCTACTTCACCGTGTTTATGAGTAGTCTCACCATAATTTAGACCTGTATAAGCCTCATTAGGCAATACACCGTATGTGTCAAGCGTTTCCACCACATCGGCAAACGAACCACCTTGTGCAAAGTTCAGGTTACCTCCAACTCTGACATATTTATCGGCTTTATCGGCATAATTGCGACGAACGATATACATTTCCGACAGGTCATACTCACCCTTTCCGGTACGGATAAGTTCAGACTCGAGAAAAGCCACACCGGAGAAACTCCAGCATGTTCCGCTGTTTCCCTGATTTTTGATAGATGTTATAGGATTCTCTTTTACCACTGTAAACTGGTATCCTGACGATTGGCCATACATGCCAACGCTTAACAGGACAAGCGTCATTAAAAATAATTTTCTCATATACTTACTTCCTTTTATGTTGTTATGGTATTGTTAAATGCTAACTTCTTCTTCGCCACCCTCCTTGTGTTTCAATTCAGGATAGGCTACACGCAGATGGCGCATACTTATCAGCTTTTCGGAGAACACTTCTTTTACATCTTCAATGTCTTTGAAGGTGATCGGCGCACTCTTCATCAGCCCGTCACTCACCTGTGTATCTATCAGCTTGTTCACCAGATCTATAATTGCTTCTTTTGAGTTATCTTTCAGGCTGCGCGATGCCGCTTCCACTGTATCGGCCATCATCAGTATAGCCGTTTCGCGGGTAAAAGGATTAGGGCCCGGATAGGTGAAATCAGCCTCATCTACTTCTTCATCGGGATGGCTGTTTACATAAGAGTTATAGAAGTATTTCGCTTTTCCTTTACCATGATGTGTCTCGATGAAATCGATGATTTGCTGGGGCAGGTTATTTTTCTTAGCTATTCTTACGCCTTCGGCCACATGGTCTATGATGATGCGGGCACTCTCTTTTTCGGTAAGTCCGGCATGCGGATTCATTCCTTCCGACTGATTCTCGGTAAAGAATACCGGATTCACCATTTTACCGATATCATGATACAAAGCTCCCGTACGTACAAGGGTAGCATTTGCCCCGATACGGTGTGCCGCCGAAACCACAAGGGTAGACACCTGCATAGAGTGCTGGAATGTTCCCGGCGCTACTTCCGACAGTTGTTGTAGCAGAGGACGGTTTGTATTGGATAGCTCGATCATACTTACCTCCGATATAAATCCGAAGACTCTTTCGCAAACATATACCAACAGGTAAGCGAATGATACGAATACGAAATTGATACAGAAGTAGATGTACATCCGTCCGTTCTCCTTAATCAGCGAAACATCTCCTTCGGTACATAGTACCCATCCGGTATAGGTCACAATATAGGTGAGCAGGATCAGCAACGAGCAATATATAAGCTGCGAACGCTCCGACAGGTTGCGAAGGCTGAATATACACATATAGCCCACAAGCGTCTGTATAACGATAAACTGTGCCATCTGTGCCAATGGAAGCATCAGGGCACATATCATTACGGTAAGCATATGGGTAGTCATCGCTGTACGCGAGTCTATAAATGTGCGGATAAGGATAGTAGGCACGGCAAATGGTATCAGATACATCAGGCTAAACATTTTGGTATCGGCCATTAAGCCTGTAATCACCGGAAATATCACTACCATGATGAGCATAAATATCACATTCTTACGATTGTTGTATTCATGCAACCGGTAGAACCTGAGGTATACCATCAGCGACATGATGAATAAGGTAATCATGACCAATTCACCGAAAATAAGCCATCCGGGCTTCGACTTTGTTCCTACCTTGCTGACGACCTCGCTACTGTAAGAATCGAGAATATTCTTAGTTCGGGCATCTACTATTTCACCCCGGTCGATAATCTTCTCACCGGATTGTATCTCTCCCTGATAGAGAGCAACCTGATCTTGCATTTGCTTTTTCAGGTCATTCGACTTCTTTTCATCGAATAAAATACTCACATCAAGCTTAAAGTCGAGAGCTTTCAGTATGTCGGGATCGAGGCTTTTAGGCGCATCGCCTAGTATCTTATCATAAGCCTGTCGCGGAGTATAAAAGGATGCCAGATGCCGCGTGGAAAAGATAATCTCATTTTCGTTTCGCAACTGTAGCTGCTTCTTATTCAGATTTTGTACTTTATCGTAATCCTCAACGGATATAATGCCGCCTTTGTAGATCTCACTCAGCTTGCGACTTACATAGCTGATATATTCGGCAGGCACACTCTTTACTCTGGCATTCTGCTCAAACTGTGATACTACATCCTTTGCTACTGACTGCTTATTTTCGTAATAAGGCTGATACGACCTGAGAACACTGTCTTTCTCCTGCTGTATCTGTTCGGCAGATTTGTGTATGTAGAAATTAAATGGTGCTGTGAGCAATCCGTATTGCCATGGCCTGTTTTCGGTATAGGTGTATTTGTATTTACCCTCGCGAGGCAAAAAATACATGATAACCAAAATAGTAGCTATAAAGAATACAGGGGTGGGAATTTTGATATTCCCGCTAAATATCTTATTTATTTGTGCCATAAAACTATGGTTTAGAATACAAATCTACAAGATTATTTTTTATTAGAAGAAAAATAGAGGTGTAAAAGGGAGGATCAAAGCTTCAAAACAGCCATTACCCTATTCACTACCCCACTGTTTGCCCTGACATAATCTCCGGCATGTTTTCCGGCGGCAATGCGAGTACTGTCATATTGCAGGAACTCGTCCATCAATCCTCTGAAAGACTGGTAGTCGGATACCGAATAACCACCTCCCTGCTCGAAAAGCTGTTGAGCTTCACGGAACTTCTTAAAGTTAGGGCCGAATACGACAGGAATATCATATACGGCAGCTTCGAGCACATTATGTATGCCTACACCGAATCCACCGCCGATATAAGCTATTTGTCCGTACTTGTATACGGAGGACAGCAACCCGATGCAGTCGATGATAAGACAGTCATAATCTGCCATCATCTCAGGTATAGCCTGCGAGTAACGTATATAAGGGCGTTGAAGGTTACTTTCTATATATTTCAGATGTGCTTCGCCTATCTCGTGCGGAGCTATTATTAGTTTCAGGTCAGTTGTAATATTGAAATACGGGATAATAACATCTTCGTCTTTAGGCCATGAGCTTCCGGCAATAAATATCTTTTCGCCTTCGGCTTCGGCTTTCTTTACCAACGATTCAACAATAGGTAGTTGCTTGGCCTGCTTCTGTATATCAAGCACCCTGTCGAAACGGGTATCACCACATACTTTGACGTTTGTTATGTTTATTGTTTTCAGCAGTGCTTCCGAGTTTTCATCCTGTACACAGATACACTTGTAATATTTCAACAGGTTGCGCATAACCCCGCCATACCATTTGAAAAAGACCTGCGACTGACGGAAGATAGCCGATACCATATAGATAGGAATATCGCGCTTGTGAAGCTGATTTACAAAGTTGTACCAGAATTCGTACTTGATGAATATTGCTATTTCAGGCTGTACCAGTTTAAGAAACTTCTTTACATTGCGCTTCTTGTCGAATGGCAGGTAGCATACAATATCCGCTCCGGCATAGTCCTTACGTACCTCGTATCCCGACGGAGAGAAGAATGTAAGCAATATTTTATATTCAGGATACCTCTTCCTTATCTCTTCTATTATAGGACGGCCTTGCTCGAATTCACCGAGAGAAGCAGCATGAAACCAGATATATTTGGCTTGCGGATCGACTTTTTCCCTGAGTATCTTATAGGTTTGCTTATGTCCGACGATCATCTTTCTGGCTTTCTTGTGGAAAGGAGAAATTATGCGTACGATGAAGCCGTACAAGAATATAGCCAGATTATAGAAAAACATCATCGTTACAGTTTTATCTCTTTTATTGCTCTTTCGAGGCGTGCAATGGTTTCGCCCTTACCTATTACAGCCGTAATGTCGAACATGTGCGGTCCTTTGGATTCCCCTACTATAGCCAGACGGAAAGCATTCATAATGTTTCCGAGATGGTAGCCTTTAGCTTCTATCCATCCTTTTACCACTTCTTCCTGATGATGGGAAGAGAAATCGTCTATGCCTCTGATCACATCAATAAGCTCGGCTATCTGAGCAGGTGATTCTTCTTTCCAGCGTTTTTTTACCACTTTCTCGTCATAAGCAACAGGAGCTACAAAGAAGAATGAAGACTGATACCAAAGCTCTTTGACAAAGCTGACACGCTCTTTCACCAGACCGACAACAGTTTCTACATAGCTGAGAGGCACATCTACTCCTTTTTCTTCAAGTATAGGGTAGAAGATATTAGCGATCTCGCTGTTAGGTCGTAGCTGAATATATTGGTGGTTGAACCACTTTCCTTTTTCGTAATCGAATTTGGCACCGCTCTTGCTGCATTTCTCTAGTGAGAACAGTTCGATAAGCTCGTCCATCGACATTATTTCCTGATCGTTGCCCGGATTCCAGCCCAACAGAGCAAGGAAGTTAACTACAGCCTCAGGCAGATAGCCGCTTTCGCGATAACCGGAAGAAATATCTCCTGTAACAGGGTCTTTCCATTCCAGCGGGAAAACAGGAAATCCGAGACGGTCTCCGTCGCGTTTGCTTAGCTTACCATTCCCCTCAGGTTTCAGCAACAGCGGAAGGTGTGCAAATTGCGGCATGGTATCTTCCCATCCGAATGCACGGTAAAGTAATACATGCAATGGCGCTGATGGCAACCATTCTTCGCCACGTATAACATGTGTGATCTCCATCAGGTGATCGTCTACTATATTCGCAAGATGGTATGTAGGAAGACTATCGGCCGATTTGTACAGGACTTTATCGTCGAGTACGGAAGAGTTGTATTTTACTTCGCCACGAATAATATCGTTTACGATAACTTCCTTATCGGCATCTATCTTGAAACGGACAACATACTGCTGTCCTGCGTTTATCAACGAGGTTACTTCTTCGCTACCCAGCGTAAGTGAATTGCGCATACTGTCGCGGGTAGAAGCATCGTACTGAAAATTGGATATGGCTGCGCGTTTGGCTTCGAGTTCCTGAGGGGTATCGAATGCTATATATGCCTTTCCGGCATCGAGCAGCTGATCTACATATTTCTTGTATATCTCTTTACGATCCGACTGGCGATAGGGGCCATAGCTGCCTCCTACATGCGTTCCTTCATCGAACTGAAGTCCAAGCCATGTAAGCGCTTCTATAATATATTCTTCTGCTCCTGATACGAAACGTTGTGAATCGGTATCTTCGATACGAAGGATGAAATCTCCTTTATGTTTTTTGGCAAACAAATAGTTGTACAATGCTGTACGTACTCCCCCTATATGTAATGGCCCTGTAGGACTGGGCGCAAAACGCACCCTTACTTTTCGTGACATAGCTTTCTAACTAATTATGAGAAACTGCAAAAGTATATAAAATATCGGAAGAAGGAAAGCCATGTAAATATTATTCGGGGTTAAGGTCTGAAATTTAGGGGTTGGCCTTTATAAACTACGGCTAACTATTTCTGTTGATACTGCACAATGAGCATTTTTCGTCAATGTTACCTTTATAGTATCCCCTTTACGGATATCAGGAAACTCACTTTGCAGATAATTTAGCTTCTTCAAGCCTTCTGTGTTTTTTTCTAAGAAAACATCATACTCCTTTTCTCTGTCACCTTTCAATTCCCGGATATCTGTAATTTTTGATATAATTGTTATAGTTTTTCTTTCTTTTAAGTCCTTCCTGATACTCAAAAACTTTGAATGGCGTAGAGCCAATCCATAAATAAATATACCTATAATAAGCAAGAAAATAATCGTAGGAACAATTCCGAAAAATTCGGAAAATGTCTGATTTGCTTCAAGCCCTTGTATAGCATGGGCTTTTCTAGTTGGTATAAATCTAATTGGAACTATAATGGATACAAGAATAATTATCCACAATACAGATGCATATAACAAACTTTTTAGCCCTTTATCAAAACGCTCCTCTAGTAAAGTTGTCTGATCTTTGGTTAACTCCTGATATTTTATTTCTACAGGTTGTTCTGTCTGGAGCATAGGTAGAGCTTCATCTTTTATATCAGTCTTTTCATTTAACTCTGTTCCGCACTTTATACATTTTTTTATACCCAGATTTTCAGGAATATACTCATTACAGTTATGACATCTCATTATTATATTATTATATCATTTTAGCATCCATATACTTAGGCAGCAAATATAGTAAAAAAGAGTATTCTGGTTAGCATAATCTTTAAATTATACTGGTCTTTATATCATATGATAATTAATACCACACTTTATAAAATTTCTCACCTTTCTGTATCATTATTATTGTTTTGGCGATTCTGTCTACTTTCGTTTGTTCTGTCTTTGCTGAATATATCCAATCTATAAATGTCTTTTTCTCGCTATCACTGTATGTTTCAAATTTTTCTAAGATACCGTCTTCATATTTCATGCACAAAATCAGTTCTTCGGGAATTTCGGTGGGCATATTGTCTTCAGAAATAACGATATGCACCGTATCGCCTGCCTGCTTTTTTATCTTCTTCCTTATTTCAGATTTGACAACTAACATTAGATGACCATTCCCAAGAGGCATCAATCGAACATTGGAAAACTCATAGTTATCTATCTTACCCTTTACTTTCAACATTCCGAAAGATGTCTTGGGCATAGGTATTTCCGATATCTCGACATAAGTCCAGCCACCTTTGCCTTCAAACTTTTGTAATACGTAATCCTTATCTACTAATGGTTTTTCCATCCTTCTTAAAGTATAGCTAATTTTTGGGGGTATTACAGGCAATATTTATTTCGTCGAGATGATTTGTAGACCATTCTACAAGGCTATCTATAATCGGCAATAAACTATGTCCCAATTCCGTTAAAAAATATTCGACTCTCGGAGGTACTTCTGCATGCACCTTCCGGTTTATCAGACCGCATAGCTCCAATGACTTGAGTGTCTTTGAAAGCATCCTTTGAGATATATCTTCAATGCTTTTTTCTAATTCATTGAAGCGCAGAGTCCCCTCTTCTCCCAGAGTCCGGATTACCAGAATAGACCATTTATCGCCAAAGCGATCCATCACTGTTCTTAGCGGGCAGCCTTCAACTACAACAATATTTCTTTTGTTTTCTTTCATTTCTATTCTATTGATGTTCAGTATTGCTAACTTTCGTGTTAGCAGCCAACATATAAGTAACTTATTGTTTTACAGGCATTAATTGATTAGATTTGTTTTGTAAATATAGGTCTTTTATCAGACTAAAACAATGGATGCCTAAAAAGAATTGGAATGAAAAAAGCTCTAAGATTATTATTAGTAATACAAATGATGAGTGCATCATGGAGTTATGGTCAAACGACATTAAACAACAAAGAATTGAATATGAAACAGTCAGGAAAAGGAACAAAAGAGCTTGCAGATAGTAATCCACAGGACGAAGCATCCTCTAATATGGAAATTGTAAAACAATACTTTACATCTGTGTCCTCAAGAGATACGGGAAAGATCAACGCTCTTTTTTCTAAAGACGTAGATATCTATTTCCCTCACGCCGGAGTATTGAAAGGAATTGAAGGACTTGAAAAGGCAAATGAAGATATGATTGCCTCTATCAAAATACTCAACTTCGATATGGATAAATTTATTTATACTCAGGCAGGAAACAGAGTTGTTGTAGAGGGAATCGAATCAGGACAATATACAAACGGAAAAACATTTACGGATAAACGCTTCTGTAGTGTATTTGAAATACATGGCAATCTTATAACGAGAATGTACACTTATCCCAATTTGTATTTCTAATTATCCTGTGGAAACTATAGACAAAAAAGACCGGAACAACTTTCCACTGCCCCGGTCTTTCTAGATATTTTCTGATTGTTAGCCTTTACAACAACTGAGCGTCAATACTCGTCTTCGTTAAAAAAGAAGTCCTCTTTACTCGGATAATCAGGCCATATATCTTCGATGGTATCAAAGATTTCCTCTTCATCCTCTATCTCCTGTAAATTCTCGATTACTTCTAAAGGAGCTCCCGAACGTTGAGCATAGTCTATTAACTCTTCCTTTGTTGCAGGCCATGGTGCATCTTCCAATTTCGATGCAAGTTCTAAAGTCCAATACATAGTATATTAAGTTTAATTTATTTGCTTAAGTTTGGTTATATTTTCCGCAAAAATATAACATTATTTCTTATATCAAAGTCTGATTCCAAAATATTTCTTTCCCTTTCTTATTACTCTCTTTCCTAGCCAGTAAGAAAAAGTAGTCTGAGAGCCGGTTTACAAACGTTAGCACATGATCGTCGACCGGAAATTCTTCCTTCACCCTGTATATGCAACGTTCAGCCCTGCGGCAAACCGTACGGCAGAGATGCGCCCTTGCCGCTGACTCACTTCCTCCGGGCAGTACAAACTGACGCAAAGGAGGCAGTTCGCTATCCATCTTGTCCATCTCGTTTTCGAGCAGTGCTATGTCCTTATCGGTAATAATACTGGCTGCTTTGGGAGGTATAGCCTCTGTTTCGGTAGCCAGATAAGAACCAACGGTAAATAGCTTGTGCTGAATGTAAGACAGTGTATCCAGATCGTGTTCATCACTGATCTGTTCTTTCAAAAAGCCGACAAAAGAATTCAGCTCATCTGTTGTACCGTATGCTTCCAGCCTTACGTGTGCTTTGGCTACACGGGTACCGCCTACCAGCGAAGTAGTTCCTTTATCTCCCGTCTTTGTGTATATCAAACTTTTCTTCATCCATTTATACTTTTAGAAACTAATCTTATAATTCCATCTATATAGCTTTGTATCAAAGAACAAAACCCCTACATTGAAGAGGTCGAGAGCAGCTGTACGCCCCTCTATATTCATGATACTTCTCCATAACGCTTGATGACGTTTATTTGTTCTTATACCCTTCACTATTATGAAGGTTTTTTCATAAGACAGGTTTAGAAGGTATTGGTTTAAATCGACCTGAGAAAAATTGTAGTTATTCAGGTCGATAAATACGCAGTCCTGCTTCTGCTTCGGCACGGGCAGGTCATTTCCGGTATGGAGATTGATTCTTCTGTCCCACCGGTCGTATAAGCTTTGAGCTTTCCTGTATTTAGAACTATCGTTTTCTACAGACATACAGGTTATATCGGTAGATGCTGCCGTCAGGCAAAGGGTATTGATACCGTATCCGGAACCTATTTCGAGTATATTTTTTGCGCCGAAGTAGTTCACCATCCTGAACAGAAAACGATTGGTCTTATTGAGTTTATAATGCCTGTGTTCACCTTCCAGTGCAAACTTTATATCCTCATAGGCATGATAAGGTGTTTTCTCTTCTATTACCTTCGTCACCAGATTGTAAACAAAGGGAGAGTGAATGCCATGCCCTCTGTGATAGCGTACTTTGTATAAAAATTTTAATCCTGTGCGCGAAAGTTTATATATGCGTGGCATATCAGAATAACTTAACGTAGTATGTCAGTTTTGCAGAAATAACCCTGTTTGCCGAACGGGAAAAGTAATCGGCTTTACTGTTGCTGTATATATCGCCCAATCCGAAAGTATAACGTCCCTCGAGCATAAAGCTTCCGATACCTGTTCGGAATTCAAGCCCCATACCGGCCATCAGCCCGTAGTCTATTTTTCGTTCTGCCATGCGGTAATACTGATCGGTGACAAGACCAGCAGGGAACTCTCCGCCGGAAAGTTTATCCTTTAACTCCTGGCTCATCTCCTCACTGTCGCTCAGCAGGAAACCAATTTTAGGTCCCAGATTGAAAACGAAGCGCACTTTACGCCCGAAATAGATATGTGTAAGTATCGGCAGCTCCAGATAATTCAATTTATGCTTATGTGTAAAACCTGCATACGAAGGATTGTCTTTAACCCTGAAATCCTGCTCCCATCCCTGCTGACTATAGTTAAGTTCTACTATCATTCCCAGATTCTTTTCAGAAAGGTATCTGACAGCAATACCCCCGAAAAACTGCTGTGTGGATTTCGTCCTCAGTCTTTCGGTCGATCTGGGCATCTCGAAATCGACAGACGAAAATGTAGGACCGAATCCAACTCCTACATTCCATTCGGACTTGAACTTATTATCCTGACTGCTTACAGCAAGTGTAAAAAGGATAGAGACCAGAAGCAGAATACTTTTCTTTGCCATTTACTTTGTAATATCAGTTTTTTCGATGGTCGAATTTGTCTTATAGTTAACGAAGTAAACCCCTTTATTCACAAAGCCGCCACCATCGTTGATCTGTTGGAAATGAACAGCGGACTGAAGCGTAGCAGGTTTTACTTCTGAAATATTATTTTCGATACGGCTACCGTACTTATTCATTTCTGTAAGGAAGAAGATTCCTGTATCGTAACCGAGATAGCCATATTTAGGATACGAGTTTATCAGATTTTTATTATACCATTTCTTATATTCCTCCTGAAAGTGCTGAACACCCCATTGCTTCTCGTTAAGGAAAAATATACTATAGATAGAGGCATCATATTTATATAACCCGCTCGTACGCTGCGTATATGTCTGCCACTCGGGATATCCGAACAGTGTAACCGACTCGGGCGATAAGGATCCTATACTGGCCAACACCTTCCGCAAGGTAGCATCAGATGATGAAGTAGGAACCAGCACATTCTTTTTCGAGGCATCCGATTCTTTTTTGATGTCGGCTGGCAGATTGCTTGAACCTGAGATGTTCTTAAACTGAACTCCTGATTTTGTCAATACCTTTTTCAGCTCGCTTACAAAGTCGGACTTATCGTTATCAGAACCGCTTTCAGATACAAAAATGATATTGTAACCGCTATACTTTTTTCTGAAAGCATCGGCTATCTCGTAGTACAGTTCGGAATGCGACATCGTCATCTGGAACAGAGTAGGCGTAGATTCAATTTCTTTAGTCGATCCGAAAGGAATAGCGTATCTGATACCCGTTTTCTTGGAGAATTTTGCCAGCATATCTATTTGCTGTTTCGATACACCTCCGATAATCAGGTTCAGGTTCTTCATTTCGTTTGTACCCAATAGGCTTTCGAGCCGCTTTGTATTCTTTTCTTCGCCCGTATCGAACGTGTATATCTCAGCATTCAGCCCTTTGCCTTTAAGCTCTTTCACAGCGATCAGGAATCCTTCATAATACTCGGCAAGTTTTTCTTTTTGTATACTTCCCTTGTCATCTTTAAAAGGGAATAGAATACCCACCCGTACAACGTCTTCTTTCGGAGCATACGAAGTCTCTGTTGTTCTTACAACTTCCGGTCTGTTCACTACACGTGCTTCTCTCTCCTGTTTTGGTGGTATCGTTATCGCCATGCCTTCCTTCAGGCCACCTTCTCTCAGCGACGGGTTTGCACTCAATAAAGCTTCTACTGATGTATCATTCGCTTTGCCTATACTGTATAGAGTCTCACCTTTCTGAACACGATGCTCCTTGCGGGAAATAGTTTGTACACTTGTACTGCCCTGACCATCAAAACGGGGTATCATTATCGTCTTGCCTATACTGAACGAAGATTCGTCGAGTCCGGGATTCGATTTCTTGAGATCGTCCACCGAGATCTGATACATCCGTGCTACTGAGAACATTGTTTCCTTAGCTTCTATCTGGTGATTGCTGTATCCGGTAGCAACCCGTACTTTCTGTATCTGCAATTTGTCTCCTGCCTTTATTCCATTTGCCGCTTTCGGATTCAGCCGGTATATTTCAGAAACCGTTGTATTGTAAGCAGCAGCAATAGAATATGCTGTTTCGCCTTTTGCCACCGTATGTGTAATTATGCCATCATTGGTAGATTCGATCACTGTGGCTTCGGACACATTTTTTATTTCGCTATCCGATGCAGACAGTGTTCCGCAAGCGATACCTGCAGTAAGAAACAATGAAAGGAATAATATATTTCTAAACTTCATATGTAAATTGATTGATGTTAAGTAAAGCCACAAAAGTACAAAAAAATGACATTGTATCCTGCTATGAGCTATTTTATTAGCCATTATTTGTATTTATCCCACAAACCTGAATAGACAGTCTCCCTGCAATCATTTATAAATTCGGGCATATTCTCATCCGTCACTCCTTCTGTCGAAACCGGCTCGTGCACAATCAACTCAAGCGTACACGGATTGATCAGATAGGTATTTATCTTCATCAGATCGTAAGGGCCGTTAACCGTCACAGGAACAACCGGCAGATTCATTTCTTTAGCTATGATAAAGGCTCCACGCTTAAATCGCCCCATCTTTCCGGTCTTGGTCCTTGCACCTTCTGGGAAAATAACCATAGATGCCCCTTCACCCAACTGTGCCTCAGCTTTTGCGATCGTATCCTTCATCGATTTCAGGTTCGACTGATCCACAAACACATGTCCGGCAATCTCGGAAGCTTTTCCTACAAACGGAATTTTGCGCAGCTCCTGTTTTTGCACCCATTTGATATTCTTATCCAGATAGCCGTAGATAAGAAATATATCGTATGCACTCTGATGATTGGGCACAAAAACATAAGACTTATCCGGATCTATATTTCCATGGCGGATAACTTTTATACGGCAAAGAGCCAGACGGCATGCCAGTTTACCCCAAAGGCGGGGGGGATAATATCCCCAAAAGTTACGATTACCGATAAGGCAGCCCACCATAACAGTGACTGCGGTAATAATAGTCGCCAGAACAAAGATCGGAGCGAAAATGAACAGCTGATACAAAAAGAGAATGACTTTCTTCATAATCATGATATTCGGTTCGATATGCAAAAATACATTTTTTAATTGGAAATCATTTTTCGCAGGTCGGTTAATCAAAACAAACGCGTGAAAATAGTTTTAACTAAAAGCTGACATTAATTACAAGTTTATTAGTCTTTAGTCTACTAGCCTGCTAGTTTAAAGCTCCTTTTTCTAGTACACTAGTAAACTTAAGACTAGTAAACTATTTTGGCTCCGCCGATTTATCAATTAGCTCCGCTGAATGTTATTTCAAAGACCGCTTCTCTTGTTAACTGATATATAGATAAACTTTTTCATTTCTCATAATACATTTACCCTATCTGTTAATAGTCCTGATATTAGGAAACAAAGTGCATAAATCTTATTATCTTTGGATAATCAAAGGTATACGACACACATCTTGAACAATCAACATTAACATATTGTTATATAATACCTTGCATATATACTAAATCAAAATAACGCGTAAACTTTATCGATGGAATTCAAACTTACCTCCAACTATAAACCTACCGGAGATCAACCTACAGCTATCGCAGCACTGTCCGAAGGTGTGTTACAAGACATTCCTTCTCAAACCTTGCTGGGGGTTACAGGCTCGGGCAAGACCTTTACGGTAGCCAATGTCATACAGAATGTAAACAGGCCCACGCTGGTACTGAGCCACAATAAAACACTGGCGGCACAGCTATACAGTGAATTCAAGACCTTCTTCCCCGAAAATGCGGTAGAATACTTCGTCTCGTACTACGACTATTACCAGCCCGAAGCTTATATACCTTCTACCAACACATACATAGAGAAAGACCTCTCTATAAACGACGAAATAGAAAAGTTGCGTCTGGCAACTACTACTTCCCTGCTTTCGGGAAGGCGTGACGTTATCGTCGTATCTTCGGTTTCGTGCCTCTATGGTATGGGAAACCCCGAAGACTTCGAGAACTCTACCATAAACCTGCATGTAGGGCAGAAACTTGTGCGCGACGTATTCTTGCGTGCACTGGTTAGTGCACTCTATTCCCGTAACGAAATCGAACCCAAAGCCGGAAACTTCAGAGTGAAGGGAGACACGGTAGATGTGTTCCTCGCATACGGCGACCCCATTGTGCGCATCGTATTCTGGGGCGACGAGATAGAAAGCATCGAATGCCTCGATCCGCTAAGCGGAGTTAAGATAAGCCAGTACAACGATTTTCGCATATATCCGGCAAACCTCTTTGTAACCACCAAAGACCGCATGGTAAGAGCCATTGCCGAGATAGAAATAGACTTGGGACGACAGGTAGACTTCTTTCAGTCGATAGGAAAACCGCTCGAAGCCAAACGACTCTATGAACGTGTGACTTACGATCTGGAGATGATACGCGAAGTAGGACACTGTTCGGGTATAGAGAACTATTCGCGCTACTTCGACAACCGCCGGCCGGGAACACGCCCCTTCTGCCTGCTCGACTTCTTCCCCGACGACTTCCTGATGGTAATAGACGAAAGCCACGTTACCATACCACAGATACGGGCAATGTACGGAGGCGACCATTCCCGCAAGGAAAACCTTGTGGAATACGGATTCCGCCTGCCGGCTGCACTCGACAACAGGCCTTTGAAGTTTGAGGAGTTTGAATCCCTTGTTCCACAGACCATATATGTGAGCGCAACCCCTGCCGACTATGAACTGATGAAGTCGGAAGGTATAGTAGTAGAACAGCTTATACGCCCTACAGGGCTACTCGACCCGCCGATTGATGTGCGTCCGAGCCTGAATCAGATAGACGACCTGATGGAAGAGATACAGCTGCGGGTGGAGAAGAACGAGCGTACCCTTGTTACCACGCTTACCAAACGTATGGCGGAAGAGCTTACCACTTATCTTCTCAACAATAGTATAAAGTGTAGCTATATACACTCCGATGTAGACACGCTGAACAGGGTGCAGATAATGGACGAGCTACGTACAGGGCAATTCGATGTGCTCGTAGGTGTAAACCTGTTGCGTGAAGGGCTCGACCTGCCGGAGGTATCACTGGTAGCCATACTGGATGCCGACAAGGAAGGTTTCCTGCGCTCGCACCGTTCGCTTACCCAGACTGTTGGACGTGCTGCCCGTAACGTAAACGGTAAGGTGATCTTCTATGCAGACCGCATAACGGAAAGCATGCAGAAGACCATAGACGAGACTAACCGCCGCAGAGAGATACAGATGGCATACAACAAAGAGCATGGCATCATACCTCAGCAGATAAAGAAAGCACGGATGTCTGTCTTCAGCATGCGTAAAGAGGAACAGTTGTCTGTAAAGACCTATCATCAGGAGATTGCCGACATGGCTATCGCCTCAGAGGATAAGATCGAATATATGACCAAAGATGAACTGACTAAAGCCATCGCCAAAGCGAAGAAACAAATGACCGCAGCGGCCAAGAAACTGGAGTTTCTTGAAGCCGCTCAGTTCCGCGATCAGATTTTACGTCTCGAAGAGGAATTAAGTCTAAAAAAATAACCCCTATTCTCAAAAGCCTACCAACGGGCTATAATCTTCATCCTATCAGAGGTGCAGGCACTAAAGTAGCCCAAAGCGCCACCCTTGATATTGGTAGTCGGGTTTGCCAGAGAGTTGTCTATATCTCCCAGCGTCTTGAAGAACTCGTAAGCACCTTTATCAAGGCACTGGAACTCTACTTCTATCTCGTCATCCTGATATATAGGATCTATATCTTCGTCATTGGTGAATATAGGCAATATCTCGTGCATCGGGCTACCGTCCATAAACTCGGCTGAGAAAGCCATTTCGCGTACATCAGGATGCTGCTTGCCATTGATAAATACCATAGCCCTGTAGTATTGGTTTGTCTTGCCCACAGGATCGGTATAGTGAACCATCGGCAAAGCATAGTCCATAATCAGCACTTTATACATCGTGAGCGAGTCTATAGGTACAAACGGCGGCATAGCCGATGTAGAAGTATATTCAGTACCGTCGTAAGTAACGGACAGGTTATATGTGCGCCCTACAACACCTTTCAGCGCATCGGCTACATACCATCCGGCAGCATCCTGCACCAGCGTTTCGGAGTTGCCCGCATCGTCCCATATTTTTACTACAGCACCTTTCAGCGCAGGATATCCGCTGTTGTCGCTGAAATCCTTTGTCTCACTGACTCTTACACGTGCCAGCGAGTCCATTTTTACGATACCTTCTATTACTACTCTGGGCGGAACCGACCGCAGATCGACATCTATTTCTTTCTCACATGAAGAAAACAACAGCATGAGCACGATTCCCGAAAATATCAGCTTGTATATATTGATTAGCTTATTCATAACTATCTTTTATTTAATATATTAGAATTTGAAATTCCACGAAATGGATGGAACGAATGTAAACAGAGAATACTGGTATGCAGTTGTCTTTTCCGGATCCTTCGTATTGGTTCGGAACTCTATCATATACGCATTTTCGCGCCCGTAAGCATTATACAATCCAAAAACCAGTTCGGACTGAAATTTCGCTGTCTTTTTCAGCTGGCAGGTAGCCCCCAGATCGAGACGGTGATATGCAGGCATCCTGTATCCGTTACGCTCGGCATAGTACATTACATCTTTTCCGTTTATCTGATACTTTCCGCTCGGGTAGGTAATTGCATTCCCTGTATAATAAACCCATGCAGCCGAGAACGACCATTTCTGATTCAGTTCGTACATTCCCACAATAGAGAAGTCGTGTCGTCTGTCCTGAAACGCATTATACCATCTGCCTTCGTTGATACCGTCGATCTTCTTTTCCGACTTTGCCAGCGTGTAACCGATCCATCCGGTAAAGCGTCCGGTATTCTTTTTCAGTAAAATCTCGATACCATAAGCACGCCCTTTACCATACAGCAACTCGGACTCTACAACATCATAACCCATGAAGTCGGCATTGTCCTTAAAGTCTATCTGGTTTTTCATATCCTTATAATAGGCTTCGACACTGAACTCGAACATATTGTTTGAGAAATTGCGGAAATAACCCAGTGATACCTGATCGGCAATCTGTGGCTTCACATTGTTGGAACTCGATGTCCAGCGGTCGAACGGGGTTCCCTGAGCCGAATAGGTCAGCAGGTGCATATTCTGTACGGTACGCGCATAAGCCGCTTTTAGTGACGATTCTTTATTGAGTCTGTAAGCTGCCGATAGGCGCGGCTCCAGATTCCAGTACGTCTTTACGATCTTACCCGAATTGTACCACGTAGAGTCGAGCACATTATTATCGGCATCCAGTGTATAATATTCACCCTTACCCAGAGCCATGAATGCAGACAGACGTAGTCCGTACACAACTTCGAGCCTGTCGCTCAGTTTTACCTGATTAGATGCATACAACCCGTTTTCGAGAGAATAGCGGTGATGCAGATTCACAGAGTTCTCCTGTTCCGAGTTCATTTCAAAATCACCGGGAGCCAGATCGTGATGGGTAGAGTGCAGCCCGAATCGCCACTGGCTGTTTCTGGTCGGTTGGAACAGGAATTCGTGTTTAAATCCGAGATCGGTAATATCAGATCCCCCTCGTAGATCCATTCCCATTTCCATTTGGGCAAAATAGTCGTACTGATTATAAGAGAGCGATGTACGCGACACCCATTTATTGTTGTATGTATGATTCCAGCCCAACGTCAGGAATTTGTTCCCCCAACTCATTTCGGCGGCATCTTTCAATACCATTTTGTCTTTACCCAGATAACCCGACAGTGTAAGCTGGTCTTTGTCCGACAAGGCAAAGTTCAGCTTCATATTCAGGTCGTAAAAATACAGGTAGGCATTCTTTGCATCCTCTATCCCCGACAGGCGGGCAATGGCATCGGCATAGGTACGGCGGGCTCCTATCATGAAAGAAGACTTCCCTTTTTGTATAGGGCCTTCGGCACTTACATTAGACGAGATAAGCCCGATACCGCCCTCGACATGATACTTCTGATTATCGCCGTTTCGCTGCTGCACATCGAGAATAGATGCCAGACGCTCTCCGTACTGGGCAGGCATAGCACCTTTGTAAAGGGTTACATCGCGCAATACGGCCGAGTTGAAGGTGGAGAAGAATCCCATAAGATGCGAAGCATTGTAAAGAGACACGTTGTCGAGCAAAATAAGGTTCTGGTCGGCGCTACCTCCGCGAACGAAGAAACCCGAACTACCCTCTCCCGCTCCCTGTACACCGGGCATCAGCTGTATAGCTTTTATAATGTCGCGCTCTCCGAGCAATACGGGCAGCTTGTTTATCTGCTGTATCTCCATACGCTGTATTCCGGTCTGTGGAGCCGACACATTTGCATCGGGGCGCTCTGCCGACACAACGACTTCACTCAGTCCGATGGTAGTCTGCGTAAGCTCTATATCCTGTATTATATCCTTTGTAAGCGATATTTTGATCTGCTTCTTCTCAAATCCCATATAGTCTATCGACAGGGTATATTCTCCCTTAGGCAGTGATATACTATACTTTCCGTTTTCGTCTGACGATACGCCATTAGAAGAACGCTCTTTTATCTGAATAGGAACGCCTACCAGCGTTTCTTTCGTCTTAGCTTCCGTTATCACTCCGCTCACTTTGTACGTCTGGGCAAAGGACGAACCCGTGAGTAAAAAAAACCAGAAAAGCCATAGAGGTGTCACCCAAGTTCTACTTAGTGAAGGTCTAAAATACAATTTCATTGATTTCGTTAAATTTTTATTAGTGTTCGTTTCAATTAAAGTATAGAATAACCGGACATGTTTATTCTACGTTCTTCTACTTATCTCTAAATCGCTGTTGTGAAATTATTCTTTAATATAGTCAACTGCAATGACAATCCGGTGAACTAACATTATTTTCCGACGAGTTCGCTACTACCGTCTTCCAATTAGTTGCCAAAAACTATAAAAAGTCACAACAGTTTCTATCTTAACCGCAAAAAAGTATTTTTAGTATGTCATGATGATATTTATTTAACTAAATCCTGACAAATCAGACGGAGGTTAGCAATAAATTCATCTATACTTCTACTTTTTAAAGACAAACAGTTAATTTTTTCGTCCAAAGGTAGATTTAATCATAATCGGTAACAAACTAATTTGACAAAAGGACAATTATTTATTACAAACGGTTTATTACCTCTGACGTAACCTCTTTTCTTTACTTCTGCGAGAAACGATTTTAACTAAAACCTAACAAAACTGACATTTCTCATCCCTGTTTTCATGGTTGACCGTTAAATGCGGTCGGGTCTTCTTTGTCTTTGTTCGACCACACTCCTGTGGCATATTTTTCGTCTATCATCTTCTGGCGTTGCTCCCAGTAGCCGGGTGAACGCATGGCGAGGATGCCGTCGGCGGTCTTCTGGTCGGGGACATTTATGATCAACGGTCTTCTGCTCGGGCTGTTGTCTTTTTCGCGGCGTTTGTCGTTGCGGTCGAGGACGTACTTAATGGCTTGCATATCGGGTTGGCATTGTCTTTTACGGACGGTGCGGGTTTTGAGTATCTGGTGGTTGGGGTTGCTTCGTGCTGGTTCGTATACGCAGCGTTCTTCTTCGAGGATGCAGCCTTCGAGTTTTTGTTTGAGGGATCGGCGGGCTATAACGACTAGGGCATCG
>JBEBPN010000014.1:0-80978 GCA_040395895.1 Dysgonomonas hofstadii
AAGCATCGCGGGTCATAGTAGAGTAGTCTGTTCCTTTGGTTGCCGGATAGTTTTCAGCAGCCCATTCGGCTATATCAGTTCCATTGCCCGGTGCACCCAATGATACAAAAGCGTTGATACGAGGTTCTGCATTTGTCACTGTTTTACCGGAAACAGGGTCATGTAATTGCATGCCTGCCAACATCGAAATAGTATGTCCGCCCATAGAAAAGCCGACTGCGGCTATCTTGTCTTTATCGGTTCGCTGTGTAAGACCGGGAATGTAAGAAAGTAGTTCGTCTATGTGGTCGATGCAGAAAATCATATCTTCAACTCTCGATTTCCAGAACAGTGCACCTTCGGGGCCGTTCTTATCCAAACCAAGTATTCTTGAATCCTGATGAGAGGGTTGTATGACCACAAAGCCATTAGATGCATAATAATCGGCGAGGGGAGACATACCACGATAGGAGGCTAAATACCAAGGAGCTCCGTGCCCGTGAGAGATAAGTATAACCGGAAGATTTTCACCCTTAACAGGGGCGGTAACTTTCACTTCGAGGTTTACCATACGGTAAGATGTCCTGAATGTAACCGGATAAACGGACGTAATTGGATTTGTAATACCGATATAGGGCTGTGCCTGAGCAATTATACCCGCAAATGTCACTAGAGCCATAGTAAATACGATTTTAATTAGTACTGATTTCATTTTTCTTTGTTTTTAAATTACAAAACAAAGGTGAAGCTTATAAAAATGAAATCATTTGCCATATGGCAAATAGCACCTTTCAACGTATATTTTTCCGAATACGGCTTAATGAAGATTGTGTAATACCAAGATAAGAAGCTATATATGATAATGGAATCTGGTTTACCAGAGACGGAAATTGCGTAAAAAATTCCATATAACGAGTAGTTGCATCTTGCGCAACCATTGAACTTCTTCTATCTAGCTTGTCTTTGTGGTTTTTGGCCGCAATTTTCTGAATTATTTCGTTCCATCCAATAACAGTATCAGATATTTCATTCCAATCCTGTACGGAGAAAACAAATAGCTTACAATCGGTAGCCGCCTGCCAGTATTCAGGCATCGTCATTCCGGTCATAAATTCAGGACTGAATAATAAATGGTTTTTATCGAAGAAATACCGGGTTATGTCGTCGCCTTTATTGTCGTAATAGCAGATCCTGACAATTCCTTCGAGAATAAAAGCTATTTGTTTTACAGTCCTTCCCGCTTCTGCTATATATTCATTTTTTTAAAGTTCAACAATTTCTGCTTTACCGGATATAAAGTCGATTTGTTGTTCGTTCAAATTGCCGAACCGTAATATGTATTCTATAAATTCTTTCATGGCTACAAGTTATTCAAATAAATCCTTAGCATATTTGCCAAATGACAAATTAAGACTTTTGTCGTCTAAAAGAAAAGCCAAACCAAGAACATTATCCGCACATTATTATCAGACTTCTATTTTTATACTTTATGGTGACCCATAGGCAAAATAAAAGAGGGAATAATCTAGAATTACTCCCTCTTTTACTATACTGCAATTATATGGTCTTACTCTGCTGTTTCCGTCTTCTCCTCTGTCGCTTCGGTTTCTTCCTTTTCTTCTTTCTCAAAGTCTATAGCGGCATCGGTCAGTATATTATACCAGTTGATCATTTTCTTTATATCGGTCGGATAAACACGGTCTTTATCAAATGCAGGAAGTATTTCTTCAAAGTATTTTTTCAACTCTTCAGGTTTCGCTCCTGTACTGATAGATGCTTTAGCTCCGTTTTCCTTCTGTTTCATTGAAGAGAGGATGTCTTTAAGAGGAACATCGTCATTCTCCGTATATATAGATATATCACCCAGTGATACGACCTTGTCGCGTGCATGAATAGGTATTTTCTTATTATCTACCAACGATTCGACAATAACCATATTCTTACTGCTCGATATCAACTTATAAAGTCCGGGTTTACCAGAAACAGATAAGATAGTTTTAAGCATAATAAATTAGTTTTAATTAGTTTTCAATTTCAATCAAGCGACAAAAATACGGCGAATACCTCAAATATGATAATTTAAGGCATACAAATTAGCTGTAAATTTCTTAATGATCTAAAATAAAGGATATTGATTCCCATCCTTAAAATATCTTCTTATATACATGGCAATATGGTTTTGTTCCCTTATGCTCATAGTACTGTTGGTGATAATCTTCAGCTTTCCAGAATGTAGACAGAGGTTTAAGCATTGTAGCCACCTTATATCCCTTATCGGTAAGTACCTTAATGTACTTTTCTGCCGTTTCCTTTTCACTCTCATCTGCATAGAAGAGGCAAGAAAGGTATTGTGGCCCTATATCGGGTCCCTGCCCGTTTGTCTGAGTGAAGTCGTGCGTTTCAAAGAATAACTTCACCAAGTCTTCGTATGAGGTCTTGGATGTGTCATACTCCACTTCGGTAGTTTCCAGATGTCCTGTGTTCTTCTGGCATACCTGTTCGTAACTCGGGTGATCAACATGGCCTCCCATAAAACCTACAGCTGTATGCTTCACGCCGTTCACTTTCATAAAGTAGTACTCGGTTCCCCAGAAACAACCTGAGGCAAAATAAGCTTTCTTAATCATTTTATTTTCTTCCGGTATAAATTTTAGTGATATAGAATTAACGCAATGGCGCGTCTCCTTAGCGGTGAAACCTTCATTAAGGAATACATGTCCCAAATGCGCACCACAATGTGCGCAGATTATCTCCGTGCGCATACCATCGGCATCGGGAACACGTTTGACAGCACCTTTTATTTCATCGTCGAAAGACGGCCATCCGCAATGCGAGTCGAACTTATCCGACGATTTGTATAACGGAGTATTGCAGCGTCTGCACACATAAGTGCCGCTGCGCTTGTTATTGGTATATTCTCCTGTGTAAGGCGCTTCTGTATCTTTGTGTACGATTACACGCTCTTCTTCGGGGGTAAGTTTATTATAGTCCATATTCTCGTTTTTTGTTTTGTTTTGGCTTTGCACACACGATACACCCATTATCATGATGCAAAGCAGATATATAAGCCGTTTCATATTATTTCCTCCTTTTGTAATAATGAATAAACGCAAATAGCCGCCTTCTCTTCAGATACGACAGATCGTCCATACAACGATAGGCTTCCCGCTCATACGATATATTATAGTATGCCTTCAGCCTATCTCTGTATTGTATCAGCCTGATAAGCCATTCTATGCCATACGATAGATAAAAGAATATAATGAGCATCTCCAGCATTTGCCGTGTATGAATGCGTTCATGATTCTTTTCCGTTTCGCTGAGCTTGCCATAATCTTTCCGTACAATAATCAGGCCGAGCAGATTGATGGCTCCGAAATCTTTTGGCGGGAAATGTTTGCTATAAAATATCCTCATATCTCAATTTATCAGACAAATGTATTTCCCTCAAGGATTGTTCACAAGTTTTTTGAAGCAAATTTTGTTAAAGATGATATTTTAGATAACTTTCCACTCCCTTATCTGGCGCATGCCCGATCAATCGATAAACAGGTCTGAGACCTTTAAACAAATAAATTATGGAATTAGTTTTTGTGGCAGTGATTCTTGTGCTGGCTATCGTTGTCATCTTCTTCCTGCAAAGAGGGAGCAAACAACGCGAACAGGATTTAAAAAACCGGATCTACCATCTGTCGGAAGAAAAAGAATCTTTGCAAAATGATAAGATAGAGCATATTCGTCAACTTGCTGAATCGAAGGCGGTGCTGCAATCTAAAGAAGAACAGCTTCGTATGCAGCAGGAGGAGCTGCTCAATACCCGTGCACAGTTGAATAAGGACTTTCAGATTCTGGCAAATCAGATACTCGAAGAAAAGACGCATCGCTTTACCGATGTGAATAAGGCGAATATGGAAGCTATACTGAAGCCGCTCAATGAAAAATTGGTAGAATTCCGTACAAAGGTTGAAGAAACCTACGACAAGGAATCCAAACAGCGCTTCTCGCTCGAAGAACGCATAAAAGACCTTGTAGCTTTGAATAATCAGATCAGCGAAGATGCCAATAATCTGACCAAAGCGCTTAAAGGTAATAACAAGGTGCAGGGTAACTGGGGCGAGATGATTCTCGAATCTATTCTCGAAAAATCGGGTTTGAAAAAAGGGGAGGAGTATTTTTTGCAGGAATTTATCACGGACGAGAACGGAAAGCGCGTCCAGAACGAACAGCAAAAGTATATGCAGCCCGATGTGGTTGTGGCTTATCCGGGAGGACGCAAAATTGTGATCGACTCTAAAGTCTCCCTCAATGCCTATGTAAGATATGTGGAAGCACAAACCGATGATGTGAAGAACGTCGCCGAAAAAGAGCATCTGGTTTCTATCAGGCAACATATAGACGAACTCAGCCAGAAGTCGTATCAAGACTATGTGGATTCGCTCGAATTCGTGATGATGTTCGTTCCTAACGAACCGGCTTATATACTGGCTATGCAGGCCGATTCATCGCTGTGGGACTATGCCTATCGCAAACGTATCCTGCTGATAAGCCCTACTAATCTGATAGCCTCGCTGAAAGTAGTTGCCGACCTGTGGAAGCGCGAGTATCAGAGCCGCAATGCCATTGAGATTGCTAAACGCGGAGCAGCCTTATACGATAAATTCGCCGGATTTGTCGATACCTTGCAAGATGTAGGCAAAAACATAGAACGCTCACAGAAAGCATACGATAAAGCCTTCTCGCAGTTGAAAGATGGCAACGGTAATCTGATCCGTCAGGCCGAGATGCTTAAAGAACTGGGAGTTAAAGCACAAAAAGAGCTACCCGAAAGCGATTGATATTGCGCGGAAAAGCTTATTTTTGTATCCGCAAACTTTAAAGGGGTGTAGGACTCCTGCAATTATCGAACGTTTTCGTTAAGCAATGATTGCAGAATCAAGTTTACTTGAATTATGCTATTGCGAGAAAACGACTAATGAAATTGAACTTTCTCTATGAATAAGATACTCGACCGGTTGAAAAAGAAGCAGACTATATTCTATATTGTCTGTTTCACATTACTATTTCTGAGTTTCTATACTAATGTATTCAAGATTATTCCCGATTATCGTTATCAGGAATACGAAACTTTTGTAGAAGCCCTTGTTGTAGGCAAGATGGCCAAAGCGGATAAGGATGGTGTATTTGCCGCATCGGGATTTACGGGAGTCAATTATGATAAAGCTTTGGTTGCCGATAGTGTCTTGCAGGGCGACCAGATAGGTGACCTGCTGATCAGAGATCATATCATCACCCAGTTTAAACTACAACAACTCGACTACTATACAGGAAAGGAGAAAACCCCTGACGACTATTGCGTATATGTGAGCCATTCGGGTGGCAATGCCATTTTCTGGTATGGAATACAAAGTATATTGCCGTTCAGTAACGATGTCAATTATCAGATACTGAGATTTATAAACTGTCTGTTGCTATCGCTTTGCTTTATGCTTTTCATCGGCTGGATATATCGCAACTTCGGTTTTCCGGCAGCTATAGCTACTTTTATACTTACTTTCTTTACATCTCTGTTAGTGTTGTTTGGAGGAAATGGTTTGTGGTGGACTTTGTGGAATTTCTATGCCCCGTTTCTCACCATGCTGTTACTCTTAGAGAAGCGTCATACCGCCCCCGCTAAAGTATCGGTAAAGAAAATACTGATCTTCTTGTTCCTTGCAGTTGTGGTTAAACTATTTTTCTCAGGGCTTGAGTTTATATCCACTGCTATGCTGGCTATCTTTGTTCCTATTGTATACTATGCCATTGTAGAGAAATGGAAGGTGTTCGATTTTATAAAGCTGTCGGTACTGTCCGGTTTGGTAGCCGGAGTAGCTATTGTAATGCAATTCGGTGCGCTCATTGTTCAACTGCGATATCTTCTCGGAAGTTATAATCAGGCAACGGAATATCTTTACAATGCTTTCCTCAGACGCTCGTCTTTCAAGAGCGGCTTGTCGGGAGCGGATGCCGATAGTGGACGCTTTGCCGATTCCGACTCACTATCTTTCCTGTGGAACAATGTTATAAAAGACTATCTACGCGGCAATGCTTTCGAGTGGGGCTTTGTACACATGCCTTTCAATATATTCTATGCTGTCATTTTCGGATTTATTATTGCATTCTGCATACTCATTTTCTTTCTGGGAAAGCAGATCAAGTATAAGGCCTTTGTAATCACTACATTTGTTTCGGTGGTTTGTCCTTTATCGTGGTACATCATTTTCAAAGAACATTCATTCTGGCATCCTCAGATAGATTTTATCGTGTGGTATATGCCTTTTCTCCTATTCGGATACGCTTCCGTAGGAATGGCATTATCCCTCATATTCTCAAAAAGAGAGCGGATCAGGGATTGATGCTAGTTAAATGATGTTAATTTAGTCAAGAAAAACGGCTAAATATGTTTTATAACATAAAAATATTATATCTTTGTACTGTGTTTTTCATGGTATTAGATTTAAGGTTAACAATGAAGATTGGTTGTCGCGATGACAACCTTTTCTTTTTTATATAACTCCCTTCTCCATTTATGTACTAAATTCCTGATTATATTAGCTGTTTTATGTGATTAAAAGTGTTCGATTATTTTCTGCGCGCAATCACAGATTACTTACGTTCCTTTTTTTCAAAGCCAAAAAAGGAATCAAAAATGCTTTAGCGCCCCGCTTTATAGGCCGACCCGTTACAGGGCTCAAAGGCTAAACAAAAAAACTCGTTCTGAGATTCGTGTAATATGAACCGGTAGCCTAAGCAATAAGTTAGATATTTCTTTCTCTACTTGGATATCTTTCTAAGTTCATAATAGTGATTTATATTCTGATAGAAACTTTTTATAAAGAAAAATGAATAAAACATGTTTTATAACATAAAAATATTATATCTTTGTACTGTGTTTTTCATGGTATTAGATTTAAGGTTAACAATGAAGATTGGTTGTCGTGATGACAACCTTTTCTTTTTTATATTACCTCATTTCTGAATTCATAAAATCCTATGACTATTATCAGAATCTTTACAATAAGTTATTGTCTTATCGATAAATTTAATTCCGCATCATTCAGATAGAATAAAGCTTTCAAAAGCTATTTATATATCCTCAAGCAGTCAATATTTCTTCATGCATGGTTAAATAATGTTAATTTTAGAAAGAAAAACGGCTAAACATGTTTTATAACATAAAAATATTATATCTTTGTACTGTGTTTTTCATGGTATTAGATTTAAGGTTAACAATGAAGATTGGTTGTCGCGATGACAACCTTTTCTTTTTTATATTCTCTCCATTTTCAAATAGGCTTTCCATAAAGCATACTCTTTACAAATCTTCACTAAAAAAGACTGACAAGAAAGGAATAAATATGTAATTTTGTCAGGTTTTAAAAACATAACACTAAACCAACACGTTTATTTGTTACTTATAATACGTAATTAACAATATGGCAAAACCGGATATACAGCAGGTAAAACAGCGCTTCGGCATTATAGGCAACAGTCCTGACCTCAATCGGGCGATAGACATTGCATTACAGGTTGCCCCTACCGATATGTCGGTTTTGGTAACGGGCGAAAGCGGTGTGGGAAAAGAAAACTTCCCGCAGATAATACATCAGTTCAGTCACCGTAAACACGGTACTTATATAGCCGTCAACTGTGGTTCTATACCTGAAGGTACAATCGATTCCGAACTGTTCGGACACGAGAAAGGTTCGTTTACCGGAGCTACCGGCGAGCGTAAAGGATACTTTGAGGTAGCCAATGGCGGCACATTGTTTCTTGACGAAGTAGGAGAGTTACCTCTGTCTACACAGGCGCGATTGCTGCGTGTACTCGAAACAGGCGAGTTTATAAAAGTAGGTTCGTCAAAAGTAGAAAAAACAGATGTACGTGTTGTCGCGGCTACCAATCTGGATATGATCACCGCTACGCGTAACGGCCGTTTCCGCGAAGACCTGTACTACCGTCTCAATACTGTGCCTATCCGTATTCCTGCACTTAGAGAACGCAAAGACGATATTCCGCTTCTGTTCCGGAAATTTGCAAGCGACTGTGCCGAAAAGTACAGTATGCCGCCTATCTCACTGACCGATGCTGCAAGGCAGATGCTCAAAGATTATTACTGGCCGGGAAATATCCGCCAGTTGAAGAATATCACCGAGCAGATATCTATTATAGAGCAGGCACGTGAGATCACACCCGATATACTGAAACTTTATCTTCCGGCTAACGAAGTGGGGTTAGTTCCTGTAGGCACAATAAATGCCAACGACCAGAAAAGTTTCAGCAATGAGCGGGAAATACTTTATCAGGTGCTTTTCGATATGAAGAAAGATATGAACGAGCTGAAAAAGATCGTTCACGACATAGTAGCCGGAAATCTCAAAGCGACTGATATAGCTACTCCTGTGGTAGACACCAAAGAACGGGTGCTTACACCGATGGTTGTCAGCTCAAGCGAAAAGGTTACTCCTATACCTGTAAAAGACGATACACATCCTATAATACCTAAGGCAGACATAGCCGATGCCGATATTATAGAGGCGCCCGACTATGAAGAAGAAACGCTTTCGTTGCAGGACGTAGAAAAAGATATGATAATAAAAGCCCTTGAGCGGCACAACGGAAAACGTAAGAATGCCGCACAGGATCTTAAAATATCGGAACGTACACTTTACCGAAAAATCAAAGAATATAATCTGGAAGACCTATGAAAAAAGCTATACTATCCTTATTGTTCATCTTGTTAATGTCATCTTGTTCTATTTCATATAAATTTAACGGGGCGTCTATTAATTATGATGAAACCCCTACAATAGATATACGCGACTTCCAGAATCAGGCTCCACTTGTATATCCACCGCTGACACAGGTGTTTAACGAACGGATGAAAGACGTGTTTACTCGGAATACTAAACTGAAATTTACAACAGTGAATCCGTCTTTGGAGCTTGAAGGAGAGATTGTGCGCTACGATCTTACTCCTCAGGCAGTGAAAGAAGATAACTTCTCGTCCGAAACACGTTTGACAATGGCGGTGAAGTTCCGTTACCGGAATAATGTAAGACCGGAACAGGATGATGAACAAACCATCTCGGCCTATCGTGATTTCTCCAGTAGCCTGATGCTCACAGATGTACAGGACGGACTGATAGAAGAACTGACAAAAGATATCGTCGACCAGATATTCAACGCAACCATGTCTAACTGGTAGGCAAACATCCTATATGGACATACAGCAATTACATAGCTTTGCCTCGAAGCAGGTGAATCCGGTTGTGTCGGATATTCCTGACCTGAAAGCATTGGTAGACGAACATCCCTATTTTCAGTCAGGGATATTTGCCTATCTTAAAGCTATGTATTCACTTGATAATGAAAACTTCGACAGCGAACTGCGCAGACTGAGCATCTTTGTGGCCGATCGTCAGGCGTTGTTTTATTATATCCTGAGTGAAGAATACGATCGTTTCTTCCGTCAGACGGGAAAAATAGCAATAAAAGAAGACAAAACCAGTGTGTTGCTCAATGCTTTTTTCGAGTCGCGTGGCAATAGTTTTGCCGAAACGGATGAACTCGAATACAGCATTTCGCATTCCAGCCTTGCCACTACCGACTATTTCACATATATGCAGGCAACCCTGCCGAAGGAAAGCCAGTTGGTACAAGAAGAAGAGACTGAACAGCCTCAGGATGAAGTACAGCTGAAACACCAGAATATTATAGACACCTTTATTACAAAGTCGGAACTCGAGGGTGGTGTGCGTATACAACTGGATGATAGCCTTGAAGATCAGCCCGAAGTGGAAACTGTTGCGGACGGGCAGGAAGATGAACTGGATGAAGATGTGTTTTTTACGGAGACATTGGCCAAAATATATATAAAACAAAAGAAGTATGAGAAAGCATACAAAATTATTAAACACTTAAGTTTGAATTATCCGAAAAAAAATATTTACTTTGCAGACCAATTAAGTTTTCTTGAAAAACTGATTATAAATACGAAATTTAAAGATACGAAATGATCACACTTATTACTGTATTAATTGTAATCGCAGCTATTGCTCTAATATTAATAGTTCTTGTTCAGAACTCAAAAGGAGGAGGCCTTTCTTCAGGATTCTCTTCATCAAACGCTATTATGGGTGTACGCAAGACAACCGACTTCCTTGAAAAAGCAACATGGAGCCTTGCAGGATTCATCATGGTAATGAGCATAGTATGTGTAATGATTAAACCAAAATCAACTATGGGTGCTCCGGCTCCTGCAGTTGGCGCTCCGGCTCCGGTACCTACTGGCGCACCGGATATGTCTACAACACTGCCTATGCCATCTAATGCAACACCGGCAGAACAACAACCGACAACTCCTCCTCCAACAGAATAAACAGGTGGAAAACAATATAAGAAAAGAGACTGTTCGTTATGAGCAGTCTCTTTTGCTATTTTATAAAGATGCCTTCCAAAGTATTAGCTCTTCTCAAAAAAAAATCTGGAAGGCGACGTAGGGGTGTAAGATATTTCGCCCCTGCACAGTTTGCAGGTTATAGATCATTGTATGCCGGTATATCCGGCAAATATTCAAATGTCTGGTTTTCGTAGTCCATCCGGCAGCAATAGTGGTTCAGTCCGTTAGAGACAATCAGGTATCCGACTCTCAGTACAATGTTGTATCTCACTATCTGATCGAATACATTCTGAGTAATGGCTACTTCCGGAGCCTTGTATTCTACAATCATCAGCGGAGTCAGGTTGCGGTCGTATATGACCGAGTCGCAGCGTCGTTTCTGATTGTTCAGGTTTATCTGTATCTCATTTGCTATCAACGATGGCGGATAACCTTTAGCTGTTATCAGGAAATTTACAAAATGTTGACGTACCCATTCTTCGGGCGTAAGCGCCACGAACCTGCGCCTCAGTTTGTCGAAAACAGTGAGCTTTTCACCTGTTTTTTTTACATTTATATCGAATGAGGGTAAATTTAAGTTCAACATTTGCTACCTTTGTCAGTTAAAAAAACGAAACAACAATTAGAGGGAAAACTTGTTTAATTATAGAAACAAAAGTAAAGTTAATATGAAAACAAAGCAAGAAATCGTGGATAATTGGTTGCCACGCTATACAAAGAGACCATTAAATCAATTTACTAAACATATCCTGCTCACCAATTTTTCTAAATACGTAGAAGTTTTTGCTAACCATTTCAATGTACCTATCGTCGGATTGGATGGTAATATGCCCAATGCTTCGGCAAATGGTATTACTATTATCAATTTTGGTATGGGGAGTGCTAATGCTGCTACTATTATGGATCTTCTCAGCGCTATAAAACCAGAGGCAGTTCTGTTTCTCGGCAAATGCGGAGGAATAAAGAGACATAATAATGTAGGCGATTATATATTGCCTATCGCCGCTATCAGGGGTGAAGGTACATCGAATGACTATCTGCCGCCGGAAGTGCCGTCATTGCCTGCTTTCAGTCTGCTTCGTGCTGTGTCTTCCAATATCAGGGACTTCGGACACGATTACTGGACAGGAACAGTGTACACTACCAACCGCCGTGTGTGGGAATACGATGAAGTGTTTAAAGACTATCTGCGCCGGATACGTGCTATGGCTGTAGACATGGAAACAGCTACATTGTTTACCTGCGGTTTTGCAAATCAGATACCTACCGGTGCGTTGCTGCTGGTTTCCGATCAGCCGATGATCTCGGATGGAGTGAAGACTGAAAAGAGCGACAATCTGGTAACTAAGAACTTTGTGGATGAACACGTAATGGTCGGGATAAAATCACTGACTACACTCATCAATAACGGATCTACAGTAAAACACCTGCGCTTTGAATAAGAGACAACTATGAGCTTTGAGCAGATAATATCCGATATACGATCACGTAAGTTCAGCCCCATATATTTGTTTATGGGGGATGAGGCGTATTATATAGACGAGCTGACGGATATGCTTACAGCTACCGTATTGCCCGAAGAAGAGCGTGATTTTAATCAGACCATTCTGTATGGGATGGAAACGGATGTAGCGTCGGTTATTACCTTATCGCGCAGCTTTCCTATGATGTCCGAATATCAGCTTGTAGTAGTGAAGGAAGCCCAGAACCTGAGTAAGATAGACGAACTGGAAGTGTATGCCAAGAATCCGCTGCATACCACTATTCTTGTTCTCAACTACAAGAACGGCACGTTGGATAAGCGTAAAAAACTATCGGCAGCAATAGAAAAAAACGGTGTGATCTTTGAATCGAAGAAGATTCCCGAATATAAGATCCCTGCTTTTATTACATCTTATATTCAGACTAAAGGTCTGACTATAGACCAGAAATCGGCACAAATGCTCTCCGACTATCTGGGTAACGACCTGAGTAAGCTTACCAATGAGATAGCAAAACTATTGATCGCTATTCCGGCAGGACAACAACGGATTACTGCCGAACTGATAGAGGAAAATATAGGTATAAGCAAAGACTTCAACAACTTTGAACTGCTGAAAGCCATCATCGATAAGAATATATACAAGGTAAATCAGATAGCCGATTATTTCGAGAAGAACCCAAAAAACAACCCACTGATAGTAACACTGGTCGTGTTGTTCAATTTTTTCAGCAACCTGATGATCTGCTATTGGGCTAAAAATAAGACAGAACAAGGAATTGCTGCTGAATTGGGATTCCGCAACCCGTATCAGGCAAAAGACTATGTCGCTGCCCTGCGTAACTACAATGCTTTCAAATGTATGGAGATAATTGCCCTGCTGCGTACATACGATGCCAAATGTAAAGGTGTGAATAATATATCTGCATCTGATGGCGAACTGCTCAAAGAACTACTGTATAAGATTACACATTGATTCAGTATCAGTGATTTACTGACAGTTTAAAACTAAAATGTAGTTTTAATTGTTTTATTTAAATCATTAGTTAGATAAATTGAAACTTCTAAAGCTACAAATAATTATGAAAAAGATTTTGTTTTTGATAGTAATAGCGGGTCTGTTCTCAATAACGGCTCAGGCTCAGATACGTTTTGGAGTAAAGGGTGGTGTTAATATTTCCGGCGTTTCGGGAGATAATATTAGCGACTTTGTTGATAACAATGTTACCGGATTTCATATAGGGCCTACTATAGAATGGTTGGTCAACGGGCAGATAGGTGCTGAAGGTAGTGTCTTATATTCCGAAAAAGGGATAAAATTTAAAGGAGACGATACACACCGCACAGGTTATATCGAAGTACCCGTGAGCCTGAAATACCGTTTCCCGCTCGAAGGTGCAGTAAAACCATATCTTTCAGCCGGTCCTTACATTAGTTTCAGAGTATCGGGAGATGATACTTTCGGTGCTATCCGCGACGGGATCGAAGATCAGTGGAAAGCAAAAAGCTTTGGCGCTGGACTGAATTTCGGAGCCGGAGTGGAATTGTTTAAGTTTGTACAGGTAGGAGCCAATTACGGGCTTGGTTTGTCAGATAATTATAAGCTGAGCGATGGAAATTACTCTGTGAAAGAACGTGTATGGTCTATTACGGCAGGCGTATATTTTTAAAGATATAAAGAAATTAATATAGGAGAGGTTGTTCCAAAAATAAAAGGGGCAGCCTCTTTTGCTATTTTATTTAGAAATGTTCAAAAAGTGTTTAGATGCGAAGCCGCTGATTCTCAGGAGGACGGGAGCATACTAAAGTATGTGACCTACGACTGATGAAGCAAGCAATGAAGCAGATGAGCATTTTTGGGACATCTTCTTTCTATACAAACTCGTCTGGCAAATTCACCAGATACAACTTACTACTGGCGCGGGTAATAGCGGTATATAGCCACCTGTAAAAATTAATACCCAGATGTTCTTCCGAAATATAACCCAGATCGAGAAATACATTAGCCCACTCACCACCCTGTGCCTTGTGGCAGGTGATAGCATAGGCAAATTTCACCTGTAGGGCATTGTAGAAAGGATCGACTTTCATTTTCTTCATCTTGCCCGCTCTGGTTGATATGTCGGCATAATCTTCAAGTACGTTCAGAAACAGTTCTTCGCTCCGTTCGCGTGTAAGTCCCGCAGCTTCGGAGTGCAATGTGTCCATCAGAATTTTCACCTCTAGTTCCATGTCGTAGTCGAGGCTCTTGATTGTTACCTCACAGAAACGGAATCCGTATAATTCCTGTTCCCGCCTTACCCGTAGCACCTCTACTATTTCGCCGTTCGCAAGAAAGTCTATGTTGTCTATATTCTCTGTCCAGTAATAATTGTTTTTGGTAATCATCAGCATATCGCCTGCCGACAACTCCTCTTCGCGGTAAAGTATGCGGTTGCGTATTCCCTGATTATAGATATTACTTCGCTTATTGGAGCGCGATATGATCATCGTGTTGTCTAGTCCGTCGCGATCATAGGCGGCCGTTATTTCGTCTATAAGCTCTTCGCCCGAAATACGAACAATATCTGTAAATTTCTTTAGTTTCAGTTTTGGATAAGCTTCAGTCTTCCCTTTATTCAGTGCATTGCGGATGTTTGTTGCATTGAGCAGGATTCCCGAACTTTCGGCTTGGCGTACGATCTGCGACAGCATCGCATCATGCACTTCGAGCCCGTAACCTTCCAGTACTGCTTTTTGCAGGGCGGGGCTGTCGTCTTCACCCACAGGAGGTAACTGAGCCGAATCGCCGATCAGCAGCATGCGGCAGTTTTCGCCGGAGTAGACAAAATGGATCAGGTCGTCCAGTAATCTGCCTGTACCGAAAAAGGAAGAATCGAGTCCGTTATTGCTGATCATGGAGGCTTCGTCTACAATAAATAATGTGTCTTTATGCAGATTATCCATCAGTCCGAAACTACCCGTTTCACCTGAATACTTTTGCTGTCTGTATATCTTTTTGTGTATGGTAAATGCCGGATGATTGGCATAGGATGAGAAAACTTTAGCAGCCCGTCCGGTAGGAGCCAGCAATACTGTTTTCTGTTTAAATTCGGTCATTGTCTTTACCAGTGCTCCCAGCAGGGATGATTTCCCTGTTCCGGCAAACCCTTTAAGTAAAAAGACAGATTCTTCTTTCTGAAGAAAAAGAAAACCGACAATGCTGTCTAGAGCGAGTTCCTGCTCGGAGGTAGGCTCGAACGGAAAGTTTTCTTTTATCTTTTCTTTGAAGAATTTACTGATCATAATGAAAGATTCCTAGAATTGAAGATCAAAAGTAGTGGATAAAAATATCTTTTTCTAACTTTGTATGCAGAAATTCAGGATTATGTTTTTACCCGACAGCATCGATCTCGGACAATCCGAGAAATATATTCTTACCATCCGTCTGACTACCGCCGGATTTATGTTCTCTATTTCCGATCCGGGCAATGGCAAGAACTACTGTTTGAGGGAAACTACATTTTCGCTGAAAGACAATCCGTTGAGTGATATACAACGTATTATTTTTGACCTGAACTTTCTGACGCAGGAATTTAAGAAGACGAACGTTGTTATTGTATCGAAAGATTACGAACTGATTCCCGCCGACTACTATGACGGAAAGAAGCAATCGGACTTTTACAACCTAACGCACACCCGTAAGGCAGGACATCTGCTGTCGGGGCTGATCGTAAAGCAGGATGTGATAGTGTCGTACAGCGTAGAGGAAGAGATACATAACTTTCTTTCCCGGAATCTCTGGGATCCGCATTTCTTCCATCATTCTCATCTGATGATAGATTTTTTCGCAGAGAAAGGGCATCTTATGGGGCCTACTCCGCGTATGTACCTGTATTTTCATGACGGATATATGGATGTGGTCTGTTTTGCAGGGCAAAAACTTATACATAGCCTGACTTACGAAAATGAGCCTGCCGCCAATCAGCTTTATTTTATACTTAAACTGTGGGAGGGATGTGGTTTCGATCAGTTGACCGATTATCTGTTTATAGCCGGTACTGCCGAAGAATTACTTGTCGCACAGCTCAGGGAATATATAAAGAATATAGAATTTATAAACACACCGAGCGAGGTATATCTTTGGAATGAAGATGCCCAACGCGCTCCCCTCGATATACTTACATTAGCCTTATGAGAATAGTCAGCGGAAAATATAAAGGGCGTCGTTTCGATCCTCCTAAAAGCTTCAAAGCACGTCCTACAACAGATATAGCAAAAGAAAGCCTATTCAATGTACTGAATAATACTATCGACTGGGAAGAAACTACGGCACTCGACCTGTTTAGCGGTACAGGAAGCATCAGTTTTGAACTGGTGTCGAGAGGTTGCCCCAAAGTAGTATCTGTGGAAAAGAATTTCAGTCATGCCGCTTTTATCGAAAAAACGAAGGCTGAACTGAAAATAGGAGGGGAGATGCAGCTATTTAAGCTCGATGTATTCCGCTATTTGGAGTTTTGTAAAGAGCAGTTCGATCTTATTTTTGCCGATCCGCCTTACGACCTGAAAAACTTTGCCGATGTTCCCCGCCTTGTATTTGAGAAAGACCTGATAAAGCCGGAAGGTATTTTTATTCTCGAACATTCTAAAGAATATGATTTCTCCAATCTGTCCTTGTTTGAAGATAAACGGGTGTATGGGAATGTGAATTTCAGTATATTCACAAAGTAGAGAGAGTTTTCAGATATAAATATATCAGTTACCACGACTTTTAAGTCGTGGTTAATTGTATAAAAGAAAGTGACTTTAGTCGAAACAGGGCTTAATCATTCAGTTCTATCACATTCAGATTTGTGATATTTCCCGCATCCAGATCAAACTTTACAAGTGTCCTCACTGTATGAAATCCATATTTACCTGCTGCGCCCGGATTGATATGCAGGCAATTCAGCTTTTTGTCGAACATCACCTTTAGTATATGCGAGTGTCCGCAGATAAATAGTTTAGGCGGATTCGTCAGTAATATATTCCGTACTCTCGGATCGTACTTTCCCGGATAACCGCCGATATGCGTCATCAGTACATCCACTCCTTCCAGCGTGAAACGTAGAAATTCGGGGTAAGCTGCACGTACTTTGCTGTCATCTATATTGCCGTATACCGCCCTGAATGGTTTGAATGCCTCGAAACGCAATGCCAGATCCATAGAGCCTATATCTCCGGCATGCCATACCTCGTCGCAGTCGGCAAAATATTTTGTGTATTTGTCGTCCCACCAACTATGTGTGTCAGACAGTAATCCTATTCTTTTCATTATAAATTGATGCAAATGCAAAAAAAGATAGACAATACGAAACTTCCCATCGATGTATATTTCAGATAGGGATCGAGCAGCCGGTTTTCGGTTGTGTTGAAAATATCTATCAATAACTTTATAAAAATAACGAAGCTCAGCAGGTAAAGATACTGATACCAATGGCTTGTATACATTATGGAGTATGCAATGAAGCACGCCAGTGCACCCAATGTGAGAAAGGCGTGGTACAGCTTTGCATTTTTGTAGCCGATACGTACGGGAATAGTGATCTTACCCGATTTGCGGTCATTCTCCATATCGCGCATATTATTCAGATTCAGCACACATACCGTAAGAAAACCTAATCCTATGGCGGGTAGCCACGGCATGAAATCTACTGTGTGCGTATGCAGAAAGTAAGTACCTACAACCGATACAGGCCCGAAGAAAGTGAAGGAGAATATATCTCCAAGCCCTTTATATCCGTATGGATTCTTTCCCGCCGTATACTTTATAGCAGCTACAATACAGGCTGCACCCAGTGCTAGAAAGATGAGCATATACTTCAATTCCATGAACTGAAGAGCGATGTATATAAGCAAAGCGCCTACAATAGCTGCTGACGTGATGGCTATTTTTATGCCATTCTTCATCTGTTGTGGAGTGATGGCTCCGCTTTGCACAGTACGTTTAGGGCCTACACGTTCACCCGTTATATCCGTACCGTGCTGGTAATCGCCCAAGTCGTTTGCCATGTTAGACAGAAGCTGCAATATAGTAGCTATGGATGCGGTGAGTATCAATACCGGAATACTAAATTTTCCGGTGCTGTATGCAATGCCGCTACCGCAGAGAGACGTTGCCACCGCCAAAAAAAGTGTACGGGGGCGCAGTGCCGATATCCATGATTTTACAGATGCCATTTGTTTCGGATTGTTGTATTTGTTCAGGATGCAAATATACGATTTTTGAAGCTTGTATCATTGCTTGTCCCAATAATGAAAAGGGTATGTCTAATAAATTAAAACAGATTATTAAATTGTAAATAGAAATCAGTCGTTGATTTTTGTGGTTCAATTTCATTAGTCGTCTTGCGTGACTCGGCATAACTTGAAATAAATTCAGTTCTGCTTCTCGTTGCTTAAAACGTTCAAATTCTTACTGCGCGCAATCACAGATTGCTTGCATTCCTTTTGGCCTAAGCCCCAAAAGGAACCAAAAAGTCTTTTGCGCCACGCTTCATAGGCCGACCCGTTAAAGGGCTTAAAGGCTAAACAAAAAAACTCGCTCAAAATATAGTTAGGGTTTCATTGCTTGCTAAGCTCAAACACGTTTTTGTTTTACGCCTTTCTCACCCTACGGGTACCCCGTCCATAAAGCTAACGGCGCGGGCTGACGCACAATCTGGAGACAACAATACTGCCTTATCAGCGCGTGCGACTCCGTGCATTAGCTCCGCAAGCGGGCACCTGTCCGGTGCAGACGGCGTGAAAAGGGATGGGGCGATAGCCCGTTTGTTTCTTTTAGCCGGCAAACCGTTGACAGGTCGCTGAGGAGCGAAGCACTAGACTTTTGTTTACTTTTGGGCAATGCAAAAGTAAAAACAAGCACGGGAGGGCGCGTTAGTAGTAAGCAGAACTATAAGAATTAGGCTAAGAAAAGATTATACAATAAATAAATTGAACATTTTTATAAAACGCATTTTCAATTACAGATTAAGACTGTTAATTAACATGTGAAGAATTACTATATAGAGGGATTACTATATAAATGTTTTATTCATTAGAGAAAAAAAGTAGATAACAAACATTTTTTATATCGAAAAAATGACAATAATCTATATAAGTATATAGAATGAGATTATTTTATTAATTTTGCATGGTTTAAATTATTTCAAAATATACGAATAGTAATGCTTACAGTAGAGAAGATTGGCGGTACTTCCATGTCTCAGTTCAAAGATGTTCTGGAAAATGTAATAATAGGAAAAAGAACACCGGATGAACTGTATAATCGCATATTTGTGGTTTCGGCCTATAATAATGTGACTAACTGGTTGTTGGAACATAAAAAGACCGGTGAGCCGGGTGTCTATGTCCAGTTTCTCGAAAACAGCGATTACAGTATCGGTCTCGATAGTTTACGCCAACGCTTACTGGATATCAATAAAGGATTTGAAGAAATCGGCCTGAACCTGAAAGAAGCAGGTGAATTTATTACATATCGTATAGAGCAGGCTAAAACAATGCTGCATAGCCTGAGTAAGGTGATGGCATCGGGCTATGTGAATGCAGATGATATCTGCCTTGCTGCCCGTGAAATCCTCGCTTCTATCGGAGAGGCACATTCAGCATGGAATTCCGTAAATATATTGAATAACAATGGTATATCGGCACGATTTATCGATCTGTGCGGATTCAACGATTCCCTGCCGCTCACCATCGACGAGCGTATTCACAGGGCATTCAAGAATATTGATTTTTCTAAGGACTTGTGCATTGTCACAGGATATACAAAAGGTACTGAGGGTATTATGCGTGCATTCGATCGCGGATATACCGAAGTCACATTCAGTAAGGTAGCAGTGGAGGTGAAAGCAGATGAGGCCATTATCCATAAAGAATATCACTTGTCGAGTGCCGACCCTAACCTGGTAGGAGTGGATAAAACTGTGCCTGTTGGCCGTACCAACTATATAATAGCAGATCAGCTAGCAGACATAGGTATGGAAGCTATTCATCCGAAAGCAGCCAAACCGCTCGAATTAGCTGATATTGATATTCGTATAAAGAATACTTTCGAGCCGGAGCATCCCGGAACACTGATAACAAGGGAGTATATTTCGGAAATACCGAAAATAGAGATCGTTTCGGGTACAAATAAAGTATTGGCAATAGAAATACATGACCCGATGATGGTCGGCGAAGTGGGTTATGACCTTAAAGTAATGACCATCTTTGCAAAATTCGGAGTCAGTTATATTCTGAAATCGACTAACGCCAACTCTATCACAATGGTAGTCTGGGATAATTATAAGTCACGTGAACTATTGAGCGTATTGGGTGAAGAGCTGGAGAAGGTTGTAAAAGGTATGCCTCAGATACGCGACGAGCGTGTAGCGTTAGTCTGTGTAATGGGAACAAATATAGCTCTGCCCGGATTTTTATACAGGGCAGCTAAGGCTTTGTACGATAAAGGCATAAATATAGAGAGTTTCGGGCAGTCGTTGCGGCAGGTGAATATGCAGTTTGTAATAAAAAGAGAGTTTTATAAAGATGCGGTAATAGCCCTGAATGATGAGCTATGTATTGAGAAATAGGGTTTAATAAGACTTTTTTTATATTTTTTAATTGTATAGAATCATTTTTAATTCTATTTTTGTTAGCTGTAAAAATAGAACTTTATAGGATTTAATACCCGGTGGACACAATCTGAAATAGAAACTCCACATTAGCAGCAATTTAGATATTTGAATTTTTTAGAATATATTTTAATCAAGTTGTTTTTATCAAAAAATAAAAATTTATTTTCAACGTTATATTTAATTAAGAGCGTTAGTCAGGGTGCATTTTGGGACAAAAATACTTTGAATGATAAAACGGAATAGTATATTTGTACCCTTAATAGTTACGCTGTAAGGCTTTTTTTGAGTTTGAAATTAAGAATAACAATAAAAAACAAAACAAAAAATTGATTCACTAAACTTAAATTATTTATTATCATTATGGAAACTAAAAAACAACAACCAAATCAAAAACCAAGATCTAAAGGAGTTTCGGCTTTTATAGTAGTTATTGGCTGTGCGATTGTAGCTCACATATTCTTTTATATGGTAGCAGGAGCAGGGTCAGATAATCCGCTAGGAGGTATTCTCCCAACAAATTTCGATGAAAAAGGAATGCCAATCGGTGGAAACTTTTTAGGTACTTTGTATCATGGTGGTTGGGTAATCCCTATCGTAATCACATTGTTGCTTACAGTATTTGTTCTTTCAGTTGAAAGATTCTTCGCTTTGAACAGAGCTAGCGGTAAAGGCAGCACAGCTAAATTTGTGATGAATGCAAAAGCTAAATTGGAAGCTGGTGATATCGCTGGTGCTTCTAAACTTTGCGACGATCAGAAAGGTTCAGTAGCTAACATCCTTAAAGCCGGTCTTATCAGATATTCAGATGTTGAAAAACTAACAGATGTACACAATGATGAGAAAGCAGCAATGATTCAGAAAGAAATCGAAGAGGCAACAACTCTTGAACTTCCTTATCTGCAACAAAACCTATCTGTTATCGCAACTATTTCATCTTTAGGTACACTGATGGGACTATTCGGAACGGTACTTGGTATGATCAAGTCGTTTGGTGCGATGGCTCAGGAAGGTGCTCCGGATTCAACAGTTCTTGCACTCGGTATCTCTGAGGCCCTGATGAATACAGCGATGGGTATCGGTACTGGTGCTTGTGCGATTATTTCTTATTCTTATTTCTCTGGAAAAGTTGAAGATATAACTAACGCAGTTGATGAAGTAGGTTTTGCTATCGGCCAGACTTATACTACATTACACGGAGGTTTGTCTAAATAATTGATTTTTTTCGAGAACATTTGTGGAATTTTTATGAAATTCTACTCTAATAAGTAAAACATAAGAAGATGGGAAAGATAAAAGTAAAAAAACAGAGCACATTCATCGACATGACGGCGATGAGTGACGTTACTGTACTCTTGCTCACATTCTTCATGCTTACAGCAACTTTCTTACCGAAAGAACCGGTACAGGTGATTACACCGATGTCAGTATCTGAAACAAAAATACCTGAAAGCAATGTGTTGACCATATTGATCGACCCGCAGGGAAAAGTATTTTTGAATATAGACAGACCGGAAACTAAAAAAGCGGTATTGGAATTGATGGGGCAGGATTATGGAATGACATTTACACCGAAACAAATCAATGCATTCGTAGAGCAAAGCCATATTGGTGCTCCTATGGGTAAAATGGGTGGGTTTCTGGACTTGTCATTGAGTGACCAAGATGCTGAAATTAAGAAAATGGGAGTTCCTCTGGATAGCGCTAACAACCAATTTGCACGTTGGGTGAAACACGCTAGAGAAATAGGGGGAGATAACATGGGTATTGCGATTAAAGCTGACCAGAACACACCTTATCCACTTGTGGATGATGTGTTGAAAGCTCTGGTAAAAATGAAAGAAAACAGATATAGTCTCGTTACCGCTCTAAGGGCTGCACCAAGCAATATTTAATTTAAACCTGATTAATCATTAAAAAAAGAAATTATGGCTTCAGTAGATACTGGTGGTGGAGAAGAGAAAAAAGGTAAACCCAAGAAACAGACCCTAAGGGTGGACTTTACTCCGATGGTGGATATGAACATGTTATTGATAACATTCTTTATGTTCTGTACCACTTTGAGTAAACCACAAATTATGGATATTGCGATGCCTACCGACGAAAAGCTGACGAAGGAGGATGAAGTTAAGGTAAAAGAGTCTAAGGCGATTACGCTTATATTAGGCGAAGACGATAAGGTATATTACTATACAGGCATTCCTGATTATACTGACTATCAGACCTTAAAAGAAACTAATTATGCAGCGCAGGGAGGACTTCGTGACCTACTTTTGGAACGCAATGCTTCGATAGTAGCTAAAATGAGAGAACTCAGACAAGAAAAAGCAGAGAATAAAAGAATGTCTGACGAGGAATTTAGAACAAGATCGAGAGAGATTAAGGGAGTTGCAGATGGACAGGTAGTAGTAATAAAACCTACATCTGAGGCTACTTATAAGAATCTTGTTGACGCTCTGGATGAAATGCAGATTTGCAGTATTGACAAATATGCGATTGTAGATATGACAGAAGGTGACCAGTATCTTATTGAGAACCTGAAGTCGAAGGGGACTTATGGCGCAGAAGCAGCACCACCTAGAAAATAATCACATTTAAGAAAGGAGTAAATATTATGTCAAAAGATATTCAACTGAATTCCTCAGAATGGTGTGATGTAGTTTTTGAAGGAAAGAACAAAGAGTACGGTGCCTATAAACTACGTCAATCATCATCGAAGAGACATATTGTTGCATTTTTTGTAGTCCTTGTTTTTGCAGGGTTCGTATCAGCCTTACCGGGTTTGGTATCGGTTGTAAAAAACCTGACGCAGGCAGACGTAGGACCTATGGATGAAGCATACGAAATGTCTAAAATTCCGGTAGAACAAGAAATTCCGGAAGAGAACATAATCAAGCAGGAAACGGCGCCACCGCCACCGCCATTGAAAACAACAGTGAAATTCGTTCCTCCGACAATCGCGAAAGACGAAGAAGTAGTTGAAGATAAGATGGTAGGTCAGGATCAGATTCAGGAAACTAAAATCCAGATTTCGGTAGCTGACGTTAAAGGTACAGACGACAAACACGGTATCGACATTGCAGAATTGAGAGAACACAAACAAATTGTGGAGGAAAAACCTGTAGAAGAAAAACCGTTTGTTACTGTAGAGCAAATGCCTAGCTTCCCCGGAGGCGAAGCGGAAATGCAAAGATTTATTGCTGAAAACCTGAAATATCCGGTTGTCGCTCAAGAGTCAGGTATACAAGGTCGTGTAACAATACGTTTCGTTGTAACCAAGACAGGAGACATCTCCGATGTGCAGGTAATACGTGGTATCGACCCTTCTTGTGATAAAGAAGCAAGGAGAGTAGTAAGCCTGATGCCGAAATGGATACCGGGAAAACAAAACGGTCTGAATGTGCCGGTGTATTTTACACTGCCTATCGTATTCCGTTTGAAACAGTAATAAAGATTATTTGAACTATTTGTTTAAATAACAAAATAAGAACTGTAAAGAAGAGAAGTTTGAATTAAAAATCATCTTCTCTTCTTTTTCAAATTAATAGAATATATGAAAGACGAAAACAAAACACCAAAATCGCCGGTAAGAATGATATACGGAATATTCATGGTATTCTTTTATCTTTGTATATCCATATTGTTAGTTTTTACTCCCATATTCGAGAATGTACATATGATTTTACGTATAATCATGGGCGTATTGTTTTTCATATATGGTCTGTTCCGTGGTTATCGGATGTGGAAAAATATGTAACCTTGCAGAAAACCAAAAGCATACAATAGTATTATGAGGTAGAGTGGTCTTGATATTTTACTTCATGCAGAACAAATAAATAATATTACAGATGAAAAAGCTAATTCATATATTGCCTGCTCTTGCGCTTGTTCTTTTATTTTCATATTCCTGTAGTCAGGGAGGCAAAATAACACGGACTGACACTCCTACAAGCGGTATCGGGGAGATAACAGTCGATGAATGTTTTGCGCCTATTGTACAAGAACAGATCGATGTTTTCGAATCATTGAACAGAGACGCCGCTATAATACCAGTCTACACAAACGAAGCGCAGGCTTTCAGATTGTTTATGGACGATAGTATCCGCGTAATCGTTGCAGCGCGTGACCTGACTGCCAACGAAAGACGAATAATCAAAGACCGCAAACAAACAGCACGTTCGCAGCGATATGCTACCGATGCTATTGCGCTGATAGTAAACAAAGCCAATAAAGACACACTCATTACAGTAGAAAATATAAGAAAAATAATGACCGGAGAGATACGTTCGTGGAAAGAACTGAATCCGCAATCCCCTCTGGGCGACATAGCAGTGGCATTCGATAGTCCTAATTCGAGCACTGTAAGATATATAAAAGACTCTATATGCGGGGATAAGCCTCTGGGTGATAACCTTCGCGCCCGCGCTGCGGACAGTACGCGGACGATAGATCTGAAAGACCGCACACCTAATCAGCTCGTAATAGACTATGTAGCGGCAGACCCGAATGCACTCGGTATTATCGGGGTAAACTGGATAAGTAACCCGTCCGATCCTCAAAATTTAAGTTTTATTGACAAAATAGCAGTAATGTCGGTGAGTAAGGCTCAGGAAGCCACTTTAGAGAATAGTTTCAAGCCATATCCGGCATATATAGCGCTCAAAGAGTATGCTCTCAGCAGAGACCTTTACATAATTATAACAGATGTGAGAGGTGGATTACCATCAGGTTTTGTTAACTTTGCTGCAGGCGAAAGAGGTCAGCGCATTGTTCTCAAAGCAGGATTATACCCTGCGTATCAGCTTACAAGGGTGGTAAGAGCAAACCCTACTTTAAAAGACTAGCAACTAATATAGAAAACAAATCATTAATCGTAAACATATTATAAAGATGAAAATGAAGTATTTTATAGGCTCACTGTTGAGCTTCATGATCACCATTTCAGCCTTTGCCCAAAATAATCCCGGCGTGGATTATCTAAGCCTTGGCGAAATAAAATTAGCAAAGGAGTATTTTACAAAAAACCTTAGCCAAAATCCTGCTGAGTCCTATTATTATCTTGGCGAAATAGCCTATAAAGAAGGTAATACAGCAGAAGCCAGAGCTAACTATCAGAAAGGTTTGGCTGCTAACCCAGAATCGGCATTATGCACTATCGGTCTGGCAAAACTGGATATGAAATCGAATCCAAAAGTAGCAGAAGACCAGTTGAAAGAAGTTCTGAAAAAGAATAAAAAAGACGTTACCGTTATTCTAGCAGCTGCACAAGCCTATCTTGATAACGGAATGAAAGATAAAGCACTGGAAAAAATAGCAGATGCACGTAAAGCCGATAAAAAATCTCCGCTTATCTATCTGTTTGAAGGAGATATGCTAGCTGCTGAAAACAAACCTGGAGATGCCGCTATGCAATACGATCAGGCTATCAATTTCGACCAGAACAACGTTTTGGCACGTATGAAAGCTGCGAGAGTGTACGAGTTCATCAACCGTAAGACAGCGACTGACATGCTCAAAGAAGTAGTGAAACTACGTCCTGACTATACAGTAGCTTACAAAGCACTTGCCGATATCTCTTATCGCGATGGTTTCTATCAGGATGCGATCGATGCCTATAAGAAATATTTTCAGGGTGGCGACTATACTATCGAAGATGTAACCCGTTTTGCAGCTTCTCAGTATTTTACTCAACAATATGACGGAGCAAAAACTACAATCAACGACGGGTTGGCAAAAGACCCTAACAACTTTGTACTACACCGTCTGTTGATGTACACAAGCAACGATCTTAAAGATTATCAGAATGGTCTGGCTGCCGGAGATAAATTCTTCAGCATCCCTAAAAATCCGGATGATACAACACGTAAATATCTTCTTCAAGACTACATGTCTTATGCAAATATCCTGAGTGAAACAGGAAATAAGGTAAAAGCAATGGAACAATATAAAAATGCTATTGCACTCGATCCTTCAAAAATTGAACTTAACAAGGAAATTGCTACTATCTGTGCTAACGAAGATATGTATGAAGATGCAGCAGGATTCTATAAGAAATATATTGAACTGTCAGGTGAAAACGCTGCAGCACAAGATTATTTCCAAATGGGACGCTATTACTATATCGCTGGTGACAATGCCAAGAAAGATACAGTGAACAGCACTAAAGATCAGGCATGGCAAAAAGCATTGACGCTGTATAAAGAAGCCGATGCTGCATTCGGAACTGTTGCCGAAAGAATTCCTGACAGCTACATGGGTAGCTTCTGGAGAGCGCGTGCAAATGCTTCTATGGATCCTGAAACTACAGCAGGTCTGGCTAAGCCTTATTACGAAAAAACAATCGAAGTGATTCAGGCTAAGAACGAAGGCGAGAATAATCCGCAGCTTATCGAAGCATATACATATTTGAGCTACTACTATTATCTGCAATTTGAGAAATCTAAAAAAGCAGAAGATAAAGCAAATATCAAATTGTATTCTGAAAAAATACTTGAGTTAAGCCCTGAAAACGGAACTGCTAAGCAATTATTGGAATTTGCTAAACAGTAATCCATTAAGTTATATAAAAGAGTGCCCCGTACTATTACAGTGCGGGGCATTTTTTTCTTTAAAGAAAAGCTATAAGTCAGGAAAAAAGCGTATCTTTGCGTCCAATTTAGTGGATAGATTTGTATTGATTGCAACCACATGAAAAAATGCTAAACCATTTTCTGCACTGCGTTATACATCTCTTTCCTGTTTTATAAACAGTAAAATAATTACTACATATGAGTTATTTATTTACCTCTGAGTCTGTTTCGGAAGGACATCCTGATAAGGTTGCAGACCAGATTTCAGATTCGTTATTGGATGAATTCTTAGCATACGACCCCAATTCAAAAGTAGCATGCGAAACGCTTGTTACCACAGGGCAGGTGGTGCTGGCCGGCGAAGTAAAGTCTAAGGCATATATAGATATACCCGAAACCGCTCGCAGAGTAATAGAAAATATCGGTTACACCAAAAGCGAATATCAGTTCGAGGCCAAGTCTTGTGGCGTATTGTCGGCTATACACGAGCAGTCGGATGATATAAACAGGGGGGTTGACGGCAAGTCCGATCCGATGGATCAGGGAGCCGGCGATCAGGGGATGATGTTTGGTTATGCCACAGCCGAGACCGATAACTATATGCCGTTGGCTTTGGATTTGTCACATGCACTATTGCTGGAGTTGTCGGCTATCCGCAAAAATGAACTTCATCTGATGCCTTATCTTCGCCCTGATGCAAAATCGCAGGTAACAATAGAATATGATGATAATGGTACCCCATTGCGTATAGATACGATTGTGGTTTCTACCCAGCATGATGAATTCGGAGACGATGAAGCAATGCAGGCACGGATAAAAGCCGATATTATCAATATCGTTATCCCCAGGGTAAAGGCTAAATATAAATTTAGAGAAGATATATCCAGACTGTTTACCGACAGCATCATATATCATGTAAATCCTACAGGACGCTTCGTTATCGGAGGCCCTCACGGAGATACAGGACTCACCGGCCGTAAGATCATTGTGGATACCTATGGTGGTAAAGGAGCGCACGGAGGTGGTGCATTCTCGGGTAAAGACCCGTCGAAGGTAGACCGTTCGGCAGCTTATGCAGCACGCCACATCGCTAAAAATCTGGTGGCAGCAGGTGTTTCTTCCGAAATATTGGTTCAGGTATCGTATGCTATCGGCGTCGCAAAACCAATGAATATATATGTAAATACATACGGAAAAAGCAATTTGAAGCTCACTGACGGCGAAATAGCCAAGAAAGTGGAGCAACTGTTCGATATGCGTCCAAAGGCGATAGAGCAGCGCTTAAAACTGCGGAATCCGATTTATGCCGAAACTGCGGCCTACGGACACATGGGACGTGAGCCTCAGGTGGTGAAAAAGGAATTCAAATCCCGTTACAACCCCGATGGAGTGATCAAAGAAGTAGAGCTGTTCACTTGGGAAAAACTGGATTATGTAGATACTGTAAAGAAAGAATTTAATTTATAAAGAAAGCTCGGAGTATATGCTCAGTGTCTTGTGCATTGAGCATATACTCTTCGTATAATAACAGTCATCGTCGTTGAAAGACAGCATATCATATATCAGTGCGATAGTCGATAGCATATCCCCCGATTCGTTGCATCGCGATTCATTTCCGTCAGGGCCTTTAGCCGGAGAACTGACCGGTTTTGCCTATCGGGATGCTGCCGATTTATATAAAGCTGAAACTGTAGAAGTAGACAAGTCGCGCCATGAAGGAAACCGTATGCCCTTTACCATAGAGCAGACCGACGGTGTCTTCGGGCTGCTACTGCTGTGTTTTCTGTTTTTTACGCATATATACAATGGCGGGTATACGTTTCTGAAAGAAAATATATCCTTGCTGTTTACCTTCGATAAAAAAGAAAGGATACACCGGCAAACTACATCTAAGGAAGCACTGTATAGTTATTTCCTTGTATTTCAGGCTGTCGTTCTGATGGCTATTGCCATATATGATATATTTATAGAGACTAATTCATCGGTAGACGGAGTCCGGCGGCCATTTGTAACTATATTGCTGTTTATGGTGTTGATCGGCTTGTTTTTCGGGATAAAGGATTTCATATACCGTATACTCGGATACGTTTTCGATCAGGGAAAACAGATGGCGATATGGCGGCGTATATGTGTGATTGCAATAGAGATACTGGGGATACTTTATTTTATACCTACTCTTCTGCTCGTATATTCCCAATATTATCACTGGCAGATAATTATATTCATGATAATATTATTTCTATTCGTCCAAATATTGCTTTTTTATCAAATAATAATCTTTTTTATCAGAGAAAAATTTAACTTTTTGTATTTGATTGCCTACCTTTGCACTTTTGAAATATTACCGTATATATTCCTATTGGTGGGATTGGCTTATTTATATCGAATTGACGTTTTTAACACACTATGGCTTTAAAAGTAAAGAAGATTTTAATATCTCAACCTGCGCCTGCTACTGAGAAATCACCGTACTATGATATTGCAGAAAAATATCATGTACAGATGGATTTCCGTCCTTTTATTAGGGTAGAGGGTCTGGATGCAAAAGAATTCAGACAGCAGCGTATTAATATACAAGACTACACTGCTATTGTTTTTACAGCAAAAGTAGCGATAGATCATTTCTTTTCCTTGTGCGAGGAATTCAGAATTACAATGCCCGAAACAATGAAATATTTCTGCATATCGGAAGCAGTAGCACTGTACCTCCAGAAATACATTGTATACCGTAAGCGTAAAATATTTTTTAGCGCTACAGGTAAGATGGACGGATTGTCGTCTTCATTGACAAAGCACAATAAAGAAAAATTCCTTGTGCCGGTTTCCGATGTACATACAGAAGATCTTACAGCTGTATTCGACGAAAAGAAAGTGGAATATGCAAAAGCTATCATGTACCGCACGGTGAGTAATAATATTACCGAAGAAGAAATACAATCGTATGATATGCTGGTGTTTTTCAGCCCTTCAGGTATTGTGTCTTTATTCAAGAATGCGCCGAATTTTGAGCAGGGCGAAAGGTCTATCGGCTGTTTCGGAGCATCCACTGCCAAAGCAGTTCGCGATGCGGGCTTAAGGCTCGACTGCGAAGCGCCGCTACCGGGAATGCCGTCTATGACTGCTGCACTGGAAGCATATCTGAAAGAAAACCATAAAGCGAAATAAGAGATTTAAATTAATATTTTGAGAAAAAAGCTTAACCTTTGCAGTTAGGCTTTTTTCTATTTATGAATTCATCTTGACTTTTTCAACACAGAGTAAAAAAGAGTGTTATTTTATGTAAACAATGAATTTTTTTAATTAATCAATGTATTCAATTTCAAATTAAAAGACAAAAAACTCCTTTAACTCTTTTTACTCTGTGGTAAAAATAAAAAGTCAAGACGACCTCTATACTTATGATAATAAACGACAAAGATCTGGGAGATATAAAGCTTGTGAAAAACGCACGGGCAAGAAAGATCATTGTCCGGCGCAAAGAGAACTATCTGCAATTAACCCATCCGCCCTCTGTCAGCCTTTCTTATATTGAGAAGACAATAGAAGAAATAAAACCCCGCCTGCTGAAGCTGTTAGAGAAAGGGGAGGGGAAACCTGTTTTTACACCAGAAACCCAGTTCAGCGCTTTTAGCTTTAGCCTTAAAATAACGGAAAGTGAATCTACAGGAAACTACTATATGCGGCTGAGAGACGGAATATTATCTATATCATGCCCTGCCGGAACCGATTACAAAAACACTACCGTACAAAAGACAATAAAAGACCTTTTGGAAAAAGCATTCCGCTATGAAGCAAAACGACTATTTCCGGCAAAGGTGGAAAAGCTGGCACAGATACACGGATTCGTATTTTCCGATGTGAAGATCAATAAAAGCCGTAGCCGGTGGGGGAGCTGCTCATCGAAGAAAAGTATTAATCTATCGTACTATTGTATGTTCCTGCCCGAATATATGGTAGACTTCATTATTTTGCACGAACTATGCCACACCATAGAAATGAATCATGGCGAACGTTTCTGGGAGTTACTGGATAAGGTTACCGGCGGCCATGCAAAACGCCTGACCAAAGAATTGAAAGCTTACCGTACAACTTGGTGATCCGATTATTCAGACAGTGATTCTTTACCAAAGCTCAAAGGAAGCAGGTCTTTTATAGATTCCACCTCGTATATCTTGCTCTTACCGTACATAATTACTTTGATCGGCCTGTCGAAGCGGTTTTCTACTTCTACAATCACCTGTCTGCATCCTCCGCACGGGCAGCAGGGTGTATCGGTAAAGTCCCCGTCATGAAATGCGGCTATAGCAATAGCCTCTACGGCAACATCAGGATGCTGTGAATTGGCTGCAAAAAGCGTAACACGTTCGGCACATAAGCCCGATGGATAAGCGGCATTTTCCTGATTGTTCCCGGTTGCTATCTCACCGTTTGCTAGTAGGGCAGCAGCCCCTACATGGAAGCCCGAATAGGGAGCATAAGCATTTTGTGTGGCTGATTTTGCCTTATCGATAAGTTTTTTTATGCTTTCTGTACCCTCTTCATAGGTGTAAACGAGTATCTTTGTAGTTAAATTTATATTTTGCATTATATTACATTTTGAATAAACATCCTAAATATATGAAAAAAGTTTGTTACCGTAATATTTCGATTCCACTTATTATATTTTCTTTCCTTGTTCTTTTCCCTTCCGGTTCACTTTTCTCACAGGCTAAACGCTATAAAATATATGACGAATACATCGAAACATATAAGGCTGTTGCGATCAGCCACATGAAAAAATATAAGATACCGGCAAGCATTACACTGGCTCAGGGACTGTTAGAATCGGGCGCCGGTAAAAGTGAACTGACACGTACATCGAACAACCACTTCGGTATAAAATGCCATAGCGATTGGAAAGGAGAAAAGGTATATAAAGCTGATGACGGGCCGAACGACTGTTTCAGAAAATATAAAAAAGCGGAAGAATCGTTTGAAGATCATTCCAAGTTCTTGCTGAGACAACGGTATCAGGGATTGTTTTCCCTTAAGATAACAGACTACAGAGGATGGGCGAGAGGTTTGCAGCAAGCGGGCTATGCTACGGATAAGGCTTATGCAAATAAACTGATCAAACTGATAGAGGACTACGAACTGTATCAGCATGATAAAAAAGGACAGAGCAAAGAGGAAATCAAAATTGAAGAAGAGCGTATTATAAAACAATACTACAAACATACGCCATATAAGACACACAATCTGGTATATGTGATAGCCGAAGACGGCGATACATACGAGGCCATTGCCGTAGAGTTCGGGTTCAAGGTTAAAGACCTGTATAAACACAATGAAGTACCGGAAGGCTTTCCTCTAAAATCGGGTGATCTGGTGTATTTCGAGAATAAGAAATCGAAAGCCGACAAGCCTTATTACGATCATGTGGTGCAGGTAGGCGAGTCTATGCACAGTATTTCCCAGAAGTACGGTATAAAGGTCAAAAACCTGTATAAAATGAACAAAAAGGACTTTGAATATGTTCCGGAAGAAGGAGATGTATTAAAATTAAGATAAATTATTAGTTATAACACAAAACTTGATTAATTGAAATGAAACATTTATTATTGGCACTTGCATTTGTCGTGTCGACATTGGGTGTGTATGCTCAGGATGACAAAGAAGAATTAGTGGACGGGAAATGGAATCTGAAAGGAGTAACGGGACTTAATTTTTCCCAGACAGCAATGAGTAACTGGTCTGCCGGAGGTGAAAACTCGTTGGCAGGAACAGCATACCTGAACGGGAGCCTTATCCGTAAAAGCGGAAACTGGCTGTGGTCTAATGCGCTGGCTTTGGAATATGGTCTGACAAATACAAAATCGCAGGGAACACAAAAGACAAGCGATAAAATTGACTTTACCACACAGTTGGGTTATACTACCGATAATAAATGGTACTATACAGTGATGGGCGACCTCAAAACACAGTTTGCCAAAGGATATAACTATCCGAGAGAAGAAGGAGTATCTTATATCTCTAAGTTCTTCGCTCCGGCTTATTCAAATCTGTCTGCGGGTGTCGAGTATCGTCCGAATGAAAATTATTCGGTGTATTTCTCTCCTGTAGCCGGAAAGTTCACTTTCGTTCAGGATGATTACCTGTCCAGTGAAGGATTATTCGGAGTAGATAAGGGTGATAAGTTCCGTGCTGAGTTTGGTGCTTACCTGAAAGCAAGGGCGCAGAAAAAAATTATGGAGAATGTAGAATTAATCTCTACGATTGATTTCTTTACCGCTTATAGCAAATCGTTCGGAAATGTGGACGTAAACTGGGATTTGCTGCTCAATATGAAGATTAATAAATTCCTGTCGGCTAATATCAATACCACATTGAAGTACGACGACGATGTGAAAAATATAAAGAAAGACGGTACAATAGAAGGACCTAAAGTTCAGTTCAAAGAAGTGCTTGGAATAGGTGTTGCCTATAATTTCTAAAAACTAATTCAACAATACAAGAAGATGGTATCGGTCGGTTGGCCGGTACCATTTTTGTTTGTAGGTATATGATGTCTTAATATTGAAAATCTATATTTTTTCAAAGAAAGTTTATCTATAAGAGGGAAAGAATTATAATTTATAAATGTAGGGGCGCACCCATGTATTCGCCCGCTTAACAAAAAGCGATCTTTGAATTAATAATTGGTGAAGCAAATTCGTGAACAGATAATAGCGAAAAGCAAAACAATGCAAATAGACTCCGCTTCGCTCTGTCGATCGTTGATTCATTACTTTCGTTACATTTTAGTTAAAAATAGAGGTAGCCTTGTAGGGGCGAATAAACATTCGCCCGTAGATTATACAAATTATACAAATGGGCGAATGTTTATTCGCCCCTACGGGAGGGAAAAGTAATGAAAAGTAAAACAATGCAAATCCATTACATTGACTCCGCTTCGCTCTGTCGATCGTTGATTCGTTTCTTTTTAGTTAAAATCCGAATTGGTTTGCAGGATTGATGGATTGTCCTTAAAGGAATAAGAATTCAGAATAGTAAACCAAAACAAAGTATATAAATAAGCCTGAGCCTTTAAAAGATAAACTTATCTCTTGCCTATTTACAGAATTGTAGTAATTTTATACAATTAACAACTTAACCTGAAGAATATGAATAAGTATTTTTTAATTACTGTATGTACGTTTTTTGCTCTTCTGGTAAATGCCCAGAATAAATCAGAATATCTAGCAGGAGCAGTACCGGAGGTAGATGGAAAAGCTACATTTACGAGATCGATAACCGTGACAAACCCTATATCCGATGAAAACCTGTATACCATTATGGATAAGTGGGTAAAAGAAAATTATAGTGAAGGCAGAGAAACCGGACTTACAAACAGAGTGCTGCTCTCTAGTCCCGAAGATAAAGATATTGCATGTCAGGGTGAGGAGTATCTGGTATTCAGAAAAGGTGCTCTTGTACTCGATCGGGCAAAATTGATATACCAACTGATTATAGAAATAAATCAGAATAAGTGCGATGTTACCGTACGGAATATAAAATATGATTATTCGGACAGTAAAACACTTCTTCCGGCAGAAGAAATGATTACTGATAAGTACGCTTTAAATAAGAAAGGTGATAAACTGAACCGTTATTATGACAAGTTCAGGACTCATACAGTGGATAGCGTCAATGCCATTTTTAACAGGATAGATGTATACCTTAACGGAAAGACAACCGGAGGTGCTGTTGCTGTTCAGCAGTCGGCAGTTGTGTCTGCACCTGTGACTCAGACACCTACTCCTGTACAACAAGCTGCTCCGCAGCCTGTCACTGAGCAAAAAAAGGTAACAGAAGTACAAGAGGCGCTTTCCGGAACAATGGTATCTGTAGAGGCTAATGCCATTGCAGGATTTAAAAAAGTATCGGCAGATAAAATTCCGTCCAGCCTGCTGAATAAAGAGTCTTTGATACTGACAGGAACGTATGACCGTCCGAATGTGCTTCCTGCATCATGGGGTGGTACAACAACCTTATTGGACAAATTGATGGGATTGAGTGCTATCCGCCAGACATCGCAGACAATCAGTAATGACCAGACATATACGATATCTTTCTATACCGAAATGTATAGTGATGCTGTAAAAGAGCTTCTTGGTACAACAAAAGGAAATGTAAAAGATAAGATAAAAAGCTTAGGTCTTACACCTGTTCTTACACCATCCGGAGCTCCGGCTTTTTCTGAGGCATGGATGATTATAGAATGTAAAAAAGCAGGAGAAATGCCGTCTTCGGGTTCTGCCGATAAGACATATCTGGGCGAAATAATAAATGTTTGGATCAAATAATAGATTTTTATGAAAAAGACTGCATTGATAACAGGAGCTACTTCCGGCTTAGGTCGGGCAATAGCTCTTCGTCTGGCAAAAGAAGGATATAATGTGATCATTACAGGCCGCCGGAAAGAACGTTTGGAAGAACTGGAAAAAGAAATAGAAGTAAAGTACGAATCGAAGGTATATTCCCTGTGCTTCGATGTCAGGGTGTATGACGAGGTGAAGAAATCGATCGAAAGCCTGCCGCAGGAATGGCGTACGATAGATATATTGGTAAACAATGCAGGTCTGGCAGCAGGTCTGGCACCAATACAGGAAGGCGAAATAGCCGACTGGGAGCAGATGATAGATACTAATATAAAGGGACTGTTGTATATAACACGGACTGTATCTCCATCTATGGTTTCCCGCAAATCGGGGCATGTAGTCAATATCGGTTCCGTAGCGGGCAGAGGCGTATATCCCAACGGGGCGGTTTATTGCGCTACCAAGTATGCTGTAAAAGCTTTAAGTGAGGGTATGCGGATGGACTTTCTACCATACAATATTCGTGTAACACAGATTTCTCCGGGAGCAGTGGAAACTGAATTCTCCCTTGTTCGTTTCAAAGGAGATCAGAACCGCGCCGATCAGGTATATGCCGGATATGAAAATCTGGTAGCCGACGATATTGCCGACGCAGTTTACTATGCAGTGTCACAGCCTCCGCATGTCGATATACAGGATATGTTGGTAATGCCGACGGCTCAGGCTTCGGGTAGTATGTTCCATAAAGAGGAGAAAAAATAACTATGTCTTGTCTGGCTGTACTGTTTTCCTTAGATGAAGGGGAAGTAAACAAATTAAAATCGTTTAGTTCCGATACTGACAGGTTGAATTATCTTCAGATGGAAATAGAGGAAAAATATTTCAGTGAGTTTCCGGAACGGGTTGCAGAACTTGATAAGTCTTGGGATGCTTTGCACCGGACTTTGACGGATGGTAAGCTGGAATGGCGTAATGGAACATTTCCTTTGAATCATGTGATTCTCGGAGGCGAATTGCTGTATCGGAAAGATAACTATATCATGAGCCTGAAAACTCCTCTGCAAGTTGAAGAGATTGCAAAAGCCATAGAACCCGTTGCGTATGATTCGTTTAAAGCCGATTATTATAAAATAGATAAGGCTGATTATGGATTTGAGCCCGATGAAGATGATCTGGAATATACATGGACATGGTTTCAGTCTTCAAAAGAATTTTGGGAACTTGCCGCCCGCGAAAGGAGATATGTCCTGTTTACAGTAGATCAGTGAAAGCTGAAAAGACGAATAATATCATAAGCAAGAGAGTACACTGTTTAGTGTACTCTCTTGTTCTTTCTTTCAGTTTTTTCTTTCTTCCTCAGTTTGGTATTCAGGAACTCTACCAATAGCGAGAATGCAATGGCAAAATAGATGTAGCCTTTAGGTATTTCCCCGACTTCCTGTCCGAAAACACTCAGGTGTGACAGGTGGGCAGCCTCCAGTATCAGCATCAAACCTATCAGTATGAGAAAAGACAAAGCGAGCATCTGGATGGTAGGGTGTGTATTCACAAAGTTACTGATAGGACCTGAGAAAAACATCATAAGTAGTACACTGACAACAATGGCGGAAACCATGATAGTCATGGCTCCTGCATAGCCAAATTCTTTGAAGCTGACCATACCTACTGCAGTGAGTACACTATCGAATGAAAATACAATATCGAGTGCGACAATTTGCAGGATTATCAGCCAGAATATATTCTTTCCTTTTACGGATATTGTTTCTTCCTTTACCTCTAATTTATCGTGTACTTCGGTCACACTCTTGTAGAGCAGAAACAATCCGCCTACGAAGATTATGATGGCTTGCCCTGTGATAGTTCCGCTCAGCCACGAATTTTCGATAGTAAATAATGGCTTTGTGAGTTGCATCAGCAAGGATATACCGAACAACAGGGCTATACGTGCCAGCATAGCGAGCGACAGTCCTATGACTCTGCCTTTGGGCTGCTGGTGTTTGGGGAGTTTGGATGTCATTATGGAAAGGAAAACAATGTTGTCTATTCCCAGTACTATTTCCAGAAAGATAAGCGTAAGGAGTGCCATCCATGCACTTGGTAACAAGAAGGTATCGATAATTTCCATAATTCTGTCCGTGTTATTCTTTTTACTATATACAGAACGTATTTTATGGTGATTATGTTTGATGGGATCGTTCAATTATACTGCGCACAATTAAAAATTGCTTGCATTCCTTTTTTCCAAATCCAAAAAAGGAATCAAAAAGTCTTTAGCGCCCCGCTTCACAGGACGACCCGTTACAGGATTCAAAGGCTAAACAAAAAAACTCGCTCTGGGACTTGTGCAATACGAATCAGTTACTAAGCTCAAACACGTTTTTGTTTTACGCCTTTCTCACCCTACGGGTACCCCGTCCATAAAGCTAACGGCGCAGGCTGGCGCGCGATCGGGAGACAACAATAAGATTCTGTCTTGTCACCACATTGCGGCTCTGTGCATTAGTTCCGCAGTCGGGGTACCCACCCGGAGCATTAGCATTTTGCTTCGTTTTAGGTAATGCCAAAATGAAAAACAAGCACGGGAGTGCGCGTTAGTATGAGCAGAATTATAAGAGTGATTTCAGGTAAAGATATGTACAAGATAATTGAACCGGTTATTTAATCATTATCTCAATTACTCATTTATGGAATCTTGAAATTGTGAATCAATGAGGTCAAATTTTGAAATATACATTATATAAGAATATCTTTGCAGAATAAAATAAGAATAGCAGATTTATAATATGCGTATAGACATTATAAGTGTTTTGCCGGAGATGTTTACCGGTCTGGTCGATTGTTCGATACTAAAGCGGGCACAGGATAAAAATCTGGTAGAGATAGTGGTGCATCATCTGAGAGATTATACTACCAACAAACACCGCAATGTAGACGATTATCCTTTCGGCGGTGAGGCAGGCATGGTGTTACAGATAGAACCCATCGACAATGCAATTACCGCACTCAGAGAAGAGCGCCATTATGATGAAATTATCTATACATCACCCGATGGGGAGACATTCAATCAGGGTATTGCCAATCAGATGTCGTCTTACGAGAATATTATAATACTTTGCGGACACTACAAGGGTATCGACTACCGTGTGCGCGAACATCTTATTACCCGCGAAATATCTATAGGTGACTATGTGCTTACGGGAGGAGAGCTTGCAGCTGCCGTGATGACCGATGCTATTGTGCGCCTTATTCCGGGTGCGATAGGAGACGAGCAGTCAGCCTTGTCCGATTCGTTTCAGGACAATTTGCTGGCTCCGCCGGTGTACACTCGTCCGGCAGAATATAAAGGCTGGAAAGTGCCGGATATCTTGTTATCAGGACATCAGGCTAAGATTGAAGAATGGAAACTCCAACAGGCTATGGAGCGCACCGAGCGGTTACGTCCCGATTTACTTGATAAGAAGGATTAGAACTCTACCCGTACCCTTACACGTTCCTTTCCTAACGTCCATTTCGGACCGGATTGTATCAGGCGGATCGCTTCGTTATCAGAAGTACCACACAGGCTTTGTACTACCTCAAACAGGTATGGTTGTCCTTGTTCGTTTACAAAGAAGTCTACTACTACCTTTCCTTTCCTGTCTTTGCAGGCATCATCGGTTGGGCGTCGCATCGATCTTTTCAGATATTGCTCAAACTTATCGAATCCGGTTACAGGCTGGGGTTTACCGTCTGTCGATCTGGTTACAGCTGTATGCTCATCGAAGTTCTCAGGTAGGTAGATTTCTATAGGGAGTTCTTCGTTACCGATTAGTTCGTTCAGCTCTTCTTCACTGATTATATCTTCCGTACTCAATCTGATTTTAGAGTGCGTCCTGCCCGGCTTATATGCCTTTGTCAGTTCCACATTCTTTTGGGCTATGGTAGTTATATTTTCTACATAGTAAGTCTGAGGCACATATATATCGATGATCTTCGGCTCACCTCCATGCGCCTGCAGAGTTGGCTTGTGGTAGTAGTCTATAAAAAGATAGCCCGCCAGTCCGAAGATAAGAATAGCTACAGTCGCAGCTATTTGCCAGAAATGGCTTTGCTGATGGTTTCTCGCTTTCGATTTGGTGTTCAGCCGTTTTTGTATATTGCCGATACGTCTGATATGATCGTCTTCAATGCTGTCGAAGCCTTCAATGGCTTCGTACAAAAACGGATCAGCCATCGAATCTTTCTCGATCCGGTGTGCCTCTTTGCCTTTTCGGTTTCCTTTTATGTAATCTAAAAAGTTCATTCCTTCAGATTTTTTTCGATGCAAATTTTTAAATTCCGTTTTCCGTTTTGTATATAACTCTTTACGCTTTTGAGATGAAAGCCTGTTTCATCTACGATGTCCACATATGATTTGTTTTCGTAAAAAAACTTTTCTATCGATATTCGCTGGGGATCAGGCAACTTTTCCAAACACTGGTTCAGTACGTCCTCTTTCTCCCTGTCATTGTTCTCACTAAATAGAGGAAAATCCGTGTCGGATTCCATAAGTTGAGAGTCGAAATCTATAATAATTTCTTTCTTATTGCTTTTCAGTATATGGAAACAGTGATTCTTGACTACACTGTACAGCCAGTTCTTAAATATCTTTATTTCATAGTCCTGAATCCGCTGCGACAGGTTCTCGTAGATGTCGATCACTGCATCCTGCGATAGCTCCGGATTTTGAAGGTATTTAAGGCACAACCCATAAATAAGAGGAATATAGCGCTCGTATAACTGGTGAAAATATTCCGCTTCACCGGTCTTCTTGAATTGGAGCAAAAGCTCTTCATCATTATATTCCTGTTTCTTATGTAAACTAAAGAATTTCAAATGAGTAGTTTTTTTACACAAAACTACAAGAATTTGGTTAATATCCAAACTTAATAATATCTTAACGTTTTTATCATAAATCTGCAATTTGGTTAAAATGTGTGATGTAAAATTGTTCAAGTGGCTAATTTTATGTATTTTTGCCAGTGAAAATAATAACGAGTTTAATTTTTTAACCAGCACCCATTATGAAAGAAAAAATTGGATCAAACGCAGGTATTATTTGGACATACCTTGACGGAGAAGGTAGTAAATCACTTAAAGACATTAAAAAAGCATGCAAATTGACAGAAAAAGATATGTATGCAGCTTTAGGATGGTTAGCAAGAGAAGGCAAAATTGCTTTCAACGAACTAAAAGATGATCTGCAAGTAGTATTGCTTTAAAGCAGCAAAGAAAATCTATAGAAGAGAGGTGTTTATCGGAAGAATAAACGCCTCTTTTTTGTTTTAACTGTGTGGCAATTCTTTATCGCTGGAATTTAGCGGGTAATAATTTTGTTAATCCGCCAGTATTTTTTATTTTTGTGTTGCATTTTGGCTGTTTTATGACTGAAAATGATGAAAAATTTCTGGCTGATTTTGAAATAAGAATGAAGCAACTGATGTATCTATGTGATACACTTAAAGATGAGAATATTCAGTTAAGACAAGAACTGACACGCAAAGTCTCTGAAATAGAAAGTTTGACAACAGAAGTAAACCAGCTGAAAACCAAATATGATAATCTGAAATTTGTAAAATCTTTCTCCTCCGAAAATCAGGAAGAAGTAGAGCAAGCAAAAAAGAGATTGTCAAAATTAGTGCAGGATGTAGATAAATGTATCGCCATGCTCAAAATTTAAACTGATTATGAAAGTGATGGACGAACATTTGATAATTAATCTACGGGTAGCCGATACACGGTATCCTCTCAAAATAAAGAGACAGGATGAAGAAGTGTTTCGCAAGGCTGCCGACGAAATAGATTATAAATTGGGACAATATAAAAATTATTTTACCGGAAACGGGGCACAGCCATTACAAAATTCTGATTATATGGCAATGACGGCCATACAGGCTGTAGCAGAGAAAGTAGAACATAAACTGCGTGCCGAATCGTTTGAAACCCGAATACGGAGACTGACGCAGGAGTTGGAAGACTACCTGAAAGACCGTGTAAAATAAAATTTTAGTTACTGAAGAAAATCTAAAGCACTAATTTTAAGTATGATTCATTTCATGCTTAAGTTAGTGGTTTTTAGTTTATATAAATATTGATTTTTTAAATAAGAAAATAAAATTATGGATATATTATTTATTGTAGTAGCCTTTCTGGTCGGCGGAGTGCTGACGTGGGTGACTTTGAATTTCATGTCGAATTCAAAGTTTAAACGTCAGGTCAAAGAAGCAGAACAAGAGGCTGAAGTGATTAAGAAAAATAAACTGCTGGAAGTCAAGGAGCAGGCGTTGCAAATGAAGTCGGAGTTTGAAAAGCAGGCTAATAGCCGCAACTCAAAGATTCAGGCTACCGAAAGTAAGCTGAAACAACGCGAATTGAGTCTTAATCAGAGACAGGAAGAACTGCAACGTAAGAAGAACGAAGCAGATGCCGTAAAAGCAAATCTGGACAGCCAGCTGGAAGTAGTAGAAAAGAAAAAACAGGATCTGGATAAACTTCATAAGCAGGAAGTGGAAAGACTGGAAGCCTTGTCGGGCCTGTCGGCAGAAGAAGTGAAAGAGAAACTGGTTGAAGCCCTGAAAGATGAGGCGCAGTCGCATGCCCAGTCATACATCACCGATATAATGGAAGAGGCGAAAATGACTGCCAATAAAGAAGCTAAAAAAATAGTGATACAGTCTATTCAGCGTGTAGCAACAGAGACCGCAATAGAAAATGCCATCACTGTATTCCATATAGAATCTGATGAAATAAAAGGACGTATTATCGGTCGTGAAGGACGTAATATCCGTGCATTGGAAGCTGCTACCGGAATTGAGATCGTTGTCGACGATACACCGGAGGCCATCGTGCTTTCAGGCTTCGATCCGGTAAGGCGCGAAGTTGCCCGTCTGGCGCTTCACCAACTGGTAGCCGATGGACGTATTCACCCTGCCCGTATCGAAGAAGTTGTAGCTAAGGTGAAAAAACAGATTGAAGAAGAAATTATCGAAATAGGAAAACGCACGACTATCGATCTTGGTATACATGGTCTGCATCCGGAGCTGATACGCCTCGTAGGTAAAATGAAATACCGTTCGTCTTACGGACAAAATCTGTTGCAGCATGCTCGCGAAACCGCTAACCTGTGTGCGATAATGGCTGCCGAGCTGGGATTGAATGTAAAAAAAGCTAAGAGAGCAGGATTGTTGCACGATATAGGTAAAGTGCCTGATGATGAGCCGGAATTGCCTCACGCATTACTCGGTATGAAACTTGCCGAGAAATACAAAGAAAAACCGGATATCTGCAACGCTATCGGAGCTCACCACGATGAGGTGGAAATGACAAGCCTTCTTGCACCTATCGTTCAGGTATGTGATGCTATATCGGGAGCCCGTCCGGGAGCCCGTCGCGAGATAGTTGAAGCATACATCAAACGTCTGAATGACTTGGAGCAGCTTGCCCTTTCCTATCCGGGCGTATTGAAAACGTATGCTATACAGGCCGGCCGCGAATTGCGCGTAATAGTAGGAGCGGATAAGATTGACGATGTGGAAACAGAAAAGCTGTCTGCTGACATCGCTAAGAAAATTCAGGATGAAATGACTTATCCGGGTCAAGTGAAAATCACAGTGATCCGTGAAACACGTGCTGTGAGTTATGCAAAATAAGTAAGTCGCTATTTATTATTATAATGGAAGGGTTCTTTTAGGAGAACCCTTCTTTTATTTTTGTGGCTGATTGTATGATAGCATAAACGGGATTGCATTGCAACCCCGCTTACATTTTAATAAAGTAGTGTAAATATGCTCTAATCACTAGAGTATTCAGAATGTTGAATTCTATTATATTAGTCGCAAATCCGATTCCAAAGTCACAGATTCGCTAAAAAAACATGAATAAACCTCGATAGTTTTTTATTTATTGTGCCCTTTCGTTGAAGAAATAAGACGGTAGTTATCTGAGCTGTATTTTTTGCAGAGATTTTTATCTATAAGAGAGAAAGAATTATAAATTATGAGTTATAAATTATGAATTATGAATGTAGGGGCTGACCCATGTGTCTGCCCGATTGAAGGAAAACGGTCTTTGAATTGATGTATAAGTAATAGAAAAAGTAATGAAAAGCAAAACAATGCAAAAACGTTACCTTCGTTACATTTTAGTTAAAATACACCTCACCCCAGCCCTCTCCAAGAGGAGAGGGAGCGGCAAAGCCCCGAAAAAGGGTTAGAATTAGATGTAGGAGCGTACCCTTGTGGTTGCCCGTTATCTATGCCAGCGGGCACTCACTAGAAATTGCCCCCACAAGAGGAAAAGTAACGAGGAATAAAAACAATGCAAATCCATTACTTTCGTTACTTTTTAGTTAAAATCGAATAGTAGACAGGTTAATGGCTATAAATTCACAGAATCACATTTTAGTTATTTTTTACAGTCTTGTAAACATATAATGCGATATAGTGTTAAAATTAGATATTTAATATTGTCGGGCAGCATAAAACAAATAATTAGGCTTTTGAGGTTAGCGGTTATTTAATTACTTTTGCAATTAGGTATCAAGTGATAGGACGTATTTATTGTAAATAAAGTTATGGCGTATAAAATAGCAGTTTTCGATGCAAAGCCTTATGATATGGCTACATTCAATAAAGCCAATGAATCTTACGGTTTTGAACTCGTATATCATAAAGAGCATCTGGATAAAAACAATGTTTTGCTGGCAAGCGGAACAGATGCAGTCTGTATTTTTGTAAATGCAAAGGTTGATGCGGAAGTTGTAGACAAGTTACATTCTTACGGCGTGAAGCTCATTGCATTGCGTTGTGCCGGTTTCAACAATGTGGATATAGCAGCAGCTGCAAAGAAAGGTATAAGAGTGGTGCGTGTTCCGGACTATTCGCCTCATGCGATAGCTGAACATACTTTGGCATTAATGCTCTGTCTGAACAGGAAAGTTCATCGTGCATTTTTGCGTACACGAGATGGGAACTTCTCGTTGATCGGATTTCAGGGATTCGATATGTATCAGAAAACAATAGGTGTAATCGGTACCGGAAAGATAGGTAAGGTTGCGACCGGTCTGTTCAAAGGTTTAGGGATGAATGTACTGGCGTACGATCTGTATCCTGATACCAAATGGGCAGAAGCTACAGGCGTGAAATATGTTTCACTGGATGAATTATATGCTAACGCAGATATTATAACATTGCATTGTCCGTTGACAAAAGAAACGGAGTACCTGATCAGGGAAGAGTCTATTGCCAAGATGAAGGACGGTGTGATGATAATAAATACCGGACGTGGTAAGCTGATACATACCAGACATCTGATAGAAGGGTTGATCAGTAGTAAAGTAGGTTATGCCGGACTCGACGTATATGAAGAAGAAGGAGCATATTTCTACGAAGATCATTCCGATACAGTTATGACGGACGATGTACTGGCTCGCCTTTTGTCATTCAATAATGTAATTGTAACATCGCATCAGGCATTCTTTACGCAGGAAGCGATGTCGAACATAGCCCATACAACAATGGATAATATCCTGGATTACTTTGAAGGCCGTGAGCTTAAGAACGAGGTAATCTATAAAGCCTGATTTATCGGGTGCAAAATTTGTAAATGAATAGGTTTTTTAGTCTTATTATTTGTCTTTTTACTTTTTGTGGATTCGCCCTTGCGGCCGAGTCCCAGTTTGTCGTCGTTATCGATGCCGGACACGGTGGTAAGGATGGCGGTGCGGTAAGGGGCATATATAAGGAGAAAGAGATAAACCTGAAAGTTGCACTTGCGTTGGGTGAATTGATTGAGAAAAACTACAAAGATGTAAAGGTTGTTTATACCCGCAAGAGAGATGTTTTTGTCGACTTGGATAGAAGGGCTCAGATTGCCAACAGGGCAAAAGCGAATCTCTTTATATCTATTCATACAAATTCGACTGCGGCGAGGTCTACAACAGCATCGGGAGCCGATACTTATATATTGGGGTTAGCGCGTAGTGCCGAAAACCTCGAGGTGGCCAAGCGCGAGAACTCAGTAATCTTATTGGAGGATGATTATTCTACCAAGTATGAGGGATTCGATCCCAATTCGCCGGAATCGTATATTATATTTGAATTTATGTCGAATAAGTATATGGAACAAAGTCTGCAATTTGCGGGATTTGTTCAGTCCGACTTTAAGAGTGTGGCTAAGCGGGACGACAGAGGCGTTCGTCAGGCCGGATTCCTTGTACTGAGAAAGACGAGTATGCCGAGTGTTCTTATAGAGTTGGGCTTTATAAACAATTCATCGGAAGCAAAATTCCTGTGGTCTCAATCGGGACAAAGGGCTATGGCTGCTGCTATATATTCGGGTTTTAAGAAATATAAGCGAGACTATGATAAAAAACAGGGTCGTATTGTATACATCCCTGATGATGAAATAAATAAAGAACCACTGTTTGATGAGTCCGAATTTAACTTGTCGGATGCAGTGGATAACAACAATACAACGGAAAGTAAACCTGTTCGCTCTAAGGCTGTACAGGAAAAAACCGGAAGTAAGCAGAACTCAACAACAAAAGCACGTTCGGGTGAAGTGGAGTACCGGGTTCAGTTTCTGGTGTCTCCTAAAAAACTGTCATCGGGTTCGTCTATGTTTAAGGGACTGTCTCCGGTGGATTATTATGTAGAGGGCAGCAGCTATAAATATACATACGGGTCGGCGACGAACCTGAACGATATAATAAAGGTACAAAGGCAGGTACGGACAAAGTTTAAAGACGCCTTTGTTATAAAAGTAAAAGATGGTGTCCGTGTTAAGTAAAGCTACACATTAATATAAAAACAAAACATACAAAAAATAAATTATGGAGAAAGTTTCAAAAGAGGTAAAGATCGGAATCGCCTTTGTAATAGCAATTTTTCTTTTATACTATGGAATCAGTTTTCTGAAAGGTGTAAACATTTTTAAGTCCTCTAACACATACATGGTCGTATTCGATGATGTATCGGGATTGACACAGTCTACACCCGTTACTCTGAACGGATTTCAGGTAGGTTTGGTTTCTTCTATGGAACTTGAAGAAAATAATTCGGCGCACAAGGTAGTTGTATATCTGGATATGGATAAAGGATTGAAGATTCCTAAGGGCAGTAAAATGTCTCTGGACGTTTCGGTACTGGGATCGGCTACTATTCTTTTCGAGTCGAATCCGTATACTAAAGAATATTACTCATCTTCGGATACTATCGTAGGAATAAAAAAGAAAGGTATGCTGGACGCAGCCGATTCTATGTTGCCACAGGTACAGCAGTTAATACCTAAAATAGATTCGATACTTTCCGGAATACAGGTTTTGGTAAATAGTCCGGCACTTGCACAGTCGTTGAATGATGTAAATCAGATTACGGGAGACTTGGCTAAATCTACCAAGCAGTTGAATGCCATAATGGCAACATTGAACAAAGATGTTCCTTCTATAACAGGTAACCTGAATAAAATGTCGGGCGACCTGACTACGGTTTCGTCACAGCTCAGTCAGATAGATGTAAATGCCACGTATAAGTCGATAGATGCCACTGTGAAGAACCTGCAAAGTATGTCGGATAAGCTGAACTCGAAAGAAAGTTCGCTAGGACTAATGCTCAACGATCGTCAGTTGTATGATAGTATCAACTCTACTATCAGTAATGCGTCGTTATTACTCGAAGATATCCGGAAAAATCCGTCCAGATACATTAATGTGAAGGTCTTTTAAAATAGACTATTTAGAATTAGTCTAAATAGTGTAAAAAGAAATATTCTCCTTAAATGTGTTATCTCTATGTCCTTCGGGGGAATATTTCTAAATTGTTAAAAAGGTATTACGTTCCGGTTATCCTTTAGATACTTCTGATTATCATGTGATTACTGTTGTTTATGGACGTGATTTTCTCTTTTGTTCATAAGTTGCTGAAACTAAATCAGATGTTTTTAAAGTTAGATTTCCAAATTTGAAGGGACTTTTTTTTTATGAAATTAATTCGGAAATTTACATAACCAAAAAAGGGAAATTGAAGTGTTGTATATTATTAATCTAAACTAATTAATGGATTTTTCTTCTACTCAGAATTTATGGGCTAATTGTTTAAAAGTCATACAGGACAATATTCCTGATGCGGCTTTCAAAACATGGTTTTTACCTATTGTACCACTTTCATACGAAAATAAAGTGTTTACAATTCAGGTACCTAGTCAGTTTTTCTATGAGTACCTTGAAGATAAATTTGTAGACTTGTTGAAGACTACACTCCATAGAGAAATAGGTAGAGATACAATACTCCAATATCGCATACTAATGGAAAATACAACCAATACGGTTGTAGATTACAGAGGCGATGCTAAATCGGTAATTTCAGATAAAGCTGTTTCTAAGAATGGCAGCAGTAAGATACCGAATCCTTTCCAGAAGATAGTAGCGGATGATTTCGATTCGCAGTTGAATCCTAAATATACATTCGATAACTTCTTTGAAGGGGAAAGTAATAAACTCGCGCGCACAGCAGGTGACACTATCACTAAAAATCCGGGAAAAACGGCATTCAATCCACTATTTGTACACGGATCTTCAGGTGTAGGTAAAACCCACCTTTGTCATGCAATAGGGACCCGTATCAAAGAATTATATCCGGAGAAGCGTGTATTATATGTGTCTGCCCATCTGTTTAAGATACAGTATGCTGAGGCCGGACGCTACAATACGACCAACGACTTTATAAACTTCTATCAGGGCATAGATGTCCTTATTATAGATGACATACACGAATTGGCCGGAATAGAAAAGACTCAGAATACGTTATTCCATATATTCAACCACCTGCATCAGAACAATAAGCAGCTTATACTGACTTCAGATAAAGCTCCTTCCGAATTGCAGGGTGTTGAGGAACGTCTGCTTACCCGTTTCAGATGGGGGCTGACAACAAAGATAGAACATCCTGATAAACTGCTAAGAGTTAGAATCTTACAAAATAAGATATTGCACGACGGACTATCCATTCCTGAGGATGTTGTAGACTACATTGCCGAGAATGTAACGGATAATGCCCGCGATCTGGAAGGTATCATTGTATCTATAATGGCACACTCGCTTGTGTACAACAAGGATATAGACTTGCCGCTTGCCAGACGAGTAATAGGTCAGGCCATAAAGAAGATAGAAGCGAAGAAGATCACTATAAATGTGATAGAGTCTATCGTTTGCGACTTCTACAATATAAAAACAGAACTAATCCACACTGCTTCGCGTAAGCGCCAGATTGTTCAGGCCAGACAGGTGACTATGTACTTGTCGAAGAGCTATACAGAGATGTCTCTGGCTCAGATAGGTTCGCTGATAGGCAAGAAGAACCATGCTACAGTATTGCACGCTTGCAAGACAGTTAAGGAGCAAATGGAGGTCGACAAAATCTTCAGGGAGGAGATTGCCGAGATAGAGAAGAAGCTGAAAGCATAACAACAGAACAGTTATATATAAGATAGTAAAAGCAGGTATAATGCCTGCTTTCGTGTTTTATCTCGCTTCCTTAGCTATAAATCTGACTATGCAGAATGCTATGTACATTAATACCAGATACATGATAAAGCCCATGTGATGCAGGTAGATAACAGCAAAGCATGCAATCAGTATAGCTGCCGTAACAGACAGAGCCTGCCATGAGCGTGTCATAATATCTAACTTCTGTCCCCCCCATACCTTAGGTCGGAAAACCCAGTCGATAGGATGGACGAACGCATTCAGCAGCAATATCGAATATGACATATATTCGTACTTCACATCATTCAGAATACATATAATGGCTACAACACCTATCATTGCCCCATAGTATATCTTACCATAATTGTTGGATGCACTGGATGGCATATCTGTTGCCATAAAGATTGTTCCTAACAGTAATCCTCCCAGTGAGAACTGTATGGTATACTCTGTGAATCCTACGATAGTAAACAGTAGCAGCGAAAAAGCGACAAGCAAAGCGAACGGTATATGCCACGATATCCTTTTACGGATCAATAGGAACACGCCTCCTACAACCAGAAAGAAGATCGAGTACTCACCTATAGCTCCCGATGCCTTGAAGAACAGCTGATCGATGAAGTCACTTCCAAATATGTCTATACTGCTTACATTCACCGCAGTCTTGTCATACCATATGGTGCGTGATGCCATCACAGCCGGAAAGAACACTGTCATAAATTCGCGACCTACCAGAGCCGGATTGAATGTATTCCGTCCTAATCCACCCCAAAGCAGTTTGCCGAACAGTACAGCCATAGCACCACCGAAAGCAACCACATACAGCGGTGTGAACGGGGCAATGGTGAATGCCAGAAGAATACCCGTGATAATAGCCGAACCATCCGATACGGAATCGGTTTGCTTGAAGAAGATAGCCGAGAATATAAACTCTGTTATCAGTGCACTGCCCACAGCTACCAGAATCACCATTAGCGGAACGAATCCGAAGGCCAGGTATGACATAAATACACATGGTAACAGAGCAATAATTACATCGGTCATTACCTTGCTCGTGCTGTCGTCTTTCCTTACAAAAGGAGCGTATGTCGTTTTATTGTATTGCATTAGCCAACTCTTTTAATTTGCTTTTCCCTTCTTTTATACTTTCTATAAGTGGAACATTGCTCGGACAGATGTATTCGCAAGCAGCGCACTCTATGCAATTACTGATGTTATACTTCTCCAGATTGAAGTACTTGCCCCTGCGGTAGTATTCCTCGAAGCGCATCGGCATTAGTCCCATAGGACAGGCATCTACACAGTATCCGCAAGAGATGCAGTTGCTTCGTTTGATCTTCTCCTTTTTCAGTATCAGCAGTCCTCCTGTTCCTTTGGTAACGGGGGTGGTGAGGTCTACAACAGCCTTTCCCATCATAGGACCGCCCATGACCACCGTATTGTTATTTGTTTCCAGCCCCAGAGTCTTTATAATGTGTCCTACGGGAGTTCCTATCTTTACTCTGAAAGCCCCGTGATTGATAGCCTTTTCTCCCGATACGGTAACTATCCGGTCGGTTACAGGCTTGCCGTTTACCACCGCTTCGTATATAGCATGTACAGTGCCCACATTGCTGACTATAACCCCGACTTCACGCGGACGTTTCTGGCGTGGCATCTCTATACCTGTCACCGATCTTATCAACTGTAATTCTCCCCCCTGAGGGTAACTGTCCGGTAATATAACCAAACGGAAATATTTGTATTCTGAGCGTTGCATAAGAGGAGAGAAGATATCCTGTAAATCTCTGTTCTGTTTCTCGATAGTGATTACAACATTCTCAGCCTTTAGTATTCTGTTTGCAATATTGATACCGGCAAACAGTTCTTCAGTATGTTCTTTCATCAGGGCATAATCGGAGGTCAGATACGGTTCACACTCCGTGCCGTTTATAATAAATGTGCTTATCTTGCTTCCATCTACATTATACTTTATGGCTGTAGGAAACTGCGCACCACCTTCGCCTACAATACCCGCCTCATTGATGATAGAAAGTAATTGCTCCGGAGAATAGTCCTCATGAGTACTTCGGGTGAGAGGTAGTTCGTTTTTCTGTAAATCGTTTTTGATAACGATCGTATTCACCATTGTACCGTCCGTTTGCGGATATTCCTTTATCTCATGTACCGTGCCCGAAACAGGAGCATGTATGTTTGCCGACAAAGATGTCTTATCACGTCCTATAAGCTGATATTTCCTCACTTCGTCACCTACACTGACTACGGGCTCAGGTGAATATCCATATTGCCTGAAAAGCGGGATATACAGAAAGGGCGGATCGATAAGCGACTGTATTTTCGTCCCTTTCGTTTTCCCTTTCATAGAGAATATATGTATCATAAGCTTCTTAGTTATAAGTTGTAAAATCAGGAGGTTATCTGTGTGTCTCCTTGCAAATAAGGTGTGTTACCTTAAAGCCTTTGTATATGTTATATTATTGCTATCGTCTATTATAAAGCCTTCTATATTGTAATGTTCTGATAATAGCTCGATTTTCTCTAGAAATCCCTGAGCCGTTTCATTGAACAATCCTGTAGATATAATATCACCGAGCATACAACTATCACTGATGATGCCTATCTGTTTGTTCCCCGAAGGAAAGCCCGTCTTAGGGTTCAGGATATGACCGTATCGCTTTTCGTCTATCTCAATAAAGGTGGTCGACTGCGAGGAAGTCGAATAGCATTGATTTGCTATATTCAGTTTGAATAACAATGCTTCACTATCGGGATTTCTTACCATTATCTGCCAGAACGGGTGCGCCTCGTTGGTGATGGCGGCAATCGTACTCCCTCCGGCATTGATTATGGCATCATTGATCCCTTTTTCCTTCATCCGTTCGATTAGCTTATCCACAGCATAGGCTTTGATAAACGAGCCTGTAATGATTTCCTGTTCCTTGCCTATCCTGACGCTGTTCCCTTTTATCTCTATCCTTTTATAATCTACCGAATGCCTTATTTCTGCTATCTCTTGCGAGGTCGGTATCTGTCGTTGTTCATCTTTGTAGAATCCCCATAGCCGTATAAGTGGCATTATGGTGATGTCGTATGCTCCGTCAAAAAAACCGGACAAATGGATAACCTGTTTCAGAATCCTTATTGTTTCGTCATCTACTTCTACAAATTCTCCGGCATGCTTGTTTATCAGATCAATATACGACCCCGCCTGATATGAATTATACTTCTTGTCGGTCTCTTCCAGTACTGAAAAAAGCTCATCGAAAATAGAATCGTCAAAGAATGCCGATATTTTGATCTTGATATGCGCATGAAACAAGAATCTGGTCTGAGCCTTATAAAGTAAGTTCATAAATTACTGAGTACCTGAAGCCTCTTCCGGAGTTGCCATTTCTATTTTCGTTTCAGCAGGTTCTGTTACCTTGTTTTCTTCTGTTGCTTTCTTTTCCTTTTGTTCCTTTACGGTAGGAGTAGTAGTCGCTGCCTTTTGAGGCTTAGCCGCCTGTTGCTTTTTCTCTACCGGCTTCGGTACAGTAGCTTCGGGTGCAGGTTCAACCTCTTTAACCTCCGGCTCTACCACTTCCTTTTCTATTACGGCAGGTTGTTTTTCCAGCTCTTTAGCCGCTTTATCCTTCTCCTCCTGAGCTTTGGCTTCATTGTTTGCTGCGTTCACCTTATAGCCCCATACAATGAGGACAACGCCGAACAAGAATAATGCGGTTTTCTTTATGATTTGTATTATATTAGACATATTATTAATGAATTATAGTGCTTAATGATTTCTTTAACGCAAATGTAAAGCATAAGTTTGAACCGATAAAAAACATTAACTATTTTATACTATTTTCTATGAAATGGCTGTATTATTACAGTTGACAGTCAACAGTCACAAGAGTCGCTATCCGATTTTAACTAAAATGTAACGAAAGTAATAGATTTTCCTTGTTTTGCTTTTGGCTCCGCCGATTACTTCGTAATTCATTACTTTTTCCTATTGTCTGCTCACCAATTAGCTCCGCTGATTTATCAATTCAAAGACCGCTTTCTATTGCCAGTTGTTAACTGGGTATATCTTATAGATAAACTTTCTTATAAAATGTTTCAAGTATTAAGCAGTATATGATAAATCTAAAAAGTTTTATACATTTGCACTCGAAACGTTGACAACTATGATTAAAGTAAGGATCTTAACCATTCTGTTTGCATTGGCTTTCGCTATGCAGGCTTTTTGCTCGTCTCCCGTAAAAGAAGACAACAAAGAAAATAATAAAGTCGTATTATCATATTTAGACCTCACAGATGCAGCAGTCGAATTTGCGGCATTCGATGTAAATGGGATGATACTGCGAAAAAGTAAAGGATTTATGTGGCCTGCTACAAAAATTACCTTTTCCAAAGATGCAGATAAACTACTCTTTGTCGTTACAGCTATAGATAATTCGTGGTGCAATATGTTTCCTGCCGATGAAGTGGCTCATGGATACTTTATTGTCAATGGCAGATTATTTATTGTATCTACCAAAGGTGAGGTGCCTGCCGAATTCAGCAAATTCTTTACTCTGAATACAGAGATAAAGGAAAAAACATTTTATAAGGCTGATGCCGGTTCAAAGCCGGTTGCTAAAAATCCGGTATGGACATACCTGCACAGAGGAGATCAGATGGCAACCGTTCTGGACTCGGTATATACCGAGAATCTGGGACGATAGACAGAAAGAATAAAAGATAACGAAAAGACCGGAAAACACTTTCCGGTCTTTTCGTTATATATTAGTGAAGCTATTTTTAACCTGTAAATTTTACTCTTCGTCATCTTTCTTATCTTTATTTATCATACTCGGAGCTACCCCATACTGTTTTGTGAAGCACCGGGTAAAATATTTCGGATCATTAAATCCTACCTCATAGGCTATTTCCGATATATTCATATTGCCTTTGCTTTTCAGAATAAGTTCATGTGCGATACTCAAACGGTAATTGCGGATAAAGTTTCCGGCCGATTGCCCTGTGAGCATATTCATCTTGTTGTTCAGCAGGCTTTTGCTGACACCCATTGCTTCTATAAAATCACTTACCTCATAATCTGTATTTTTATAATTCTCTTTTATGATCTTTATCGCTTTTTTCAGAAACTTTTCGTCATTCGATTCTTCGGCAATGTGTAGATTTTCGATATCCATGTTCAGGGTGAACTTCCGATGGTAGTTTCTTCGTGCTTCCAGAATATTATTGATACGTGCCAATAGTAATTCTTCATCGAAGGGTTTTGCAAGAAACTCGTCCACACCTATTTTATAACTGCTTATCTGCGTTTCGAGTGAGGTTTTAGCCGTTAGCATCAGGAATGGAATATGAGAAATAGCGAAATTGGCTTTCACCTTCTGTGACAGCTCCAAGCCGTCCATAACAGGCATCATCAGGTCGCTGATAATAAAGTCAATATTCTTTGAGAGCAGTATGTCGAGCGCTTCGGCGCCGTTTCTTGCTTCTTCCAGTTTATAATAGTCAGACAGTATGGAACAAATGTATTGACGCATATCACTGTTGTCTTCCACAACTAATATAGTCAGCTCCGGATTCCCTTTTACCGGTTGATTGTCGTAATCCGGCATCTCCGGCATCTCGGTTTTTATTTCCGGTTCACTACTGATCTGTGTTGCCGGCAATATTTCCTCACGTTTGGCAGGCAGTATAACTCTGAATGAAGCACCTCCTCCCTTATTATTTTTAGCATATATCTGCCCACCCAACAGATTTGCTATGTTTTTACACAGGTATAGGCCGATTCCTGTGCCGCTTTGTCCGTAAACAGGATATTTGTCGTGGTCTTTCGACTGATAGAAACGGTTGAATATATGCTCGATGTCCTCCTCTTTGATGCCGATGCCGGAATCCTTCACGCAGATATATAGTTTTTCTTCATTAGTTCTCGGATTCAGTGTCGTACCTACATAGAGTGATACAATGCCGTTATCGGGAGTAAACTTGATTGCGTTAGACAATAAATTGGTAATAAGCTTGCGTATAGCTTCTTCGTCGAACATAATATATGGCGAACTCAGCCTGTACAGTCTCTTTATTTTTATATTACGTTCCTGCGCAAAAGATTCAAAAGGGATCAACAGTTCATCCAGATATTGAACCAGATTTCCCATGATGGGATTTATAGTCATTTTGTCCGATTCCACTTTCCGGAAATCCATCAACTGATTTACCAATGATAGTAAATGCTTTGAGTTGCGGGCTACGTATTGCAGCTGTTCTATGACTTTAGGGTTTGTACTTAGCTTTAATGCCCGTTCTATCGGGCCTATGATCAGTGTGATAGGCGTTCGGAATTCGTGGGTGATGTTGGTAAAGAACGAAATCCTGTCGGTCATTGCTTCCTGTACCTTCTGCGACATGTCGAGTAACTGTTTCCGCTGCGATGATATTTTTTCATTCTGTGTAAACAGGATATTATTCTGCAATTTCAATTCTATAGCCTGTTCTTCGAGCAGTTTCTTTTGGTTCTCGAGTTCCTGTGTGCGTTCCTCTACTTTCCGGTGCAGTATCTGACGTTGCTTTTTCAGGCTTCTTACACGCCATTGATAAAACTGTACGGCAGCAATGAGTAGCAGCGCTATACAGATGCAGATGAACCATGTTGTCCTGTAAAAGAAAGGATGTATTTCTATCTCCAGTTCCGATATGTCGTCCGACCAGTCATACGCCTTCGACATACATCTTACCTGTAGTTTGTATGTTCCGGGTTGCAGATTCGTATAACTTACAAACCTGCGGCTGGCATCCACGTCTATCCATTTATCGTCGAAGCCCAGCAGACGGTACGAATAAACGACAGTGGACGGATTATCATAGTCCAGTGCCGAGAATTCGATGGAAAACGATTTGTCTTTCTCGTGCAATTCGATCCGGTCGGTATATGTTATATCTTTATTCTCCGCATTCACCTCATTATACCATATAGTCTCATTCAGTATTTGCAGCTTGGTGAACGTCACTTTCTTCTGGCCCGATGTTGCATACTGGTGACTGCCTTTCAGCTCGGTGAGCCCGCCCATACTGCCGAAATACATGTGCTTTGTAGTAGGAGACTTATAGCAGGCATTCCAATAGAACTGGTCGTTTGCCAATCCGTCGTCTTTCGTATAGTTGGCAAAGCGTCCGGTAGTAGGGTTGTAGCTTGATAGGCCTCGCCCTGTACCCACCCATATCATATTCTGTTCATCTTCCAGAATACTGAAAACGGTGTTGTTTGCCAGCCCCTGCGCTATTGTATAGAGTTCCGATGTATATTTACTTCCGTCGAATGACAGTTTGCACAGTCCGTAACCGTTGGTTCCGATCCATACCGATTTGTCTTTGGCCTGATATATGCCGGTTATATTTTTAAAAAAGAGTTGGTTTATAGTTTGATCGCTGACTTTGAAGAAATCAGCCTTGCATGTGTAATTACTATGATCGAAAGTATTCAGGTCTGCAAGGATCAGGCCTTCCGAAGTACCCATCCACAGGTTGTTATTCTCGTCGATGAAGCAGCCCAATGTTCCCATTATATTATGGGTAATGCTTTTGGGCAGAGGTTCTTTTATACTGTTGGTTTTTATATCGTAGTAAAAGATATTCCTGTTCGAGCCTATCCACATACCATTATTCACCGGATCGTACTTCAGCAGGCCGATATAAGCCATGCCTGTCGTCATTATATTCCTGAAAGCAGGGTGAGACAGGCTGTTCAGATTCAGTATATTTATTCCGCCTCCCCATGTGCCTATCCACAGGTTGCCATCCTTATCCTCTTCCAGTGCGCTGGCAGAGTTGTGGTTTAGTGAGCTGTTACTGCTGTTGTAATGTGTAAAACTGTTTTCGTTATAACGTTTCAGATTCAGCCCGCCCTCGACAGTGCCTATCCACAGATTCCCTTTGTGATCTTCAAATATGGAATTCACAAGATTGGACGAAAGGCTGTTCCTGTTATTCGCCTCATGAATATAGTTTTTGACCCCCAACTTTTGGAAAGTCATTTTGTTGATACCTCCGGCTTCGGTACCTATCCACAGATTATTGTTGTCGGGTAAGATGCAGTTTACAAAATCGCTGTTGAGCGTAGAGCCGCCTTCTATATGCGTTACCCTTTCGAATGTTTCGTTTTCAGGATTATAGAAGTTCAGCCCTTTGAGTGTTCCTATTACCAGAATATTGTCGGACGTAAAGTTTATATCGGTAACCATATTCTGCGATAGGGATAAATTGTCTTTCGGGTCGTATGTGTATGTTTTAAGCGTTTTGGTAGTCAGATTGTATCTGCACAGCCCGTTTTCCGTACCTATCCAAACAATATTATCTGATTTCAGAATCGCAGATATAAATACGTTCGCACCCAAATTTGGAATTTCGGATATTGGTTGCAGTATAAGTTCTCCTTCCGGCTTTGATATTATTTGATAGACCGAGCCGTTTTCTCCCACCCATATTTCATTGCCTATTTTATTTATGGTTGTAAAAGATGAAGCCGTTCCTGCTTTATTGTTATATATCTGCCGTATATTCCCTTTTTCGTCGAAGTCGATCTTGAATACCTTGTTGGACGCTATACCCCATATAGAACCATTGTTGTCCTTGATTATCATAGTAGCCGGTATATCCAGCAGTTCATCGAATAATTTATCTTTGTACTGAAGATTGCTTTTCGACATGGTGCGCAGATTCAGTATATCGATACCGTTATTCGATGCAATCCATAGCCTGTTGAAATTATCCTCACAGGTTTTTCTTATAAAGTTACTTTTCAGTGAAATCGGAGTGCTGTTTACATTAAATGATATGAATTCGTATCCGTCATACCTGCTCAGTCCACCCCCTTGTGTCGACACCCATATAAATCCGTGACTGTCTTTGTAAATATCGTCCACAAAATTGAGAGGCAGTCCCTCATTGATAGATATAGCATTGAAAATATATTTAGACGCAATATTCTGTCCGAGTGTGGTTTGTATGCAACAGAATATATTTATAAATATACCTATGATGATCGTGTTTCTCATTTTCTTAGATTTTGATACGGTAAAGTTATAAATAATGTCGAAAGAATGTATTTTTTACACTTAAAATACTTTTGTCCACCTTAAATGTCCGATTGTCCACCATTATATCCTTTATACGCACGTATATTTGTATGCAGCGAGGGTTACGAGTCTGTACCTTCCGAACCGATTGGAAAAATCTAATATAAAAATACATAAATCTGCCAAATATGAAAACACTAAAATCTCTTTTATTACTGACATTATTCATACCTAATATATATGGTGCTGTAAAAGACACTACTTTCGTTGCCGACAGTAATCCTATTATAAAATATAAATATACTGCCGACCCTGCGGCTATGGTACATAATGATAAAGTATATCTTTATGCCGGACATGACGAGTGCCCTCCGCCTCACAATCACTATCAGATAGACGAATGGCTTGTATTTTCGTCTGACGATATGGTCAACTGGACAGAACACGCAGTTCCGTTGCGCGCTAAAGACTTTGCATGGGCTAAAGGTGAAGCATGGGCGTCACAGGTTATCGAACGGAACGGAAAATTCTATTGGTATGTAACTGTCGAGCATGCTACCATCAAAGGTAAATCTATAGGAGTAGCTGTTGCCGACAATCCGCTGGGGCCATTCAAAGACGCCAGAGGATCGGCACTGATCACAAATGATATGACTACCGAATATACCCCGATATCGTGGGAAGATATAGATCCTACTGTTTGGATCGACGATGATGGACAGGCTTATCTGTTCTGGGGAAATACCCAGTGTTATTATGTGAAACTCAAAGATAATATGACAGAAATGGACGGGCCTATCATGCCGATCCACCTGCCAAACTTTACTGAAGCGCCTTGGGTGCATAAGCACAATGGCTGGTACTATCTGTCGTATGCACAGTTCTTCCCCGAAAAAATAGGCTATTCTATGAGCCGCAGCATTCACGGCCCGTGGGAATATAAGGGCATACTGAACGAGATTGCAGGTAATTCCAATACCAACCACCAGGCTATTATAGAATTTAAAGGACAATGGTATTTTATATATCACAATGGAGCCATACCTACACAGGGAGGCAGTTTCCGCCGCTCGGTGTGTATAGACAGGCTATATTATAATGAAGACGGAACGATGAAAAGAATTCAAATGACATCGGAAGGTGTCTATCCACAACAAAAAACTAATTAATTAAAAATACATTTAACGACAACACCATGAAAAAGAACTTGTTAATTTTATCGCTATTTGTATCTATAACGGCCTTCTCGCAGCAGAAAGCGGAGGTTGTAGTGAATGCAGATCAGGGAAAATATGTAATTGATAAACACATCTACGGACATTTTTCAGAACATCTCGGCCGTTGTATCTACGATGGGCTTTGGGTAGGGGAGACCTCTCATATACCGAATGTTAACGGAGTGCGGAAAGATATCATCGATGCGTTAAAATACATCAAAATACCGAATTTGCGTTGGCCGGGAGGCTGTTTTGCCGATGAATATCACTGGCAGGATGGTATAGGGCCTAGAGCCGAACGTCCTAAAATGGTAAACACACACTGGGGCGGAGTGGTAGAAGACAACAGTTTCGGTACGCACGAATTCCTTAATCTTTGCGAAGCATTGGAAACAGAACCATACATATGTGGAAACATGGGTAGCGGTACGGTAGAAGAAATGTCGAAATGGGTGGAATATATCACAATGGATGGTGAAAGCCCGATGGCAAATCTGCGTAAGAAAAACGGTCGCGAGAAACCTTGGAAAGTAACCCTGTGGGGTGTAGGTAACGAAAACTGGGGATGCGGAGGTAATATGACTGCTGAAGGATATGCCGAAAACTATCGCCGTTATGCAACTTATTGCCGCAACTATGGTGAAAACAAACTGTATAAAGTAGCCGGAGGACCTAATGTAGACGATTATCACTGGATGGAAGTGATGATGAAGAATATACCTCACCACATGATGAGAGGTGTGTCTGTTCACAACTATTCATTTACATACAGCTGGGAGAATAAAGGTAATGCCTTGAATTTCAATGAAGACGAATATTTCTCTTTACTTGAGCATGGTATGCGCATGGACGAGATTGTTACAAAGCATGGCGAAATCATGGATAAATACGATCCGGAAAAGAAAATAGCGATGATCGTAGACGAATGGGGTTCATGGTATAATGTAGAGCCGGGAACTAATCCGGGATTCCTGTTTCAGCAAAACACACTGAGAGACGCATTATTGGCCGGTACTATTCTGAACATTTTTCACAAACATTGTGACAGGGTGCGTGTTGCAAATATTGCACAGTTGGTGAATGTATTACAGGCTTTGTTCCTGACGGAAGGAGACAAAATGCTGCTGACACCTACATACCATGTATTCGATATGTATAAGGTACATCAGGATGCAACGATGTTGCCGGTAGATGTTACAAGCCCTTCATACAGCCGTCTGGGTAAAGAAATCAAAGCAGTGTCGGTTTCGGCATCTAAAGATAAAAACGGAAAAGTGCATGTTTCATTTGTAAATGTAGATCCTAACCAATCGGTAGAAATAGCATGTAATCTGAAAGATATGGCTAACAGCCGCTTCGTTTCGGGAAATATTATTACTGCACCTAAAACGGATTCACATAATACATTTGAAAATCCGAATCAGGTAGTATTGAAAGATTTTAAAGACGTTAACTTAAAAAATGGACTGGTAACTGTGAAAATTCCTGCCAAATCGTTAGTCACTATCGAGTTGAACTAAGGAACACGCAGGAAAACAATAACTTGCGGTATTATGAAAACTATTTTTCACACCTTTCTTATAGGGTGTATTGTCACCCTTATTTCTTGTTCTCAAAAGCCTTTTGAGCCTGTTCACAGCGAAAACGCATGGGCAGACGACTATAAAGCTGTGTCTGCAATGAAGGACTATAAGCAATGGGGTACGTACAATGTGCACGATCCTTCGTGTCTGCTTATCGGAGATACGTACTATATGTATTCTACAGATGCTATATACAAAGAAGACAGCACAGCTATAAAGAACGACAGCCTGCCTTTCGGTTATATACAAATGCGCAAATCCAAAGACCTTGTCAACTGGGAATTTGCGGGATGGGTATTCAATGAAATACCGAAAGAAGCGAAAGACTGGGTGCTGGAGCAAAGCGGCGGGGCAGGAGCTACAAATATGTGGGCGCCATACATACAGGAATATAAAGGTAAATACCGCCTGTACTATAGTGTGTCGGCTTTTGCCAAACAAACATCTTACATCGGTATGGCAGAGTCAGACTCACCCGAAGGCCCTTGGGAACTGAAAGGCTGTGTTGTAAAAACGAGGACAGGCGATGTAATGAATGCTATAGATCCCAGCATTGTAACCAATCCCGATAACGGGGAACAATGGATGCACTATGGTTCTTACTTTGGCGGACTGCATTGTGTACAGCTTAATCCCGAAACAGGATTGGCATTGAAAGACGGAGATCAGGGACACCTGACGGCGCGCCGCTTCGATGGCAGGAAGAATAATATTGAAGCACCTGAGATTATCTATAATCCCGAGTTGAAGCAATATTTTCTTTTCGTATCATACGATCCGTTGATGACAACTTATAATATACGTGTAGGGCGCTCCGATAAACCGGAAGGGCCTTTTGTCGATTTCTTCGGAAAAGACCTGCGCGAAGAAGAAGATAACTATCCGATTCTTACATATCCTTACCGTTTCAACAACCATATAGGATGGGCAGGAACAGCACATTGCTGTGTGTTTACTGATAAAAACGGACAATTCTTCATGGCGCATCAGGCACGTTTGCGTCCCGAGAATCACATGATGGTGCTTCATGTACGCGATATGTACTGGACTGCTGACGGATGGCCGGTAGTATCGCCTGAGCGGCATGCTGCCGTTGAGCAACGACAGATTTCCGAAAACGATCTGATCGGGAATTGGGAAATGATTGAGATCAAGGGTAATGTTCCTTCCAGAGATCTGGAAGCCGGACAGATACTGTGGGGAGAGAATAAGCTGAAAGATGACGAGGAAGACAGTTCTGTAGTTTTCACAATAAATAAAGATTTGTCTTTATCCGGTAATTTAAATGGAATGTGTAAATTTGACATTAATAATACTATGAAAATAAACACTTCCGACTCTGCTTATAATGTGCATTTGTTCATGGGACAAGACTGGGAAAATCAATCACAAACTATACTTTTCACAGGACTCGATTCCAAGGGACATTCTATCTGGGGTAAGAAAATTAAATAAGAAGTTAACCAATATTATAACTCTTTATCCAAATAAACTATGAATAAATCTATAACCAAGAGATTGTTATCTCGTTGTTGTGCTATTGCAATAATAGTATCGACACTCATTTCTTGTCAGGATTGGGGTGAAGCTGATCCTCCTGCAGGCAATCAGACCTATCCGAAACTGGAGAAAATAGCTACTTATCCGTTCGATGAGGAGATTGATCCTGCCGAAATCGAGCTTTATGCTTACAGCGGCGGTGCCAGACCAACGTTAGCCGACGATAGCGAACGTGGTAGTGTACTCCACCTGAACGGAGGCTATGCACTCATAGCTAATCCGCTGAACGGTGTAGATGTACAAAATGCTGTTTCGCTTACTTTCTGGGCAAAACGAACAGCCCAAATCGATGAAACAACCGGAGAAGATTTAGGGCTGAACAGCGCTCTGTTCTCTTTCCAAAACGAAAATGGTTCGCAACGTATGTTCTTTACGCCTAACGGATGGCTTAGTTACGAAGGTGTAGAGGGAAAATATGAATACAACAATCCGGAGACTGTTAAGACTGGAATGATGTCAGCTGATGAATGGCATTATATAGCAATATCGGTGACTAACACAGGCTATTTTGTCTACGTAGATGGAATGAAGAAAATAGACAAGACAGTCTTAGCTTCAGAATTCGACTGTTCCAAAATCGTTCAGTTCATGGCGTCTGTCCCTTATCTCTATCTGGGATACGGATCAGATACCGAAACACCCGAATGGATGATAGACGACCTTACCATCTACCGCAATACGATTACCGAAAGCCAGACTAAGGTGCCGGGAACAGGAGAAGAGGAAGAAGACAAATATATTACCGTAGGTAGTGAAGATTTCTCCAGTGCATTCTTTGCTGTAACATCAGATATGGTACCAATGACAGGAAACCAGACTACTCACTATGGATTCTATAACTATACTGATGGTTCCGAAAACTGGACTAACTGGGTACTTGCTCTTACCAATGGTAAAGCTGTCGGTGAAGCAGGTTATGCCGAATATTTCGTCTTGCGTGCCGATGCTTACGGATGGGGAGATGCTAACTATGTAGGTGGCAATATTACGCATAATTACAACTTCGACGATGGTAGCTTCAAAGAAAATATGAAGGGTGCATACGTCGATCTTACTATCAAGCGTACAGACAACAGAATAGATGTTACTGCTGTAACCACCTCTGCAGGAGGTACTGTAAATACAATGAACTTCTTCTACGAAGGTGATATGGTAAGTACAATCGGTTCATTTATAACTATCGACCACTCGTATGTGAAGATTGATCCGGAGGCTGTGTTTGTTGGACAAACATATACCGCCGACTCTTACCGTGTAGGCCCGTCAGATAATACAGCAGGCTGGTGGTCATTCTTCTCCGACTTTACTAAGATCTCGGGTAATACAGCTTCTCCGTTCGGTTATGGTTTCTATAACTATACCAGTGGCGGTGCCAACTGGAACAACTGGCTGATTGTAGTAACCAATGGAAAAGACAGAGGTGAAGATGGTTATGCCGAATACTTCGTCTTGCGTGCCGATGCTTACGGATGGGGAGACAGTAACTATGCAGCAGGTAACATATCTGCAAGTTACAACTTCGATACCTTTATTACGCAAATGAGAGGAGCATACTGTACAATATTCCTGACTCGCAGTGGCAACCGTGTCGATCTGACTGCTAAAGTAACTGCGGCCGACGGAACACAGCTCGACGATTATACATTCTTCTACGAAGGAGTGTCGACAACAGATATAGGCGTATTCCTTACAGTAGACGGTTCCAGCTTGGATATACGCTCGGTAGCTAACTATCCGTACATGAATGCAGAAGAATAATAATCTAAAAATTCTATTATATGAAAAATAATAAGACAAACGAAAAAGCATCGTGGAACAATTTGCTCCTACGATTGCTTCCGCTGGTTATCTTGTTGCTGGTTGGGCAAAGTGCGTGGGCACAGTCCAAACAAGTGACCGGTATCGTGAAAGATGCTACCGGAGAAACCATTATCGGAGCCAGTATATTCGAGAAAGGTACTTCCAATGGTACCATTACCGACTATGACGGTAGCTTTAAGTTGAATGTCAGTAGCGATAATGCTACATTGCAAATTACATACGTAGGCTTCCGCGCTCAGGAAATCAGTGTGAAAGGTAAAACCTTCCTTAATATAACAATGGAAGAAGATGCCGAGCTGCTGGGCGAAGTCGTGGTAGTAGGTTATGGCGCGCAGAAGAAAGAAAGCGTTATCGGTGCTATTTCACAGGTAACATCCAAAGATCTGCTTCAGTCGCCTTCGGGTAACGTGTCGCAAGCCATTGCCGGTAAGATCAGTGGTGTTATTACCTCACAGACTTCGGGTGCACCCGGTGCCGACGATACACAGATATTTATTCGTGGACGTGCCACCTTTGCCGGTGATGCGCAGCCGCTTATCTTGGTCGATGGTATCGAACGTCCGTTTTCGCAGATCGCACCAGACGATATCGAAACCATTTCGGTATTGAAAGATGCTTCGGCAACAGCCGTATATGGTGTGCGTGGTGCCAACGGGGTGATGCTGATCACTACCAAACGTGGTAAAGAACAGAAACCGGAAGTAAGCCTCACTGCCAACTGGCAGATACAGAGCCCTACCCGTAAAGATACTTATCTGAACTCTTATCAGTCGGTAACACTACTCGAAGAAGCACTGGCCAATGACGGACTGCGTTCGCAGTTCTCGGCCAGTGATATCGAAATGTATCGCAAATCGAGTGCAGGTGAACTAAGCGGACTCGACGCTATGCTTTACCCGAATGTAAACTGGTACGATGAAGTACTGAAAAGTACAGCTCCGGCTCAACGCTACAATGTGAGTGTACGCGGTGGAACAAAACGTATGCGCTACTATGCGTCCGGCGAATTCTACGATCAGTCTTCTATGGTAAGAAACCTTAGCAACGATAAATATAATAATAGCTCGAGTCCGCACTATCGCCGTTACTCGTTTCGTGCTAATACAGACTTCTTCCTGACGAAAGATTTGACCTTTTCGGTGAACTTCGGTACACGTTTCGAGGAACGTAAAGGCTCAAATACGGAAGAAAAGACAGATTACAGCCAGACTTTCTACGAACTGAACCATACTCCGGGTTGGCTTTTCCCTGTATCGTACACAGTACAGAACGGTGAAAGTACCAAAACCCTTTATGGAGGTAGCTCACAATATCAGAACAACATCGTGGCAGCGTTAGCCGAAGGCGGTTACTACCGTGCGGTGAATACCATCAACGAGACTAACTTTATCGTGGACTACAAGATGGATTGGCTGACTCCGGGGCTGAGTGCTAAAGGAATGCTTTCGTTCGACTACGAAAACTATCATACCAATCTTTATTCGGCAGGATTTGCTACTTATGAACTGAATGATCGCAACAATTATACATCTATTGATGCCTATAACCAGTTTAATAAAGATACTGAGCTGGCAGTTGTGAGCAATGATAATCTGGCAGACTCACGTAAATTCGAGTCTGTTTACAAGCTCTACATGGAGGCTCAGGTAAACTATGCACGAAAATTTGGTAAGCATGATGTAACGGCCATGATGCTGTATATGCAGAATGACTATCGCTACAAGTCCGATCTGGCACAGCGCTATCAGGGATTGGTTGGTCGTGTTACTTATGGTTACGACGATCGTTATCTTGCCGAGTTTAATGCCGGATACAATGGTTCCGAAAACTTTGCAAAAGGTAAACGTTTCGGTTTCTTCCCTTCTTTCTCTATCGGCTGGCGCGTAGCTAACGAAGAGTTCATGAAAGGTACGCAAGACTGGCTGGACAATCTGAAAATTCGTGCATCGTACGGACAGGTAGGTAACGATATATACAAAGTGAATAATATAAAACAACGTTTCCTCTATCAGGAGAAGTGGGTGCAGGTATCAAATGACTATTATTTCGGTACTACAGGAGCTACCGGTATCTACGAATCTCAATATCCGAACTTCGCTGTTACTTGGGAGCGTGCACACAAATACAATCTCGGAGTAGAATTTGGCTTGTGGCAAGGTAAACTGAATGGTACTATCGATGTATTCTACGAAAAACGTAACGATATCCTGACCGAATACCTCACCCGTCCGCAATGGGTAGGAGTAGTGATGGCTGCCGGAAACTTGGGTAAGACCAAGAACAGCGGTTACGAATTAGAGTTGAAACATCTTAATACTATCGGTAAAGATTTTAGCTACTCGGTAGGACTGACATACTCACATGCACGAAATGAAATTCTGGAGATGGACGAACCCGCTCTGAAAACAGAGTATCGCAAGAAAGAGGGGCATCCGATCAATCAGTATTTCGGACTGGTATGTGACGGATTTATTACACAGGCAGATATCGATGGAGGCAATCTTCCTACTTCCAGCTTCGGAACCGTACAGGCCGGAGACTTGAAGTACCGCGATATGAACAAAGACGGCATTATCGACGAAAGGGACGAAACCTTTATTGGTTACAGCGATATTCCCGAAAATATGTATGCACTGACTCTCGGTTGCAACTACAAAAACTGGGGATTCAGCATTATGTTTCAGGGAGTAGACCATGTGAGCCGTTACTACGATGCAGAAGCTATGTATGCTTTTGTTGACGGAGGTAAAGTAAAAGAACACCACCTGCAACGCTGGGATCCTTCGCAAAGCGAGTCTCACAATCTGGCGAATGCCAAATATCCGTTGCTGCACTACGATAGCTATGGAGATCATAATCAGCGCCAAAACTCATTCTTCCTGAAGAACGGAGCGTTCCTTCGTCTGAAGAACATTGAGTTGAGCTACACACTGCCTGTTAATTGGGCATCGAAAGTAGGTATGAGCGATTGCCGCCTGTTCTTCAATGCCAACAATCTGGTTACTTGGGATAAACTGGACGGCCTGACCGATCCTGAAAGCAATGGCTCTAACAGGTATCCGATAATGAAGACTATGAACTTTGGTGTAAACGTTAAATTCTGATAGAACATGAAAAAGATATTTTTATATAGCCTGTTTGCTTTAGGCGTTGCTTCTACCACATTACTGACTTCATGCGAGGATGCTTTCGGAGGATTTCTTGACAAGCAACCGAGTAATGAGTTGACAGAAGAAGAAGTATTTAGCGATTGGAACATGATGGTAAGGTTCCATTACGATACATATAATTTTTTGCGTCACGGGGCTTACCGTGTTAAGGATTCATGGCTCGATACCGCTACCGATCTGGGCGAGACCAGCTATTCATCCGGCGGGGTAAGAAAATCCTTCAATCTGGGTAATTATTACAGCGAAGCCGGTGCGGCAGAGCTTACCGAGACATGGGAGCACTATTACCGTGCTATCCGCAAATGTAATCTGATCATTACCCGCATAGGGAATGTCCCCAAAGAACCATCTTTGAGTCAGGAAAAGTATGAACAAGATAAATTGTATTACACCTCCGAAGCACGTTTCTTACGCGCCTTCTTCTATTGGGAAATGTTCCTGCGTTATGGGCCTGTTCCTGTAGTTACCGAAGTGCTCGATCCTGATGGCGACCTGTTGAGCGGTTATACTACCCGTCCCACTGTGAAAGAATATGTAGTGGACTTTATACTGAAAGAACTCGAAGAATGCGAATCGGGACTGATGACTTACGAAGATGCGTGGAAATCGGCACAAGCCGGACGTATCGGCCAGCCTATGGCACGTGCCCTTTATTCGCGTGTTATGCTTTACATGGCTAGTCCGCGTTACAGTGCCCAATCGGGTATCACATGGCAGGAAGCAGCCGATGCTGCCAAAAGTTTTATCGACGATTACGGTGCTAACTTCCGGTTATTCACAATGGCTGATGCCGATGGCAACACATTAGGAGTAGAAGCTTATACAAATGCACTCCTAAGGAATGCTTATTCCGGAAATAACAAAGAGGTTATTTTTTATCGTAACGATGTAGTTATCGGTTGGGATAAGATTCAGAACGATACACCGGTAGGTGAAGGAGGAAAAGGAGGACTTTGCCCGTCGCAAAATCTGGTAGATATGTATGATATGGCAGACGGCTCTTCGCCTTTTGCACAATATGATGCAACCGGAGCTCCGGTTTATACGAGCAATACAACTGCTCCGGCTATCAATGCCGCCAGTGGCTACAACGATGCTGATATGTGGGCAAACCGCGATCCGCGTCTGGCAGCAAGCGTTCTGTACAACGGAGTAGCTTGGGGTAATGGTGTGATCAATGTAGTACTCGGTCAGCGCGACAATCCTGTCGGTAATGCTAATGCTACCCCTACAGGTTACTATGTGCGCAAGTATATTCCTGAAACTATTTTGAGTGCCGAGCATTCACAAACTGCTTATCGCCTGTGGACTATTATCCGCTATGCGGAAATCTTACTCAACTATGCCGAAGCGCTGAACGAAGCTCAGGGTCCAAGTACAGAAGTATATAATCTGCTCGATCAGGTTCGTCACCGTGCAGGTATTAGCGGCAATGTGGCAGATCGTAGCGATCTTACGTCTTCTAAAGATAATATGCGCAACTTTATTCATAAAGAACGGACTGTAGAATTTGCTTTTGAAGAGCATCGCCCTTGGGATGTACGCCGCTGGAACGTAGCAGTAGAAGCATTAGCGCGCCCTATCTATGGCGTTGATGTAGCTGCCGACGGTACCATTACACGCAAAGTGGCCCAGAACCGGGTGTTTGATGAGAAAATGTATCTCTATCCGATACCTGAAGGGGAAGTTTGGAAAACAGATATTGAAAATAATCCGGGTTGGTAATCCTTAAATTGAATACACTATGTATATAAACATAAATAATATAATAAGCAAATTGACAGGAATGGTTAAATACCTGTTAATGGGTGCCCTGCTGCTGATTGCCTGCAATACGTGGGCGCAGGACGAGCGGGTGTTGGAAGGCCGTATTGTGGATTCACTGGGCAATCCTATTGCCGGTGCCGTGGTGAATGTGGCCGAGCAAAGCCGTATTACGCTGTCTGACGAAAACGGATATTTCAGCCTGAAAAGTGTAAAACCTGCTGATGAAGTATGTGTTAGTAGTATCGGCTATAAGAATGTTATTGTAGAAGCCGAATTTGGTGGTGGTTTTGAAATCATGATGGAGGCCGATCTGGATGAATACAAACATCTGATGCCGTTGCCTTTCGGAAACAAGCCGAAAAAATATATAACAGAATCGACTTCGGTTGTAGCTGGAACGGAACTGCAAAAACATCCGATCACGGTGCTTCAGAATGCGTTTAACTCTACGTTGACCGGAGTACAGACTTACGAGTGGTCGAGCGAACCGGGATGGACAGAAACAGCCATGTATATTCGTGGTTTGCGTACAATGAATAAAAATGCACGTAGTCCGCTGGTAATTGTAGACAATGTAGAACGCGACCTCTCGTTCCTCGATGCCTTTCCTATCGAGAACATCACAGTTCTGAAAGATGCAGCATCGACAGCTATCTATGGTATGCGTGGAGCCAATGGTGCCATTATGGTAACTACCAAGCGTGGTGCGGCCGGAAAAACGAAGATCGACTTTACACAAGAGGTAGGTTTCCAGATGTTGAGCAACAAATTCGAGAACCAGAATTCTTATAATATGGCGCTGACGCGTAATCAGGTGAAATATCTGGATGGTGCCGATCCTCTTTATACAGCCGAACAAATAGAAATGTATCGTCGTGTGTCATCGGGAGAGAAACTGACAGGTATCGATCAGTATAAGTATTTCAATACAAACTGGTTTGATGAACTGTACCGCGAGACAGCTCCGATGTATAAAACGAATTTGCAAATCAGCGGGGGAAATGCGCGGGCGCGTTACTATGTATCATTCTCTTATCTTCGTCAGGAAGGTATGTGGAATGACGAGTGGACGGGCTATAATGAAGGTTATAATACCTCGCATACATTGAACCGCTATAATCTGCGCTCTAATCTGGATATCGATGTAAATAAATATTTGAATGTATCGCTGGATTTAGGAGGTCGTATCGACAATATTACGCAACCTACCACTGCCGTATTTAATCTGGTAACTTTCGGTGCGGTAGAAGCCAATCCGATGGAGCCGGTTTATACTCCGGGCGGACAGATCTATTCATCGAGTACGGCGAATAATCCGGCACGCTTACTGGCTGCATCCGGTCAGGAAAAGAACCGTCGCCGCAACCTGTATTCGACTGTAAACGTAACAGGAGATTTAGGAGCATTAGTACCGGGCCTGAAAGCGAACGCAATGGTGAGTTTCGACTCTTATGACGTGTTTGAATCTACTCAGCGAAATGAGATAAACTCTTATTCTTATGATTATTCCAATCCGAGTGTAACAGATGTTTCAGAGTTTACGCTGACACAGACATCGCTTTATTCGGCATTGTCCGACCCTTCGGCTGTTGAGCGTAGCAACTACTACAATGTCAACTTCAATGCAGGGCTTATATACAATAAGACGTTCGGTAAGCACGATGTAAGTGCACGCGCATTCTTCCGTACCTATCAGAACGCATTGAATATAGTTGAATTCACAGATTACAGAGGGCAGTCCTCTAACCGCTATATGTCGTACAACGGGCAGGCTACTTATGTTTACGATGGCAAATACATCTTTTCAGGAAATCTTTCCCGTATGGGTAATGACAATTATGCTGAAGATGATCGCTGGGGAACTTTCTGGGGAACATCACTCGGTTGGGTAGCTTCCGAAGAATCATGGTTGAAGAACAAGAATCTTAATTTACTGAAACTACGTGCATCATTCGGTCATACCGGACAATCCAGTACAGGAGCCGGACGTTATCCTTATCAGAGCACTTATGGTGCAGGTACAGGATATGGCTTTGGTACCTCCAATTCTACTATCAACGGTATTTACGAAAGTCTGGCAGGTAGCCTTAACAATAAATGGGAAATTTCCGACATGTTGAATGTCGGTGCAGATTTCGACATCTGGAACAAGAAACTTTATGGTTCGTTCGACGCATTTAAAGAATGGCGTTCAAATATACTGGTGAGCCGTTCTACTATCCCCGATATATTGGGAGTGACCGTAGCTCAGGATTCTTATGGGAAAGTAGAATCGAAAGGTTTTGAATTGAGTCTGGGGCATCGTAGCAATATCGGTAAAGTGAAATATTACGTAGAAGGTATGCTGAGTTGGAATACCAATAAGATTACCGAGATGGATGAAACTGAGCCCGATGTGGCATGGCAACGTAAGACAGGGGATCGTATCCGCGATTATACCTCAGTTGCCGAATTGTATGAAGGAGCTTTCACCAATAGTATCGGAGGATGGAACATTTATAAATTTGAGAAATGGGCATCCGATCCTAATCTGATTGCTACCAGCCAGCAGGATGCTATAGATAATCCGCAAAAGTATCCGTACAATACGGCATCAAATGGCGCGCAGAAGTTAGGTACAGCAGTATTCAGAGACCTGAACGGTGACCGCCAGATCGATGCCAACGATATGATTCCTGATGGCTATACTATTATTCCGGAACTGACTCCATCTATTACTTTCGGTTTCGAGTATGCAGGCTTTGATGCCCGCGCGATATTGACAGCTTATCTCAATCGTTCGGTCTTCCTGTCGCCGGCAGTCGGCTTCTCAGGATGGGGTAATATGGGTACGCACGAGGTAACTAAGGTTTGGGGATATTACACAGACGATCCTAACGATTCGCGTAATATCAATGCAAAATATCCTCGCCCTACCTATGGAGGATACAGTGCTATAGATAGCGATCGTAGTACAGGTACTTACCAGAACGATATATGGATTACAAACGGCGATTACCTGTCGTTGAGGAATATAGAGATTGGTTACTCATTGCCAAAGAAGCTTATAGCTAAAGCTAACCTTACCAAGTGCCGTATCTATTTCAGTGGCTATAACTTATACAACTGGAGCCATTTGCCGAAAGGCTTAGACCCTGAAAAACCGATGAGTTATGTATGGTGGTATCCTAAGACACGTTCGTTCTCTTTTGGTATAAATGTTAGTTTCTAATTCAAGAACAAATAAGGAATACAAAATGAAAAAGATTGCAATATATATAGCTACAGCGTTGTTGACATTAGGAACTCCCGCATGTAGTGACTTTTTGGGGAAAGAGGTCGATCTGTCTCTTTCGGACGAGCAGGTGTTCAGCAGCTTTGAAAATACACGGGGCTTTCTGGCAAACATCTATACTTATCTGCCCGATGCTTTCGCCGGATATACCAACGGGCAGTTTCTGGCGGCATCGCGCGACTGTATGACGGATAATTCCGTATCATTCTGGGACGTACACTATTACAATAGTGTGCTTACCGATGGTTATTCGTCGAAAGACCATCCGTTTGCCAAAGATTTCTGGCCAAAGAATTTCAAAGGTATACGTGCTACAAACCAGTTTATGAAAAATGCGCGTGAATCGGTGATCGGTAATTCAGATAAGTCTGGAGACGAGAACCGCTTGTATGACCGTTACATGGCCGAAGCGCGCTTGCTTCGTGCTATCTTCCACTTCGATGTAGCTTGCTGGTTCGGCGATGTGCCTATTATTGGTAACGATGAGAATGGTGATCCTATCATCTTCGATCCGGCTGATACCGAAGCTATGAATATGGCTCGTACCAACTCTGCAGATGCACTGAAATGGATTGCCGATGAATGTGATGCCATAAAGGATAAATTACCATTCCGCTATAGCAACGAAGACGAGAACTGGGGACGTGTGAACGGTGCAACAGCCTATGCTTTGAAGTCTAGAGCTTTATTGTACAGGGCTTCGGCGCTTCACAACCCGAACAAGATCGCTTCTTACTGGCAGGAGGCTGCTACTGCAGCGCAGGAGTTTATTACAAAGAATAATAGTCAGAGCAACCGTTATAAATTGTACACAACAAGTGATAACGATACGAAAAAGAATTATTACGAATGCTTTGTAACCACTCCGTACTATAATGACGAATATATACTGACCCGTTCGGTATGGAATACGTATGAAATCGAATTATTCTTAGCTCCTTGCGGATTCAGCGGAACAGCTACAGCGGTAGGACGTACCAATCCGACTCAGAACTTTGTGGATAGCTACGAAACTATAAATGGCTTGCCTATCGATCAGGATCCGACCTACAATGAACAGAATCCGTATGCAAATCGTGACCCGCGTCTCGAGCAGACTATTCTGCATCATGGCTCTGTTTGGGGAGATGCGTTGCAGGAAGAGCAGCGCGAAGTAGATGTTTCCACAGGCGGAAAAGACAAAAGAGCAACACACGGTGGTACGCTAACCGGATATTATACTAAGAAGTTCCTAAACAACATGTCGTTCAAGAGCCCGTCTACTTACAATCACGTTTGTCCTATTTTTCGTTACGGAGAGATACTGTTGAATGCTGCTGAGGCTATCAACGAGGCTTCCGGTCCGGATCAGGCTTATCAGTATGTAAATCAAGTACGTGCACGTGTCGGTATGCCGGCTTACAAAGGTATGACACAAGATCAGCTTCGCGAACGCATACGCAACGAACGCCGTATAGAACTGAGCTTTGAGGACCATCGTTTCTTTGACGAACGCCGCTGGAAACTATTTGAAGGGCAGAGTATGAGCAGCGAAAGAAGCCTGCCGCGCTACAAGCAGTTGTACAATCTTTACGGTGTAGTTGTTACTCCTGATGCATCTACTGTTTATACATACGGTTCGGCAGAAGCGCGTGCCTCCCGTGCTTTCAATAGTCCGAAGAATTATTATTTCCCGATACCGGATAGCGATGTCAAAAAAGCTCCGAATCTGAAACAAAATCCGGGCTGGGAACTTTCAGCAACAGAATAAGCCAATATCAAGGTTAAAAACTTTAAAAATGAAAAAGTATGAAACAACACTATAAATGGTTTAGCTTACTTGTCATCTGTGCGCTCCTGTTTGGGGCGTGCAGCGACGACGACAAGGATTTTGGCGAGCAGGGTGTAATAATAGAGACGCCGGTGGTTTCCGAAGTAACTTCTTACTCGGTGCAGTTGCAGGCGACTTTAGCAGCCGCAAGCGATGTAACGTTAGGAAAGAGGGGCTTCTGCTACAGTACCCAAGCCAATCCCGATATATACAGTTCGACAGTAGTCGCTACAGGAAATGAGAACTTCAGTGCTACTATTGACGGATTGACTATAAATACAACGTATTATGTTCGTGCATTTGTGAGCATTTACAATGGAGGAGTTGCCTATTCCCCTCAGATAGAAGTATTAACAGGGGAGGGTTCACTCGACGAGCAACTGGCACAATACAAAGCCCCTACTTATGCCGACAACTATGCAAGTATTTCTGCTTGGGACAAACGCGATCAGTGGAATCTGGCTAATGTGCACGATCCTTCGGTAGTATTAGCCGAAGACGGTTACTATTACATGTATCAGACAGATGCTTCGTATGGTAATGTACATGTAGGACACGGGCATTTCCATGCACGTCGTTCTAAAGATCTTGTAAACTGGGAATATCTGGGCGGAACAATGCCGGATTTGCCGGCGTGGGTAGTTCCTAAGCTGAACGAGATACGCGCTGAAATGGGTTTACCTGCAAGTACGGGTGAAGGCGAATTCGGTTATTGGGCACCATGTGTACGCAAAGTACAGAACGGCCTGTACCGTATGTATTATTCTATTGTTTGTCCGGGACTACTTGATGGAGACGGTTCTTGGGGTGAACGTGCATTTATCGGTATGATGGAGAATTCCGATCCGGCGAACAACGATGGCTGGGTAGACAAAGGCTATGTCGTAACCAATGCTTCAGACAAAGGACTTAATTTCTATGTACAGGCAGACGACTGGGCAAACTGTTACTATAAATGGAATGCTATCGACCCTTCGTATATCATTACAGCAGAAGGTGCGCACTGGCTTATCTATGGTTCATGGCATAGCGGACTTGTCGCTATGGAACTGAATGGCACAACAGGTATGCCGAAACAAGATCTGGGAGTTCCTTGGGCTGATGGCAATACTCCTGCCGAATACGGACAAATCATACACACACGTCAGGCGGGTAATCGCTGGCAGGCGAGCGAAGGTCCAGAATTGGTTTATAACTCTACCACTGGTTACTTTTATTTGTTTGTAGCTTACGATGCACTGGGAGTTCCTTACAATACCCGTGTAGCCCGTTCTAAGAGTATTACAGGTCCTTATCTGGGTATCGACGGAGCTAATGTAACTGAAGGTGCTGAGATGCTTCCGGTAGTTACTCACCCGTACAAATTTGCTAACAGTAACGGTTGGGTGGGCTTTGCACACTGTGCCGTATTCGACGATGGTAATGGCAACTGGTATTACTCTTCGCAGGGACGTTTGCCCGAAAGTGTAGATAACGCTATTATGATGGGGCATGTACGCAGCATTCGTTGGACAAAAGACGGATGGCCGTTAGTTATGCCTGAACGTTACGGTGCTGTTCCAGATGTTGCCATCACAGAAGAAGAGCTGATCGGAAACTGGGAACATATCGATATGTCATATAGCTATGGAAGACAAAAAGAATCGTCTGTGATGACTTTAACGGCAGAACATACGGTATCGGAAGGTACGTGGAAAGATGCTTCGTGGAGCTACGATGCCACAAGTCAGGTGTTGACTGTTAACGGTGTAGATCTTTATCTGCAACGCGAAGCAGACTGGGAAGCCAATCCGAGAACACATACGATCGTTTATGCTGCCTATGGCAGCAACAATAAAACATATTGGGGTAAAAAGGCAAAATAATTGGTTATCCCATATCAGAAACTGCTTCGGGGTATTGTGCTCCAAAGCAGTTTCATTTTTAAACTTATGGTGTAGGTCGGTCTTTGATATTTATATAATTGTAAAATGTTTTACAACATATTTTATAAGTGTATTATTGTACACTTATTTTTATATCTTGCAAGTGTTTTAGTTACACTTATATAAAAATCAGGCAAACACAAGAACGGAAAGACCATGAGAACGGAAAAAGAAAAAATGGTTGCGGGCGAACGCTATTGGGCACATGGCGAGGAAATCGTTAATCAACGCAAGGAAGTAAAACGCATATTGCACAAGTTGAATGTTACCGAGTATTATACCGATAAGTTTCGGGATGTGATAAATGAATTATGTCCTAATGCGGCAAAAGATTTGCGGCTCGAACCTCCGTTTTATTGTGATTATGGTGATCTCATCTATGCCGAAGAAAATGTCTTTGTCAATTTCGGGGCTGTCTTTTTAGATGGCGGTACTATCAGGATAGGCGCAAATACAATGTTTGCTCCGGGAGTTCACATCTATACGGCACGCCATCCGCTCGATATTGCCGATCGCAGGGAATGGGAAGACTGTGCGCCTGTGGTTATCGGTAAAGATTGCTGGATAGGAGGGCATGCGACAATATTGCCCGGAGTTACTATAGGTGACAGATCGGTTATTGGAGCGGGAGCTGTTGTTACAAAAGATGTTCCGGCAGATTCGCTGGCAGTCGGTAATCCGGCTAAAGTAGTTAAGAAACTGAATCAGAAATAAATAAAAACCTTTAAGCTATGAAGAAACTATTGGGAGTCATCATCTTTGTATGCCTTTTAGTATTGGCTTCCTGTTCTCAGGAAGAAAGCAGGCTTTACAGTCCGGACGGAAAGATCACAGTAGAGTTTCAGTCCGATTCATCCAATGTATTGAAGTATATCGTCAAAAAAGGCGATATCCCGGTTCTTGAGCCGTCTGTTTTAGGGTTGGTACGAAGTGATGCCGATTTTTCAAAACTTGAAGTTGTAAATATAGGGGTAAAACGCGAAGTAAATGAATCATATACAACCCCTGCCGAGAAGCGTTTGAACAATACATTCAAGGCAAATGAATGGGATGTGAAAGTGAAAAATCCGGAAGGAAAAGAGATGACTATAACTTTTCATTTGGCCGACAACGGCGTTGCTTTCCGTTATATATTTGAAGAAAAGACAGAAGATAAAAGGATAATAGAAAAAGAAGTCACTTCGTTTAAATTCCCATCTTCAGCTAAAGCGTGGCTACATCCGCACGATGATGTGAAGAACTGTTGGGCACAGACTTGCCCAAGCTACGAAGATAATTATATCACAGATGTACCTGTTGGTACACAAGCCCCTAAAAAAGCCGGATGGAGTTTTCCTGCATTGTACAATGTCGGAGAAAACTGGGTATTGTTGACCGAAGCCGGACTCGAACCTCCGTATTGCGGTACACGCCTTGCACAGGACAGCCCTGACGGCGAATATTTCATCGAATTTCCACAAGCAGGCGAAACTGTAAAACCAACCGATCCGGTTATGCCCGTATCCCAACTGCCGCTACATTCTGTATGGCGTGTAATTATGCTGGGAGAACTGAAAGACATTGTCGAAAGTTCGATAGTAACAGACCTTTCCGAGCCAAGTCGGATAGAGAATACCGATTTTGTAAAACCCGGCATTGCAGCATGGAGCTGGGGCATCGAAAAAGATAATTCGGTAAACTATGACCGCCAGAAGCAATATATAGACTATGCCGCTGAAATGACTTGGGAATATGTACTTATCGATGTAGAATGGGATCAGCGCATTGGTTACGACCGGATGCAGGAACTAATTGACTATGCCAAGTCTAAAAATGTCGGTATTATCCTTTGGTACAATTCGTCAGGAGACTGGAACACTACGCATTATACACCGAAGAGTGCATTGTTGGAAAAAGATGTACGCCGCAAAGAATTTGAGCGGATCAGCACAATGGGAGTATCAGGGATCAAAGTCGATTTCTGGCCGGGCGATGCACCTTCTGCCATACAGTATTATTACGATCTGATGCAGGATGCTACCGACTATAAACTGCTTGTTAACTTTCACGGAACTACAGTCCCTCGCGGTTGGAGCCGTACATATCCTAACCTGATGACTTTGGAATCTATAAAGGGATTTGAGTTTATTACATTTACACAGGAAACCGCAGATCTTGCAGCACAACATTGTGCAACTGCCGTTTTTGCCCGCAATGTAGTAGGCCCTATGGACTTTACTCCGGTTTGTTTTGGCGAAATTCCGGGTATTCAGCGCCGTACATCCAATGGTTTCGAGATAGCCCTTACCGTTTTATTTCAGTCAGGAATCCAACATTATGTGGAAGTTCCCGAAAGTATGGCAAAACAGCCGGATTATGTAAAAGATTATATGAAACATGTTCCGCGCGTTTGGGACGATATTAAATTAATAGATGGTTTTCCTGCCAAGTACGCAGTTATTGCCCGCAAATCCGGTGATAAATGGTATGTAGGAGGTATCAATGCCGAGACTACTGTAAAATCATTAGAGTTGGATCTGTCGAAATTGAATATACAGAAAAGCGGAATGATGATTACCGACGGAGATACAAACCGTACTTTTTCGCAAAAGGAGATTTCTCCCGAGAATGGTAAACTAAAAGTAGATATACAGCCGAATGGAGGCTTTGTGATAGTATTCTAATCAAAAACAATGATAAACATGAAAAAGAAACTAACTAAAATTTTAAGCCTTGCAGCCTTACTTGCTTTCGGGCAGGCGACGATAGCTCAGCAGACTTACGAATTTGAACTGGACACGAAAAAACTAGGTGCCCCGATACAATCTACAATGTACGGATTGTTTTTTGAGGATATAAATTTTGCTGCCGATGGTGGCCTGTATGCCGAACTGGTTAAGAACCGTTCGTTCGATTTCCCTCAAAGCCTGATGGGCTGGTACACTTTCGGTAAAGTGGAAGTGACCAAGAATAACCCTTTGTTTGACAGAAACCCTAACTATGTAATACTATCCGATCCCGGACATGCACATAAGCGTACCGGTATCGAAAACGAAGGATTCAGAGGTATGGGTTTCAAAAAAGATGCAACATATCGTTTCTCTGTTTGGGCAAAAAATGTAAATGCGACAGGAGATCAGAAAATAAGAATTGAGTTGATCAATCCTAAAAGCGACATTATCGGAAGTGCCGATTTGACAATAAACTCATCCGATTGGAAAAAATACCAGATTACAATAACATCAAAAGTAACTGAAGAGAAAGGGCGCTTGCGTATATTCCTTGCTTCCGGCGGATCGGTAGCATTAGAGCATGTTTCTCTTTTCCCTACAGATACCTATAAAGGTCGTGAAAACGGATTGAGAAAAGATCTGGCTCAGGCTTTAACTGATATTCATCCCGGCATTTTCCGTTTTCCGGGCGGATGTATTGTAGAAGGTACCGATCTGGACAGCCGCTATGACTGGAAAAAGAGTGTAGGCCCTGTAGAAAACCGTCCGTTGAACGAAAACAGATGGCATTATACATTCCCTCACCGTTTCTTCCCCGACTATTACCAGAGCTACGGCTTAGGTTTCTACGAATATTTTCTGTTATCGGAAGATATGGGCGCAGAACCGCTTCCCGTACTTAGCTGTGGTCTGGCTTGTCAGTTTCAGAACGAAGACGAGCATTGCCATGTACCTGTCGGAGAACTTGATCCTTACATACAGGATGCGCTTGATCTGATAGAATTTGCCAATGGTGCTGTTACTTCTACTTGGGGAAAAGTACGTGCCGATATGGGACATCCTGAGCCGTTTAATCTGAAATACATCGGTATCGGTAACGAGCAATGGGGAAAAGAATATCCTGAACGTCTTGAACCGTTTGTGAAAGCTATTCGTGCAAAATATCCAAATATAAAAATAATTGGTAGCTCAGGCCCTTCTGCCGATGGTAAAGAGTTTGACTATCTGTGGCCTGAAATGAAACGCATAAAAGTAGATTTGGTTGACGAACATTATTACAAAGAGCCGAACTGGTTCCTTAGTAATGCCAGCCGTTACGACAATTACGACCGCAAAGGCCCAGCCGTATTTGCAGGAGAATATGCGTCACACGATCACTCTACCGGAAAACAGAACAACTTCCTGTCTGCATTGACCGAAGCTGCATTTATGACCGGATTGGAACGCAATGCCGATATCGTGCATATGTGTACTTATGCGCCACTGTTTGCTCATGTTGAAGCTTGGCAATGGAATCCTGATATGATATGGTTCGATAATCTGAGAATGATGAAAACGCCGAACTATTACATACAGCAACTTTATGCTTACAATAAAGGTACAAATGTGATGCCTTTGACGAGAGATAAAAAAGCGATAGCAGGAGACGATAATCTGTATGCATCTGCCGTATACGATAAAGACGAGAATTGCTATATCGTTAAAGTTGCCAATACAGGTACTGAAGCAAAAGATATTAAGGTAACGCTGACAGGTGGAAAGAAAAATGTAACATATACAGTCGGCGATTGTGTAATGATGCAGAATAGCGACCTGAAGGCGATCAATACTTTAGATACACCATCAAATATTATTCCTCGGAAAACTTCTGCAACAATAGACGGAAATACATTGAGTGTAAAAGCTCCGGCTCAGTCATTCAATTTATATAAAATAAAGCTTTAAGGTTGATTTAACAAAGAGAGAGGAATCCAACCCTGTTTTCTTTAAAGGAGAATATTTGGATTCCTTTTTACAAATTACCCTTAGATAAAAAACTTATACATTCATATGAATCCAATAAATTTACTTAATAAATCTGCCGACAACATTCGGATTTTGGCCGCCTCAATGGTAGAAAACGCTAACTCGGGC
>JBEBPN010000015.1:0-78129 GCA_040395895.1 Dysgonomonas hofstadii
TTACAATATTTGAAAATAATCCTCTTTTTATTTGGATTACAACATAGAAGATTTTTCGCCAAACCCGTAGGGCTTGACCTTGCCAGCGGCGTAAAGAACACGGAAATACCTTTGCGTCTGAAATCGAATACTACAGACCGTTGCGATCATTCCGCTAAAAGAGGAAAAAATCATTTCGAGAGAAACGGGATAGAAGATAAAAACAAGCATACTCACGGCGTTCACCGGCGAGCCGCGTGTCAATTCATGGCGGACAGTAGGTCAACCGACGCCATACGACTGCCAATATCGGACAAGCCATTGGCGGTTGAAATAAACTGCTTAAATTTGTTGCAACCAATAAAATAGAATCAATATGGAACGATTTTTTTCACTGAGTCATCTGTCCGCTCAACGGCTGCACGACCTGTATAGAGAGGCGTATAAGGTCGGCAAACAGATTATCGAATATGACGAGCCGGGAATAGAGGGGCATCATGAAATTACCCTTTCGGAAAAAATGATATTGGAAAACATCAGCCCGAAGAATCACAACTACCTGGTTTATCAGAAAGGGATGGATGATGATGCGGATTGCATAAGAATAGGTTTCGGGCTTACCGCTTATTCGTTTATCCATGTTTATATCGAAATGGATAATTCCTACCTGAATCAATTTGCCAAGGATTATTCGCTGGATGTCTGGCGGCAAAACGAGCATGGGGAAATGGTCGAACACCCTTTCAGCGAGTTTTATTTGCCGGAACCTCTGGAACGACACCAACTCAACTAAAAGAACAGCCCCGACAAGGGGCTTTTTTGGCTTCGTCCTGTGCCACTCGCTGCCTGATGCTTCCATTGCTTATTATCCTGATACATAGCATGAATAATAGATTTATCTTTGCTTTCCCGTGATAATAAACCACTAAAAAAATGAAAGATGGAAATAATAAGCATAGAAGCCCGTACATACGAGGCGATGATGGCAAAGTTCGATTCCTTTACCCGAAGGGTGGAATCAATGTGTAACCGGCAACGGGACATCGGGTTAAAACCGTGGCTGGATAATCAGGATGTGTGTCAAATGTTGGGTATCACCAAACGTACCCTGCAAACGTATCGGGAAAGAGGGTTGATACCCTTCTCCCGCATCCGGCATAAGATATTGTACCGGCCGGAAGATGTGGAGCAGTTGCTGCAATCGTCGTCGCACCCTTTAACACCGGATAAGCCATGAAAAACTATTTCATAGACAAAAGCGACCCGCAGGTAGCTGAGCTTTTCAAAAGGATGGAAAAGGCCGGAAAAACACTTGACAAGCTGGAAGCATCCATTCGCCCTGTTTTTAACGGACAACGTTTTATTACGGACACCGAACTTGCCGCTCATTTGAAAGTCAGCCGCCGTACATTGCAGGAATACCGTTCGGCGGGGATTATTCCCTATTATTTAATTTGCGGAAAGGTTCTTTACAAGGAATCCGAAATCCAACAGCTTTTGGAAGAAAGTCGAAAACAGAGCCTTGACGAGCAGAAATTACTCTAAACAATAAACGACCCCGAGAATCAGGGTCGTTTATTGTTTTATGGGAGTTGGAACTTAATTCAGCAGGGCTTCCATGCCCGGAATCGCCCAAAGTACAACGGGATTGATAGCCTGCCGGACAATCCACCGGCGGAACTGCTGCGCCGGACGTGAATTTAGCCGGAAAGCCAAAGCCGTTATCATTTCCAAATTGTATAACGTCATTATACCGCCGCTTGGAGTTGTTTGCCGGCGGCAAACTTCATCTTCGCGCAATACCTCGCTTTTCAGGATTGACCGGATATTACTGCCGACCGCCGAAACGAAAACATCGAAAAGAGCGGCGATCTGGTGTTGGGTAAGCCAAACATTTCCCTCTACCGGACGGATGGTTATCCGCCCTTCTTCTATGGTTATGGATGCTGTTGTATTCATATTGGTTGGTTGTTTAATGAATTATTACTGTTTGTTTTCTTTTCCGACGGATAGCGGATGCCCGCGCGTAGCGTTTCGTCTTCATATAAGGGCACTTTGCTCGATGCTGTCCGCGCTTTCAGCCGTTTCATATCCTCGTCCACTTTTTTGTCCGTTACTTTCGCGTATATTTGCGTGGTCGTGATATTCTTATGCCCCATCATTTTACTTACCGTTTCAATGGAAACGCCCTGTGAGAGCGTAATATGCGTTCCGAAATTATGTCGGGCTTTATGGAACGTAATCGGGAAGCCGCATAATTTTCCCAATTCCTTTACAAGTTTGCAAAAGTACACACGCGAATAGATATTGAAAATATGTTTGTCCCTTCGTTCCGGCTTGTACTTTTCAATGATCTTCAAGGGAATTTCCAACAGGCGTACCCGGAAATCTGTTCCGGTCTTTTGCCTGTTGAAATCAATACACAGGCCGCCGTCTTCCGCTTCTACGATATGTTCTTCCGACAGCCTTTTAAGGTCGGCATAGCATAAGCCCGTGAAGGTCGAAAAGACAAACCAATCGCGGATACGGCGCAAATTTTCCCGTTCTATCTTCTGCTGCATCAGGCGTTCCAAATCTTCCAGTTTTAGATGACGGCTGCGCAGAGGCGGTAATGCGGGATGGAGGGTCTTATACGGGTCGCGCCGGATAGTGCCCTGATTGAACGCCCGCCGGGTAATCTTTTTAAGGATATACAAATGCTGGTGTACCGTTTTTTGCTGTAAGCCCCTGTCCGTCCTTAAAAAGAGGTCGTAAGCATCATAAAAATTCAGGTTCAGGCTGCGGAGCGTTACGTCTTCCACCTCGTATTTCGTTTGAAGGAACACTGACAGGTGGTTATAGGAAGTCAGATAAGCCTCGTATGCCTCTTTTTTACGGTCAATACCCACCCGTTTTTGAAATTCGTCATTATGTTCCTTAAAGAGCTTCATCAACGTCAGCGGTTTTTGTGCAATGCCTTTCAGGGCGTTCTTCACCAGTTCGGCTGTAACAAACCCCAGGTTATCCTTTATTTCCTTGTGGTGTTTCCTGATTCGTTCCGTCAGAAGATCAATAGCACGATTTACTTCGAGGGCGTTGCGGCTCTTGCCTGTGGGACGGCCTTTGGTTACATTCCAGAGGGACGGGTCAACGAAAACCTTTGTTCCGACTTGTTCCCACTCGGCATCAATACTTATTTTGCACAATAGCTGGCACATGCCGTCCTTACGGATTTTTGTGCGGTTGATGTAGAACAGGATGGCAAAAGTGCTGCGACGCTTTCCCCCGCCTGTGTTCGCTTCATTTTGAATATGATTTGTTTCCATGATTGATATTTTAAATAGCAAATTTGAATCGTTCGTTGATGCGCTTTTCCAGCGTTTTCATTTCCCTGTCCACCTTATCGTCCGTTACCTTCGCATAAATCTGTGTGGTCGAAATATTGGTATGCCCAAGCATCCGGCTTACCGTTTCAATGGGAACACCCTGTGAGAGCGTAATTTCCGTGGCGTATGTGTGTCTTGCTTGGTGCCAGCAAAGATTACGTTCGATACCGCAGGTAGCGGCAATCTGTTTGAGCTGCCGGTTCAATTCCCCGTTATCGTACATGGGCAATAGCCGTCCGTCGGGTTCAACGCCCTGGTATCGTTGAAGTATCTGCAATGGAAGGTCGAGTAGGGGTATTTCATAATTGACGCCTGTTTTTTCGCGTGAAGATTTTATCCAGACCACACCATCTTCGGCGACGGAAATAGCTTCGTCTGTTAATTGGCACATGTCGCCGTAAGGGATTCCGGTATAGCAAGAAAAGAGGAATAGATCACGAATCAGGTAGTGCTTGGAGCTGGTGAGCGGCGTAGTCATCAGCTTGTTCAGCTCCTTGCGGGTAAGGTATTTCGGCTTCCGCTGGGGGCGCTCCGGTTCATAACCGGCAAAAGGGTCGGCATTTATGATTCCTTCAGTCAGGGCATTATTGATGATCGTACCCAACCGGGTAACGAGCAAAACGATTGTGCCCGGTGCAACTTTGCATACTACCCGTAGATGGAGGTCGTATTTTTCAATAAACGACCTGTCTAATGCCGTAAACGGGATATCTGAAAGCTTACAGTCTTCGTTTACAAACTTCTTCAAGTGGTTAAAGGCATTCCAATAGGTTCTTGCCGAGCCTTTTTTACGGTTTATTCCGACATGCTTTTCAAAGTTTTCATTCTGAGAGCGGAAATAGGCCAGCAATGTCTCCTGTCCGTAAGCCATACCGAGCAAGATAATTTTCACATCTTCGGCGGTAACGTTATCCTTTGTAGCTGACAGCTCACGGTAATGCGACAGGGCGGATGCTCTGATATCATCCAGCTGCCGGTTGATTTCACTCGCCGCCTGGCTTTTTCCGGTGGCGCGACCGGAAGCCCATAATGTTACGGGAACGGTCATTTTGGCGCTGAACTTGGTTTCGGATTTACCAACAGTAAGCCGAACCATGACGGGACATTTGCCGTCCTCTTTCATCTCGTTCTTTTTGAGGTAGAACGACACCTTCACTTCTTGTTTCATTTCTCTGTTCTTTTAATTGCAAAATTAATTGATACAGAGCGATTTGAAGCGATGAAAAACGTTCGGGAATATGGAAAGAAAACCCGTTTTTCATGTCTAAAATCCGTATTTTCCCATTCGCTTGGAAAAAAACGGTATCTTTGACTGGCTTTTAGAAGAAAAACGAGCGTTCTTTGTTGGTATTGGCTGTTTTCAGTCTGTTGTTTCAAGGCATATTTTGCCGCCATTTTGCTACCCGAAAGGGCAACGGATAAATAGCAGAAATCCTGCTTAACTCTTCTATATTCTTCATTTTTGTACAGTGGAAGAATATAGCGAAACAACGCCCAACAAACTTAATTACCAAACACTTATCTCTATTCCTCCTAATTTTGCCGTTATTCCAGTTGCTTTCCTTATCTTTGTAATTCAATTACAGGTATTATTCTATGAAAGAAAAGCTGATCAGTAAGGATATGATCAGGGGGGTACACCCTATATTCAGAGGCCGTTTCGGCAATATCCTTACAAAAATAGTCTTTAGTGTAGGCGGACTCAATAAAGTCAATGCCATCTATGATGCTTCCAAGCAATATACAGGTCTGGCATTTGTGAACGATATGCTCGATAAGCTGCAGATCATTCGCAAGGCTGAGAATTATGAAGTACTCGATAACTTCAAAGAAGGCCCTTTTATCACTGTTTCCAATCATCCTTACGGACATGTGGACGGTATTATCGCTATCAGTCTGGTAGCCGGTAAGCGGCGCGATTATAAGATGATGGTGAACTGGATGCTGAGCCAGATAGATACGATGGATGATCACTTTATCGGTGTGAACCCATACTCGAAGGATAATAAAATGTCGGAGCTGAAATCGAGTATTGGTGGTGTAAAGCAGTGCCTCGAACATCTGCGTGACGGGCATCCGCTCGGGTTGTTTCCGGCCGGAGGCGTTTCTTCTCCACATCTTGACCGCACCGAAGACCGCGAGTGGCAGGAACCAGTACTAAAACTGATAAAGAAAGCAAAAGTGCCTGTGATCCCGATGTTCATTTCGGGCAACAATTCATGGTTTTACCGCTTTCTCGGTTTCATCGACTGGCGCATACGCACCGTACGGCTGCTACATGAAGTGACTAACAAAAAAGGGAAGACGATAACAGTACGTTTCGGTAGCCCTATTTCGGTAGAGGAACAAAGCAAATACACCGATATAAAAGAGTTTGGCGAGTTTCTGAAAGCTCAGACCTATGCCATGAAGAAGAAGCCTAACAAATAAGGTCTCAGACCTTTCTATTACTTTGTTAAGCCTAAGTGCAAGATGTTGTTATATTGAAGTGGTATATCATTAAACACTTTCCTTTACTAAAGTTGTCTTTTTTCTAAAAAATATATCTGAAAAGGCAAAAACAATGTGTATCTCATTGCATTTTCGGCACAAAATCTTAACTTTGCTAAGTTTGTGTAAAAACAGCAAGGGATAATACCTTTGAATATTTTACAGGTTTTATGGAGGTAAAACCTTTTTTAGATAAAGTTGAAACATACTTGAATACTTTGATAATAACTGTTGAGTCGTCTGACTGTCTGCTTCAATAATGGATGTCGCTTGTATGGCAGAAAAGCCCGGGTTGGGAGAATAAAATGAATCGGATTTTCATCGAAGCAATATTATTATAGAAGATCTTGCGTCGGCAGGGAAGATAATATTTCCGGCTGTCTGAGATCCCAGTTTAAAGGATTGCTGCGGGTTGCAGTGTATTTTAAAATTTAATAATTAAAAAATGGAAAAAGTACAAGTGAAAGAAGCCAAAGGTAAACTTGGCATTCTGACTGTCGGTGTTGGTGCTGTGTCTACCACATTCATGGCAGGAACGTTATTAACACGTAAAGGACAAGGTGTTCCGGTAGGATCAATCACTCAGTTGGCTACAATGCGTCTGGGTAAAAGAGAAGAAAACCGCTTCCCTAAAATCAAAGATGCAGTGCCTTTGGCAGATCTTAACGATGTAGTATTCGGCGGATGGGACATCTTTGAAGATAACGCATACGAAGCTGCAAAACACGCAGCAGTTTTAACAAACGAAGATCTTGATAAAGTAAAAGACGAAATGATGGCTATCAAACCGATGAAAGCTGTTTTCGATCAGGATTTCGTAAAACGTCTTCACGGAACTTGGGTGAAATCGGCTCCTACTAAATGGGAACTGATGGAACAGGTAAAACAAGACATCGAAAAATTCCAAAAAGATAATAATTGCGACCGCGTTGTCGTTATCTGGTGTGGTAGTACAGAAGTATTTACTCCACTTGGCGAGGTTCACAAAACACTTGCTGCATTGGAAAAAGGTATGAAAGAAAACCATAAGGATATTGCTCCTTCTAACATCTATGCTTATGCATGTGTTTCTATGGGTATTCCTTATATCAATGGTGCTCCTAACCTTACAGTAGACATCCCTGCAATGTGGGAACTGGCTGAAAGAACTCAGACTCCTATCTGCGGTAAAGACTTCAAAACAGGTCAGACAATGTTGAAGACTGTATTGTCACCAATGTTGAAAACGCGTATGCTTGGTCTTAGCGGATGGTTCTCTACTAACATTCTTGGTAACCGCGACGGAGAAGTGCTTGACGATCCGGGTTCATTCAAAACTAAAGAAGAATCGAAACTTTCGGTTATCGACAATATTCTTCAACCCGAGTTGTATCCTGAACTTTACGGAGAAGTTTACCACAAAGTACGTATCAATTATTATCCGCCTCGTGGCGACGATAAAGAAGGATGGGATAACATCGACCTTTTCGGATGGCTGGGTTACAAAATGCAGTTGAAGGTAGACTTCCTTTGTAAAGACTCTATCCTTGCAGCTCCTTTGTGTCTTGACCTTGTATTGTTTACAGACCTTGCCAAACGTGCAGGTATGAGCGGAATACAGGACTGGTTGTCATTCTACTTCAAGAGCCCTATGCACGAACCTAGCAAGGTTGCAGAGCATGATTTGTTTATCCAATATGTGAAGTTGAAAAATACACTTCGTCAGATGATTGGAGAAGAAACAATCGACTATATTGACTAATTATTAGTTTAGCTAAATAGACAGGCTGCTTCGTTTGAGGCAGCCTGTTTTTATTTTATAGGGAATGATTTTTTTTTTGAGAACTTTATCTATAAGACAGGAAGAATTATGAATTATGAATTTGAAGAATCGCCGAGCCAAAATAATGTAAATAGTGTAAGACTTGTCAGCTTTTAGTTAAAAACTAGTGTACTAGATTACAGAGTTAGCTACACTTTGCTCCGCTGAACGATGTTTCTAGTATACTAGAGAAAGGAAAATTTAGAACTAGCAGGCTAGTAGACTATATGCTAATTAACTTGTAATTAATGTCAGGTTTTAGTTAAAATATCTGGGTTTGCTGTAGGGGCGGATTATCATCCGCCCGAATACGAGAACAATGCGTCTAAAAGCGGGCGGATAATAATCCGCCCCTACATATCGGAAACTTGTAATTTTACATACGCTCTGCTCCTGTGACCGTTGGTTGTCAGCTTTTAGTTAAAATACAACTACTATCTGAAAGCAAGGTAAGTCCATACCGGATAGTGATCCGAGTATTTTACCTTATCTACGGTACAGTTATAAGATTGGAAAGAGCTTGAATGCAGGATATAGTCAATCCTTACAAGGAAATAATTTTCGTGATAGGTAATACCTTGTCCGAGTCCTGTATTTGCATGAGCATCTATGAGCCCTTTGCTTATAGTGTGATAGGCATACGATATAGGCGTATCGTTGAAGTCGCCGCATACAATGGTAGCATCGGTCTTTTGCAGATCCATGAACTGCTTTATGATATTTGCCTGCTCCTCCCTTACTTTATAGGCAGCACCCAGCCTTTCCTGTAAGGTTTGGGACATTTCATCGAAAGACTCTCTGTCGCGGGTTTTCAGGAAGTCCTTGTATAGCTTTTTATCCTCTGCTGTAAGCCTGTTCGATTCCAGATGGTTAATAACCAGACTTACTTTCCGGCGTTGTATATCAAGCGTATGAATGACCGATCCGTTGTAGGCACTTTCGATAGCTACCTTTCTCGATTCGAGTATCGGAAATTTAGAGTAGCAGGCAATTCCGTATATGTATGTCGAATTCTTACGGGCTTTCCCCAGTCTTATAATAGACTTATGCGGATAATCTTTCATTATCTTGTCGAGTTCCTCTTCGGTAATAATGCTATTCTTTCGTTTATCTGTGGATACGGCAAATTCCTGAAAGCATACAATATCGGCTCCACTATTAACCACATAGTCGAAAATCGGGTTTTCGCGAGCTTCTTTGCCTTTCAGCCAGTTAAAGCCCCTTACATTGTAGGTAAGGACTTTGATCTTATTTTCCGGTAGCTTATCCGTCTTGAAGTGTATAGGAAAACAGGTAGAAATAGGTTGCCAGCAACACAGGATAACGATGAGCTGTACAAGTGCGTATTTCCATCTCCAAAAGACAGTCCAGAGGATGAGATATGCTACATTGATAAACAAGGTGATGGGAAAGACAAGTCCCAGATAAGCGATGAATGTTATTTTGGACGGTAATATTGTCCATGCAAGAATAGACAATAGCAGGAAGAGTATTGCCAGTATATTGGTGGCAAAAACTATATATTTTATGACCTTCCCGATTTTCTTTCCTGTGAATGTATTATTTTCTGTTGCTGGCATCGAATAGTCGTTTTTTTTCCTCTGCACTCAGGCTGGTGTAGCCCGATGCTTTTATTTTATCCAGTATGTGGTCTATATCGTCCGATTCGTTGTTGCGTCGTTGGTTGTATTCGTAGTCTGTCTCCGGTTTTTTATATTTGACCTTCATCTTTTTTGATGTGTTACGAGGTTTGAAAAGATTAACAATCCAGTCTATCGTTTTGTTGAGCCATGTTGTTATATCTTTCCCTTTCAGGTATCGCTTTGCATAGATGTAGCCTACAATAGCACCTCCAATATGGGCAATGTGTCCTCCTACATTCGATATGCTGCTGATACCTACAAGATCGAGTACAAGGAGTACCAGCGCAATGTATATGATCTTTACCCGTCCGAAGATGAACAGCGTCACCTCCTGATCGGGCTTATAGAAGGCAACGGCAAATATAATAGCCATCACTGAAGCCGATGCGCCCAGCATGATGGAGTAATTCATTGCCACAAGCATCGGGATGGTATTGAACAGAAGCAGATATAAAGCCGCTCCTGCCAGTCCTCCAATAATGTACAGGCTACCGAGATTCTTCGGGCTAAAGTACATCAGGAACAGTTGCCCGAACCAATACAGCATTAACATATTGAACAGAATGTGGAGTACATTCTGGTGTGCAAACATGTATGTCAGAGGAGTCCAGAAACGGGTCAATAGCAAATCCAGCTGCGCAGGCAGTGCGATGTAGCTTATAATAGTATCAGCTATATCGATGTGGAACAGTTTCAATATATTGAAAACGGCTAATATCAAAAACACAGCTATGTTGATGACTATCAGCCGTACCAGTATATCTTTACGCTTAAGTATCGGCTTTATATTATTTGAATATATTCCCATTGGTCATAAATCCTTTTTTGCGCCAGTAGAGTAATAATATCAATCCTGTTACAAGTCCGCCTAGATGGGCAAAATGAGCAATATTGTCTCCGGCTCTGTCGGCAAAGCCCAAGAAAAGTTCCAGTGCTCCATATCCGATTACAAACCATTTAGCTTTGATAGGTATCGGTGGAAATATCAGCATAAGTTCGGTATTCGGAAACAACATACCAAAGGCGACAAGGATACCAAATACTGCACCCGAAGCTCCGAGTGTAGGATATGTAGATCCTGTGAGATGACACACGATCAGCTGGCTGATACCGGCTCCTATACCTGCTAATATATAATACACGAAAAACTTTCGCGGTCCCCATACTGTTTCCAATACCCGGCCAAACATAAAGACCGCAAACATATTGAAAAACAAATGCCCGATACCGCCATGCAGGAACATATATGTTATGATCTGATGGGGCATAAACTGCGGTTCCGATACGGGAAACAACATGCAATAATATTCGATAATATACAATCCGTTTTTCCCCAATAAATATTGAGCCAGATATACCAGTACATTTACTATTAATATGTTTCGGGTAACCACCGGTACCGAGCTCATAAAACCCGTATTATTCTGATTCATTTCCGTTTATCCTAAATACTTACTTTTGAAAGTCCAAAAATACAGATATTTTTTGTCTTTCACCTGAAAAACCTCTCTCCATTTAGATATTTTCTGATTTAGAGTGAGTTTTTCCCCTTTTTTTTTATGATTATTAAATAAAACACTTATATTTGAATCCTAGAACAGAAATCGAATAGGAAAAAGTAATCTCAGTTATATAATGTTTAATTAAATCATTACATTTTTTATTATGAACAAAACAGAACTTATCAATGCTATTGCTGAAAAATCAGGCTTGAGCAAAGTAGATTCTAAAAAAGCGCTGGAAGCTTTTATCGAATCAGTAACAGGTGAAGTTAAAAACGGTGGTAAAGTTGCCTTAGTTGGTTTCGGAACTTTCTCTGTAACTCAGAAAGCTGCTAGAAAAGGTATCAACCCTAGAACTAAAGCAGTTATCAATATCCCTGCTAAAAAAACTGTTAAATTTAAAGCTGGCGCAGATTTAGCTGCTCTATAATTTGGCATTCAAAAAATAAAGGGCGGAGAAGTATATACTTTTCCGCTCTTTTTGTTTATAAATCTGTAATGAAAATCTGATAAGTTTATCAATAATATAAAACGGGAATTTAGAATTTTGAAAATTCATTCTTATTGAAAAATAAAAAATGAGTACAAAATATTATACAAAAGGAGAAGAAATAGGTAACACCATATCGCATGGGTTGGGAATTATACTCGGTATAGTCGGAGGTTACATATTACTCATGAAAGCATTTGTTAACGGAAACAGCTGGTCGGTAGGCAGTGTGCTGGCATATTTGTTCGGAATGCTGGCCTCTTATGTGACTTCTACCTGCTATCATGGATGTAGTCCGGAAAGAAAAGGGCAGAAAGAGCTTCTACGCAAATTTGATCATGGAGCCATTTACCTGCATATAGCCGGAACTTATATACCTTTTACCTTACTTGTCCTTCGCAACGAAGGTGCATGGGGCTGGTCGCTGTTCATTTTTATTTGTCTGGCAGCAATAGCAGGCTTAATAGTCAGTTTTACGAATCTGAAAGATCATAGTAATTTGGAAACAGTCTGTTTTGTCCTTATGGGATGTGCTATACTGGTAGCATTCAAACCGCTGTATGATGTATTATCAGCAAACGGACAGTTGGTCTCTCTCTATTGGTTGATAGGCGGAGGTATTTCCTACATTGTAGGAGCATTATTTTATTCGTGGACAAAAAGGCGATATATGCACACGGTCTTCCATCTGTTTGTTTTGGGTGGTAGCGTCTGTCATATGATCGCTATATACATAATTTTATAGGGCTTTCTGTTTAGCCAGAAAGCGTAGGTGATTCATAACGGCTTTTATATCCAGATAGGTATATTCACCGGGTAATGTGTTCTTTATGGCAGATAAGGATGTTTTTGGGTCTATGCCCTTAAGCTTTTCCGACAGGTAGCTTATTTTTTCTTCATTTACAAGCTGATCTACAGAAAGCTCACCTGTGAAGATAAATCCGGCCAGATGTCCTTCTACAGTCGATACTGTGAGGTTGCGTTCTTTGACAATATCTTTTATAGACAGCCCATCCTTAAATAAGGATAAGGTAAGACGCTGTGAGTCCCCTTTTTCGGGACGTCTCTTTTTCTCCGGTTCTGTATCCGGAGACTCTTTCTCTACGGAAGCTATTCGCTCAAAAGTCATGTCTTCAGCTAAGTCGATATCTCCATAGCGTACGTGTTCGAGCCGTTCCAGCAGGCGGAGTAGTGTTGCATGTATTTCGGTCGCTTTTTTTAGGTATGCTTTTACCTTAGAAGCATTTTTCAGGCTGCTTAGGTGATCTTCTATAGGTACAATGATATATTGCTGAACATCGCGATGAAAGTAAAGAATGCCTTTCTGTACACGCTCTTTGAGATAGCTGATATCAACATTTGGAGCCGACAATATGCGATTCAGTTCTTTAATGAAATTCTGGGCTATTTCCTGCTGTTCTATAGCGCGGCTGCACATCAGGGCTATTGCTGCCTGGGTTTCTTCTTGTTTCGGAATTTTTTTCTCGGTAGCCAGTTCGTTCAGTGTATGCAGGCTACGGATAAAAGGAGTCCAGTCAAAATATTTTTTTAGCTGCTCGGCGCAATATCGGGGCTTTTCCTGTTTCAGTATCTCTTGCAGATAAGCAGTGTCCTGCTCTTTTGTCGAAAATTCTATAGCATATTTATCTGTACTGATGCTCTGGGGCGTAATGCGTGAAAACAGAACAATGCCATTGAGCGATGTACAGCGGCTGAGAGCCACATATACCTGCCCTGCGGCAAAAGCCTGTCCTGCATCTATTACTAATCTGTCGAATGTAAGTCCCTGACTTTTGTGTATGGTGATAGCCCAAGCCAGCCTGATCGGGTATTGAGAGAACGAACCAAGTACTTCTTCCTCTATTTCTCCCGATTCCATGTTGAGATTGTAGCGGATATTACTCCATGTCTCACTTTCCAGTTCCATCAAATCCCCGTTCTCAAAGCAGACTTCTATTTTATCGGATTTCAGACGGTTTATGGTAGCCAGTTTACCGTTGTAGTAGCGGCGGCGCTCACCCGCATCATTTTTAACGAACATCACCTGTGCCCCTTCTTTCAGTATCAGATCATGCTCTGTAGGGAGAGAATTTTCGGAGAAGTCACCTGTAATCTGCCCGCGATATACAAACTCTTTGGATGTAAGACGTGCCAGCTCCTCACTGTTTATGCGATCCGCTTTATAATTATGAGTACATAGTACTATATAGCGGTCTTTTTCAGGTAGTTTGAAGGATGGATTATAGCGCTGGTTTAGTAGTTGCATATCTCGCTGGCTCGCACAGTTGTTGCGGATACGATTGAGTACTTCTATAAATTGTTGATCCTGCTGTCTGTATATGGTCTTAAGCTCTATGTAAAGCAGGGGAAAGTTTTCCAGAACCTGTGCGTGAAAGAAGAACGGAGACGGGTAATAATGTTTTAGCTGCTCCCATTCTGCCGATTGTACAACAGGTGGTAACTGGAACATATCGCCGATGAAAAGCATCTGTACGCCACCGAAAGGCTGTTGGTTATTGCGATAGCGGCGCAGCATGTGATCGATAGCATCGAGTATGTCGGCACGCAGCATACTTACTTCATCTATGATGAGTAAGTCCAGTTCCTGCAACATCTGTATCTTTGATCGTCTCAGCTTGAAGTGGTAATCCAGCTTTTTCTTTCCTTCAAAGTTGGGAATAAAAGGCTCGAACGGCAGTTGTAATAATGAGTGCAGTGTTACTCCTCCCGCATTGATGGCAGCCACACCTGTCGGCGCAGCCACAATGACATTCTTGTCGGTATGATTGCGTATATGGTGCAGAAAAGTAGTCTTACCCGTACCGGCTTTACCTGTAAGAAAAAGACTATGGGAAGTGTTACTTACTATATCGGCAGCCAGACCGAAAACTGTATTCGTGGGAGATTGTTCCATTATTTGTTGATTGCTATTGCAAATATAAAGCTTATTTTTGTACATTTAGCAGTTAAAGTGCGAGAGTCGCAAAAGCCTGTTGAAATACGGGCTTGTAATGTTCTGATTCATACTTAGACTTTAATATCACTTATATGAAGTACATATATATCAACATCATAGCAGCTATACTACTGAGTTCGTGCGCGTCAACAGTCAATTTTATCAGTATAGACACACTGGAACCGGCTGTAGTGACCTTCTCTCCCGAAGTGACGAATATCGTCATTGTTGACAACAGTCCATTAGGAGAGAATGCTGATGATGGAGAAGAGACGACTAATAAAAAAGGGCAATCCGGTGAGTCCATCCTTTCTATGGACAGTGTCAGGACTATTATGCTCAACTCCTTACAGCAGTTTATGAGTGAGGAGAACTATTTCACCAAAGTCAGTCTATATCCTTACAGAACCAATAGTAAAGAGTCATTTGACGATGTCAGGCCACTATCGCCAAGAAAAGTACAGGCTATATGCAACGATAACAAAGCCGATGCCCTGATTGCTCTTGACCTGTTTGTAATGACTGCCCGAATTGAATCGGAGAATACATACTACTTCAACAACTATAACTATCTCAGTGCAAAGCTGGGAACAATACTCAGGATATATACCAGAGATGGAGCAGAAGTAATGCCTATAGCGTATGTCGACAGCCTTTTCAGCGAAGGAGGGGCTTCATGGGATATCAAGCGGAATAACATCCGGGAGATTAATACCCTGATTACCGATATGTCGATTGTTGGTGCAGACCGCCTGACAGGCAAATTCATACCTTCATGGAAAAGCCACGAACGCTGGTATTATACAGATGGTTCGGCAAAGATGAAAGAGGCCGAAGCATTTGTTAAAGCCGGTAAATGGCAGGAAGCTTCCGATATCTGGGAAAGTTACTATTCCAGTGAGAAGAGTGCCAACAAGCGCGCCAAAATGGCCTCTAATGTAGCATTAGCCCATGAATGCCTCGATGATATAGCAGGTGCTGTATCATGGATAAATGCAGCCTTTGATGAATTACCTCAATCCAGTAAGTCTGAATTGAGTATAAGGACAGTTGCCTATCGTAATGACCTCATAACTAGATATAATAATGCATCTGCGTTAAAAGAACAGATAGGTGCAGATGCTATTGGAGATTAAGTCGTTGAGGACGAGTGAATTACATCCTGTCCGGAACTTCGATTCCTAACAGCGACATACCACTTTTTACTATTTTAGCAACCTCTTCCGATAGCATGAGCCTGAACCCTTTCAGATCGGTATTCTCTTCTTTGAGGATCGGATAATCATGATAGAACTGGTTGTATTCTTTTACCAGATCATATATATAGTTTGCGATCAGAGCCGGATTGTATTCATCACCTGCCTGCTTTACAATAGGTGCGTAGTCAGCAACGAGTTGTATCATATTCTCCTCCTTAACAGTCAACACAATGCTTGCAGGTAAAGATGCAGGAATATCGATCTGCTGTTCGGCAGCTTTACGGATAACGGACTGTATACGTGCATGCGTGTACTGTATGAAAGGGCCTGTATTACCATTAAAATCAATAGACTCCTTCGGGTTGAAAGTCATATTCTTTTTCGGATCGACTTTCAATATAAAGTATTTGAGTGCACCCATACCCACTATGCGTGAAATGTCGTTGATCTCATCTGCCGAAAGTCCATCCAGTTTACCAAGTTCCTGAGATGTTTCTTTCGCTGTAGATATCATTTCATCTATCAGGTCATCGGCATCCACAACCGTTCCCTCGCGCGACTTCATCTTACCTTCAGGCAGTTCCACCATTCCGTACGAGAAGTGTACCAATCCTTTACCGAACTCAAAACCGAGCTTATCAAGCAAGATGGACAAAACCTGAAAATGGTAATTCTGTTCGTTTCCTACCACATAGATCATCTTATTGATAGGGTAGTCATCGAAACGAAGTTTTGCTGTACCTATATCCTGTGTCATATACACGGATGTACCATCACTACGCAGCAACAGCTTATGATCGAGCCCTTCGGCTGTAAGGTCTGCCCATACCGAGCCGTCCTCTTTCTGGTAGAATACACCTTTTTTCAAACCTTCCATTACTGTATCTTTTCCATCCAGATAAGTCTGTGACTCATAATATATCTTATCGAAATCTACACCCAGTCGCTTGTAAGTTTCGTCGAATCCGGCATATACCCACGCATTCATTTTCTCCCACAATGCAACCACTTCTATATCACCTGCTTCCCATTTGCGGAGCATTTCTCTGGCTTCCCCCATCAGTCGGGATTCAGCCTCCGCTTCTTTGTCCGACAGGCCTTTAGCCTTCAACTCGGCAAGTTCGGCTTTATAGTTTTTGTCGAAAAGTACATAATAATCGCCGACAAGGTGATCTCCCTTTTTACCACTCGATTCGGGAGTTTCTCCATTTCCCCATTTCTGCCATGCCAGCATAGATTTGCAGATATGAATACCGCGATCGTTTACGATGTTGGTCTTAACCACACGGTTTCCGTTTGCTTTCATCACTTCCGACAGGGCAAATCCGAGCAGATTATTGCGGACATGTCCCAGATGCAACGGTTTGTTAGTGTTCGGAGACGAATATTCGATCATCACCAACGGAGAATTAGCATCGGCAGTTCTCAGCCCGTAATTGGTTGTTGTATGAATATCGTTTAGCAGTTCTATCCATACCGGTGTCGCTATCGACAGGTTCAGAAACCCTTTTATAACGTTAAATTCAGCTACCTCTGTTGTATTTGCTTTCAGCCATTCGCCTATCTCCTGTGCTGTTTGCTCAGGACTTTTCTTCGAGATTTTAAGAAAAGGGAAAACAACCAGTGTCAGATGTCCTTCAAATTCCTTCTTGGTCTTTTGTAGAGACGCCTGTTCTGCACTTACTGTCTGTCCATATAAGGAATCAATGGCTTTAATAACGGATTCCTGTAGCTTAATTTCTATTTTCATATCGGGTTTTTGTATTATATCGAATTATCAGGTTGCAAAATTAAGAAAAATAGTTACACTGCTCAACCTATCTTGTAAATATCATGCAATAAATAGTATAGGTTGCGTCCTGCAATGTTGGTCATTTCTCTTTTTAACTAAAAGCTGACAACCAACGGTCACAGGAGCAGAGCGTATGTAAATTTTACAAGTTTCCGATATGTAGGGGCGGATTATTATCCGCCCGCTTTTAGACGCATTGTTCTCGTATTCGGGCGGATGATAATCCGCCCCTACAGCAAACCCAGATATTTTAACTAAAACCTTACATTCCTTACAAGTTAATTAGCATATAGTCTACTAGCCTGCTAGTTCTAAATTTTCCTTTCTCTAGTATACTAGAAACATCGTTCAGCGGAGCAAAGTGTAGCTAACTCTGTAATTTAGTACACTAGTTTTTAACTAAAACCTGACAAGTCTTACACTATTTACATTATTTTGGCTCGGCGAGTCTTCAAATTCATTATTCATAACTTATAATTCTTCCTGTCTTATAGATAAAGTTTTCTAATTCTCATAAACATCAACCCACACAGTGAACCCCGATAACTCAAATCACTACATTTAGTGATTGATAAAGCGATTGCAATGCTCTTCCTTTGTAATCGTTTTAATAAATTAGATCTAATGAAAACGAGCATGGATTGTAAATTCGTCAGAGCCAATAATTATTTTGTTATGCGAGTTTCCACACATCCGTTAAAAACAGAATTATAGTATGAAAAGTTATTCCTATACAAAAATTGTATTACTAAGTGTCCTTTCTTTTCTATTCTTACCTAATATTTATGCTAAAGACGGTTTGTCGAAAGACACACTTTACACCGAATTGAAGAAAGATATTGTAATCCTCTCATCCACAAAAGAAACAAATAGTCTGAAATCGTTGCCTGCTGCCGTTTCGATATTCTCTCCTAAAAATCTGGAAGGATTGCAGGTGTATTCACTGAAAGACCTCAGTTCGATAGTGCCCAACTATTTTGCAGCCGATTATGGTTCTAAAATGACAAGCCCGCTGTATATACGCGGTATCGGTGCGCGTTCGGGAGATCAGACAGTGAGCATGTATGTAGATAATGTGCCATACTTCAATACCACCTCATTCGATGCAGAGTTGTTCGATATTCAGCGGGTAGAGGTGTTACGGGGTACACAGGGTACGCTGTACGGCCGTAATGCAATGGGCGGTATCATCAATGTTTATACCTTCTCTCCGCTCAATTATGAAGGAACTACCATAAAAGTCGGGGGCGGAAGTCATGGGCAGTTTTCGGGAAATGCTTCACATTACCGCCGGCTAGGCAGTAAAATGGGAGTATCGATAGGAGCCTATTATAAACAGGACAATGGTTATTTCACAAACCAGTATAACGGAAAGAAAGTAGACGACCTGAAAAATGCAGGCGGTCGTGCTAAGTTTGCTTGGGAAATTACTCCCCGTTTTTCGGCAACATATTCCGTAAGCTTCGATTATGTAGATCAGGGAGCTTTTCCGTATGCCAATATAGAGACAAATGAGATCAATTACAATTCCGACAGTTACTATAAACGAAAACTGTTGACCAATGGGCTTGCTCTTCGTTATGCAGGCAATGGCTATGAAATAAATTCTACTACAGGCTATCAGTACCTGAACGATGATATGAATATGGATCAGGATTATACCCCCAAATCGTATTTTCAGATCAATCAGCTTCAGCGCCAGAATTCGATCAGTCAGGAAGTCACTATAAAATCTACTTCCAAATCGCGTTATCAATGGTCTTTCGGAGGATACGGTTTCTATGATTACCTGCATACCACATCGCCGGTATATATGATGGAAGACGGAATTGCCCAATACTTGCAAAAGCCGCTCGATGATGCGCATGCAGGAAATCCGATGGTACCTGAAATCAAGTTTACAGACAATGTTATTGATCTTAACAGTAATTTCAAACGTCCTATCTATGGCGCGGCAGCATTTCATCAGTCTACATTCAACGATCTGTTCGCAACACCCGGTTTGTCGGTTACACTCGGCTTGCGTCTCGACTATGAAAAGACTGAACTGAAATACTATTCCGATGCACTGGCTAATTATACTATCAAGCCACAAAACTCTCCGGTTGCTATACCTCAAGTTGCTAAAGCATTACTTGAAGGACATTCGTCCGACGATTTTCTGGAACTGTTGCCTAAAGGTGTCATAAAATATCAGATAAATCCGGCTTCACACCTGTATGTATCGGCATCGCGCGGTTACAAAGCAGGCGGGAACAATATACAGATATTTGCCGACCTGTTGCAGGAAGCGCTTGAAGGAGCTATGCGTCAGGGTGAGATGACGGAAGAGCAGGTGAACAGCCGCATCGCTTATAAACCCGAATATAGCTGGAACTATGAGCTGGGCGGTCAGTTGGATATTATCAGTAATACGCTGTCTACCAATTTTGCCCTATACTACATAGATGTACGCGATGTACAGATCACACAGTTTATCAACAATCGCGGCGGCCGTATGGTCAGCAATGCCGGTAAAGCTGTGAGCAAGGGTTTTGAAGTAGGATTGAAAGCCCGTCCGTGCAACGGTTTCTATCTGTATGCCAATTACGGATTTGCCGATGCCCGTTTCAAAGATTATCTGGCGAAAGACGGTGACGGAAAGATTGTAAATAATTATACTGACAATCATATTCCGTTTGCACCCGGCTCTACATTCAGTGTAGGCGGCAGTATTTCTTACGATTTCAAGCATAAGACAATACTCGACCGCTTTACGTTCGATACCAATTTTGCCGGAATAGGCAAAACATATTGGGCTGAGGACAATGAAATGTCACAGGGTTTTTACGGAACGCTGAATGCTCATCTGGCACTGGAGAAAAGTATCTTTACCCTTGAGTTCTGGGGAAAGAATATCCTCGACAGGGATTATGATGCTTTCTTATTTGAGTTTATGGGTTCGTATTATGCACAGAAATCAAAACCTGCACGTTGGGGTGCTTCATTGAAAATAAAATTGTAATTTTGTGCCTCATTTATAGTTCGTAGTGACCGGTTGACTGAGAGTATAAATACTTGTAACTTGTCTCTCATAACTCGTAACTTAAAAAAAGGTATGAATTACAAAAAAATAAAGCTCAAGCCTAAAAAAGAAGAATCTTTAAGGCGTTTTCACCCTTGGGTGTTTTCGGGTGCAGTACAGCAAAAATCCGACAATATAGAGGAAGGAGAGGTAGTTAACGTATATACTGCCAATGATGAATTTATTGCTGTAGGGCATTTTCAGATAGGAAGTATCGAAGTACGGGTACTCTCTTTTGAAGAAGAGATGATAGATCAGGCCTTTTGGGAAAAACGCCTGTCTGCTGCATTTGAATTGAGAAAATCTATAGGACTGGTGACACCTGCCAACAATTCGTACCGCCTTGTTCATGGTGAAGGAGACAATCTGCCCGGACTCATAATAGATGTGTACGGCGAAACGGCTGTCATACAATCGCATTCGGTAGGTATGCACGAAGACCGCTTGGCTATATGCGAGGCATTGAAGGTGGCGTTGGGAGATTCACTCAAAAATATATATTATAAATCGGAGACTACATTGCCATATAAAGCCAATCTCGGTGCAGAGAACGAATATCTGTATGGAGGCAAGGATGTAAATGAAATGGCATTGGAGAACGGACTGAAATTTTATCCTGACTGGGTGAAAGGGCAAAAGACCGGATTCTTTGTCGATCAGCGCGACAACAGGGCTTTACTCGAACGTTATGCTAAAGACCGTTCCGTATTGAATATGTTTTGCTATACAGGTGGTTTCTCGTTCTATGCTATGCATGGACAGGCAAAACTGGTACATTCGGTAGACAGTTCGTCTAAAGCCGTAATGTTGACGAATAAGAATGTAGAGATCAATTTCCCTGACGATAAACGGCACGAAGCTTACGCAGAAGATGCATTCAAATTTTTGGGAAATATAAATAAAGGAGATTACGATCTTATCGTTCTCGATCCGCCTGCTTTTGCCAAGCACAGGGGCGCTATCAGGAACGCATTGCAGGGATATAAACGGCTCAATGCCGTCGCTTTCGATAAGGTAGCTTCGGGTGGCATTGTGTTCACATTCTCCTGTTCGCAGGTGATAACCAAAGAAGCTTTCCGCCTTGCGGTGTTCAGTGCAGCAGCTATATCAGGACGCAAAGTAAGGATATTACACCAACTAAGCCAGCCAGCCGATCATCCTATCAATATTTATCATCCGGAAGGTGAATACCTCAAAGGACTTGTATTGTATGTAGAATAATCTATTTTATGGAATTTGTAGGGGCGAATAATCATTCGCCCAAATTTAATAAATAATGCAAATCAGCAGTTGGAATTAATCATTCTATTATACTGAGCATAACTACTATCTGATTCTTATCTTTAAACTTAGCTCATCACTAACGCGCCCTCCCGTGCTTGTTTTTACTTTTTCATTGCCAAAAAGTAAACAAAAGTCTAGTGCTTCGCTCCTCAGCGACCTGTCAGCGGTTTGTCGGCTAAAAGGGACGAACGGGCTATCGCCCCATCCCTTTCCACGCCGTCTGCACCGAACAGGTGCCCGCTTGCGGAGCTAATGCACGGAAAGCTAACGCCTGACAAGGCAAGGTTGTTGTCTCCAAATCGTGCGTCAGCCTGCGCCGTTAGCTTTATGGACGGGGCACCCGTAGGGAGAGAAAGGCGTAAAACAAAAACGTGTTTGAGCTTAGCTACTGATTCAGATTATACAAGTTTTGGAGCGAGTTTTTTTTGTTTAGCCTTTAATCCCTGTAACGGGTCGTCCTATGAAGCGGGGCGCTAAAGCGTTTTGCTTACTTTGCGGCTTTGGGCAAAGTAAGGCAAGCAATCTATGATTGCGCGCAGCAAATAATCGAACATTAATTTTATACATTTTCAACTACTGATTGGCATGAATATAATTGTTTAGCCATATATATAATTAATCTCCACTTTAGGCGAATGATTATTCGCCCCTACAAATATCAATTATTCAGATAATATCAATATTTATTTATCTCGGTATTCATGTATTCGGTACGTTCTTTCAGCCAGCTTTTCATTTTCGTTATTTGCTCTTTATAGTTTAATCTATTGTTCCATACCTCAAAATTCTCGGTCTGTGATTTTTCCAGTTGGGTAGCCATTTCATCAATGAATATATCCATTGTTGCTATTTTAGAAGCATAAAGTTCGTTCCATCTGGCCTTATACTTTGTACGGAAATCAGGATCATCGAGGAATCGGCAGAAGAACGTATAGCCTGTGAATCCTCCGGTATAATTCGGCTTCAGCAGCATTTCTTTCGGATTGGTATAGTAAACATGCCCTCCTCCCGTATATCCGAATGCCCAGTCGAAATCCCAGAGAGGTCCCATGCCAATCTTCGAGTCTGTATCTTTATACATATACATACTTTTTGGGTGCATCAGTTCCGTATTCCTGATAATATCGTTGACCAGCATAAAGTCGATAAACGTATTCACATCTATCAGGTCTTGATAACCATTTGGGAATGTGGCTCCAAACAGTGCTTCCTCCAGACCGTTTACGGCATCTTTCACAAAATCGTATCCTGCCGGATCGGTCAGATCTTCGGGTGATTTTATCATTACCGGTAAGCGGAGTATATTGCTACTGAACTTCGGCTCTTCGTCATAGTATGTATCCAATTCTACAAGGAATCCGGTTTTTTCGTTTACATTCACTCTGCTTTTCTTCACCTGTACTTGTTCAGTGAGCATATAGCTGCCTTTATATTCACCATTGAGGTAAAGCTCTACATGATTATAGTGGTTTGTATATGGTAATCCAAGGCGGTTACCCAATTCAAAAGCGACAGTATTCATTATCAGGGTAGGGTCTAAGTAGTTCGCCAGCAGTACCCAGCTTTTTTCGGCAGGCAGTCCGAACAATGATGTCTTTTCCAGAAATTTAAGACGGTAGGGCTTCTTTACATATCCCCATGTAGTGTTGCCGCGACCGCGTATTTCGGTACGGGTGACAAAACTATTATTATCATCCTTAACATCGGATACCTTTATGTCCGCCGTCAGGTAGTTTTCTTTACTGGTAATTTCTTTTCCCCCGTCTACATCTATTTTCAAGACTGGCAGACCCGATGCCTGAGGCGACTTGAATAGAACTGTATAATCTCTGTTCGAGCCATCTTCGGCTACAGCAGTATAGACTGTTTCTTTTCTGAAATCGTTGGTAGTAGCACCGCTTGTTTGTATTGTCGATGCCACTTTTACCGTGCCCTTTGCTTCAAAGTCGGGGATAAGTTGATCGATCTTGTCTATCCATATTTTGGTCGTAAAAGTGATTGTAGTACTATCACTGTTGAATACCCCTTTCATCGTGGCAGGCAACCCATTCTTTACACCATCGAAGCTAAATGAAGTTATCCGTTTTTCTGCGCTTATCGGTTTTGGTGACGGTTCGTTTTCATCATTATCGTCTCCGCATGACGGGAAAATGAATAAGGTAAGGATGATTAGTAGCAGGAAGTTTCTTTCTTTATTTCTCATCTTTTATGATTGTCATTAAATTGGTACTTAATATATAGACGCAAAGAAGGGGTATGATATACTCTCTGCGACTGTTAAAAAAAAACGAAAAGCGGCTTATTCGGGTACTGTCAGCTTATTCTTTACCAGATAATCGGCTGCCATTGTCATAGATATTCCGTAAACTTTCATACTATCCGCCAATGCGCTGTGCTCTTGTCTCAGATCGGTTGTGCCCCTGTTACGGTAGTCGAATAGAGCATCGGTCTTTGCTGCCGGATTGTATATGTAGAAGTATTCATTATCTATACAGCCTAGAAAGTTATCCGACACGAAGAACATATAAGGTCGTTCGCTCTTTAAGAGATCTGTTCCGAGCGAATTGTTAACGTAAGGACGATTGAGTAGTCCCATCACAGTGGGAAATATATCTATCTGTCCACCGAAGTTGTAGACCTGTTTAGGCGTATCCTCAAATAACGGAGAATATACAATTAGCGGAATATGGTTGTATCCCAATGGCATTTCGTATATCTGCTGACCGATAACCCGTCCGTGATCGCCCAATACGACAAATATAGTGTTGTCGTACCACTCCTGTTTTGCTGCATTCTCCATAAATTCTCTCAGGCTGTTGTCGGTAAATGCCACGATGCACTCTTCATCATTGCTTCCTGCATCTTTGAAACGGTCGGGCACGATGAAGGGCGGATGGTTGCTGACTGTCATAAATGTTGCCAGAAAAGGTTTACCCGATTCGGCAGCCTTATTTAGCTTGTCAAGCCCAAATTCGTATAAGTAGTCGTCCTGTACGCCGAAGTTGTTTACAATTTTATCACTTGGATAATCGTATTGGGAATAGATATGATCGAACCCGTTATCGTTGAGAAACGAATACATATTGTCGTACTGCGGATTACTTGTCAGAAAGAAAAGTGTCTCGTAGCCATTCTTTTTCAGTGTAACAGGCAGACCTGTGTAATGATCGCTTTCCACAGCCATCATTGTACGTTCAAATATCGGTGGATATCCGTAAAGTGTAGAAGCTATTCCGTTGTTGGTATGTATTCCTGCTGAATAGAAATTCTCGAAATAATATGATTTACCTATCAGCTCGTGAATATAGGGGGTTATACTCTTCCCTTTATAATCGATCTGCAAAAACTCCGATGATAACGATTCCATCAGTATGATTACTACATTTGCATTTACCGGATTGCCATCCGGTTCTATTTTCCGGCTTATCGGGTTAGCATTTCCGGCTAGGGGTGTTACGCCATAGCTTTTTTGTACATAGGCAATAGCGTCTTTCTCATCTATGGTTCCTTTGAGCTTGTCCTTTTGTTTCTTAAAACTGCTATAGCTTTTCATCAGGAAGAAAGCAGGATTTATCCCTAGCTGATTGAAGAAGGTATTGCTGCTGAAATAAGCACCGCTTGTGCGTAATGGATATCTTTCCAGTCCGCCTCTCATTCCGATAAAGCATAGTCCCAGAACGATAGTACTTAATGGAATGTATAGTTTATAGTTTGTTTTCTTTAGGTCAGTTGTTTCTGTCCTTGTCAATATTCTGCCAAAGTGGAAAACGGAGATTCCAAACAGTATGGTAAGTACAAGGAATATGCCGAAATAGATGTAGTAAGAAGATTCTTGTAATATCATTCCTGCCGTTCCTTCAAATCCCAGCCAGTTGACGATAGATCCGCCCATATGGGTGAAGAAGTATGAGAAATAAGGTATATCTGCTGCCGATACGGCAAATATGATGCTATATAATACAATGAAGTAAATATTGAACCCTTTTACCACTGTCTTCGATATTTTATCGAACAGGCTGAGTATGAGTAATACCACAGCAGGCAGAATGATGATGTAGCACGAAACCATATTATCGAAGCGTACCCCTTTCAGCATAGCTCTGAATAGTAATTCACCTTTATTCTCCACGCCTTCGGCTTGTCCGATGTTTGCCAGATAGAGAGCTAACCGAAATAAAGCGAGAATAATAAGAGCTAGAATATGTACAGATAAAAGGTACCGTAATACGGCAACGGGTTTCTTCATTGTAGATATGATGTTGAAAATAGAGAAGGGTTGTATAACAGACAACCCTTCTTTGATATTTTAGTTTAGAATAAATTCTGTTACCAGGCGAATAGCGGATATTCTTTCATTACCGAATTCACTTTTTCGCGAACTGATTTGATGATCTGTCCATCTTCAGGATGAGAAAGTACAGTGTCGATCATTTCTACGATTTCGCCCATCAGTGGTTCTTTTGCTCCACGTGTAGTGATGGCAGGCGTACCGAAACGCAATCCTGAAGTAAGGAACGGGCTGCGGCTATCGAACGGAACCATATTTTTGTTTGTAGTAATGTCAGCTTCTACCAGCGCTTTTTCAGCTATTTTACCTGTCAGTTCAGGGAATTTAGGACGAAGGTCGATAAGCATAGAGTGGTTATCTGTTCCGCCCGATACTACTTTATATCCTTTATCCATAAATGCCTGAGCCATTACAGCAGCATTTTTCTTCACCTGTGTCTGATATACTTTGTATGACGGATCGAGTGCTTCTGCAAACGATACGGCTTTAGCAGCTATTACGTGTTCGAGCGGTCCGCCCTGTATGCCCGGAAATACAGCAGAGTCGAGCAATGCCGACATCATGCGTACTTCACCTTTCGGAGTTTTTTTGCCCCAAGGGTTTTCAAAGTCTTTACCCAGCATGATAGCACCGCCACGAGGCCCGCGCAGGGTTTTATGTGTGGTAGTAGTCACTATATGTGCATGAGGCAGCGGATTGTTGAGTAGTCCGGCAGCTACAAGTCCGGCAGGGTGTGCCATATCTACCATGAAAATGGCTCCTATCTGGTCTGCTATCTTGCGGATGCGTGCATAGTCCCAGTCGCGGGAATAAGCAGATGCTCCGGCAATGATTACTTTTGGTTTTTCTGTTTTGGCAACTTGTTCCAACTGGTCGTAGTCTACCTGTTCGGTATCCTGACGCACATTGTATTCCAATGCGTGGAACATTAGTCCTGAGAAGTTGACAGGTGAACCATGAGACAAGTGCCCGCCATGGGAAAGGTTCAGTCCTAAGAATTTGTCTCCGGCCTGCATACAAGCAAGGAATACCGCAGCATTAGCCTGTGCTCCCGAGTGAGGCTGTACGTTTGCCCACTCTGCTCCGAATAGTTCTTTCAGACGGTCGATAGCAAGTTGTTCGCTCAGGTCTACTATTTCGCAGCCTCCATAGTATCTTTTGCCCGGATAACCTTCGGCATATTTGTTGGTCAGGCGTGAACCCATAGCATCCATTACCTGTTGGCTCACGAAGTTCTCGGATGCGATTAACTCTATTCCTTTCAGTTGTCGCTGATACTCTCTTTCGATAATATCAAAAATGGCAGTGTCTCTTTTCATAAACAGATTAAATTATTATGAGGTAAAACGATAGTCACAAAGGTAATGATTATAATATGATTGTAACAATTTTTAAGGAGGCTTTATGCCCTGATTTTTTTGTCTTATTTCCGTATAAGCAACACCACATTTTCTACATGGTGTGTATGCGGAAACATATCTACAGGCTGTACCTTTTCCACTTTGTACTTTTCGTCTAGTAATGACAGGTCACGCGCTTGTGTGGCAGGGTTGCAACTCACATACACAATACGGTCGGGCTCGGCAAACAGGATAGCGTTTATCACATCATCGTGCATTCCGGCACGCGGCGGGTCGGTGATGATCACATCGGGGCGACCGTGTTCGTTGATAAAGTCCTGTGTGAGTATGTCTTTCATATCGCCTGCATAGAACAGGGTGTTGTCGATGCCATTATTCTTCGAGTTAAACTTAGCATCCTCAATGGCATCTTCCACATATTCTATCCCCACTACTTTTTCAGCCTGACGGGCTACGAAGTTGGCAATCGTTCCCGTTCCTGTGTACAGGTCGTAGACAAGTTCTTTTCCTGTGAGTCCGGCAAAGTTGCGCGCTACTTTATACAGATTGTAAGCCTGTTCGCTATTTGTCTGATAGAAAGATTTAGGACCTATCTTGAATTTAAGGCCTTCCATCTCTTCGTATATAAAGTCATTGCCTTTCCATGTCAGCACTTCCTGATCGGTGATCGTGTCATTTGCCTTCTGGTTGATAATGTAAAGCAGGGCTGTTATCTGCGGAAACTCTTTGGCTATGGCTTGTAGCAGGTCTTCCCTTTGCTCTTTTTCGTCATCGTAAAACACAACGATCAGCATTAGTTCGCCTGTTGTAGATGTGCGCACGATCATGTTACGCATCAATCCTCCTCTATTTCTTAAGTCGAAGAAGGTGTAACCTTTATCGAAGCAGTATTGACGTACGAAGTTTCTTATCTGGTTCGATATATCGTCCTGTAACCAGCACTTATTTATATCCAATACTTTGTCGAACATACCCGGAATATGGAATCCGAGTGCATTCATATTGTCGAAGCTTTCACCCGACTTCACTTGTTCCCATGTAAGCCACCTTTTGTTGGAGAAGGTATATTCGAGTTTATTGCGGTAAAATTCCGTTTTCTCAGAGCCCATAATCAGCTGTATTTCGGGTAGTTCTACTTTGCCTATCCGTGTCAGGTTGTCGGTTACCTGCTTCTGTTTGAACTTCAGTTGTTCGACGTAAGGTAGTATTTGCCATTTGCAACCGCCGCATACACCGAAATGTTCGCAGAAGGCTTCCGTGCGATTTTGTGAATAAGATACGAAACGCACAGGTTTACCCTCTGCATATTTATTTTTTTTACGGGTGATTTGCAGGTCTATCACATCGCCCGGCACTACATAGGGGATAAATACCACCATGTCGTTTACTTTGGCTATTGCTTTTCCTTCGGCAGCGATGTCTATTATCTCTACGTTCTCTATCAACGGAAGTTCTTTTTTCTTTCGGCTCATTGTTTTTAGCTATCAAATGGAATGCAAAGATAACTGTTTTTTTAGTTTATAGTTAATCGTAATAGGGCAAACGCATCAAAAACCACCCTCTCTCAGGGTATACTGTAGGGGCGAAATATCTTTCGCCCGCAGACTCTTTTTATTTCGGGCGGAAGATATTCCGCCCCTACATTTTTCATTCCTGAATCTTATAGATAAAGTTGTAAAAAAAATCCGCCGGCTAACATTTAGCTGGCGGATGAAAGGTTATTATATTTTTCTTAGATGTTTTCTTCCAGTTCCTTCAATTTGTCGAGACTATTGAGAATAGCATCGGTATTTGCTTTGTACATTCGTTTATACTCCCAATATGCTCCGATAATACCTATTATCACAAATATTCCGATTACTACCCAACGCCATAACTCCATATTAGGAGATATTATGCAGGCAACAATAGCAGCAGTGATGAATAGTACGACAAAAGCATAGGAAGAGATCACTTGTTTTTTTATTCTTATCTTATATGTTTGTACCAGATTAATATTCTGGCAAACGCTTTTCGTAATATCTATCTTATGCAGATGAATAACATTAAGTATTCCTATAACAGCAAAAAGTGCTAGAAATACAATCGCGCCTACAAATAAAGTTGTTTTGAATGCTCCAAAATAAGTTATTGTTAACCTGTAGGCAAGCATAATGATAGCCAGAAGCCCTACTATGATTCCAAAATAAGTATAATTGATTAACTTACTTAATGATTCTCCCGATTTGGACTGTAGCATTTCCTTTATGATTGTTTCTTTTAATGTCTCCTGCTTTTGCAGTCGTTCATTGAGTGATGTCCACGTATTTTTTAATTCATCCAGTTCCATGATTTCTTTCTTTAAAGGTTCGACATTTGCCTTAATTTTTCTTTCGACCGTTTAAGCTTTGTGGCCACATTGCTTACAGTCAGTCCCGTGATATCAGCTATTTCCTGATATGATTTGTCTTCGAGCCACAATAATACGATCGCGCGCTCTAACGATTTTAACTGATAAATGAGTTTGTACATTTCCGTTACCTGATCGTTGATACTTTCGGGTGCAGGGAGTAATTCCTGAAGTCCCGATATAGATGCACCTTGTGGTTTTCGCTTTTCTTTTCTTATACCCGAAATGCAAGTGTTCAGCGCAATGCGGTATACCCATGTGGAAAGAGAGCTTTCGCTTCTGAACTTGGGAAAAGAAGACCAAAGGTTGCAAACCGTTTCCTGATAGAGGTCGGCTAACGGATATTCATCGGAAATATAGAAAGAGCAGACTTTATAAATGATCCGTTCATTTTCCCGGATCATTTTTATAAATACTTTTTCTGTATCAGACGTGTGTATGCTCATTATTATTCGGCTTTTATATGTTAGTCGACTAAAACAATGGAAAATGGCAAAAGGAATTCACTTTTAACAAAAAAGTCCTCTTACACAACTGTAAGAGGACTTTGAATATATGTAATAATGAATAAAAAATAATGACGTATTTTTCCATGTCACTGTAGGGGCGAAAAATCTTTCGCCCGCAGTAATCATCGGGCGAAAGATTTTTCGCCCCTACAATACCTAATACGACAATAGATATTATTCATTACTTAATAATTGTTTTATACCGCTACTTTCTTGGCATCTATCCGTTTTACTACTTGTCCGTATATAACTAAGGCTACAGCGGAAACCAGTCCGATGCCTACAAATACGTACCAGATATAGTGAGCATTAGCCGTTGCTGCTGCATATTCGGTAGCTGAAGCAAAACCTTTAGGGTCGGGACAGAATTTTTCGAGAAGGAATCCTGATAGTCCGAATGCAAACAGGTATGAAAAAAACGAGTGCAGATGGCTGAATCCCAGATACAATCCTTCCTCACCTTTAGGCGATTGCAGGGAGAAGTATTCGAGGAATCGCGGCGAAATAAAACATTCCGCCAAAGCCTGCATGGCAATACCGATGATCATCATAAAGGCGACAGGGTGCATTCCCAATATGGGTTCTCCTCCAAACAGATTACCAAAAGACATTACCAATGCTGAGAATGGTATAATAAGCATGCCGATGGTCATTGAATTCAGCGCCGTGTACTTTTTCATCAGGGTGGTAATAAGATTAACACAAAGGAAAACGACAAACGGATTTACATTTGCATACCATCCCGGAGAGGCATCTTCGCCTATCAGGCGGATCACATATTTAGGCATGGTAGCATACATCTGGCTCTGGATCATCCAAAATCCGCTGATAATAAGTATCAGCGCGATCAGTCGGCCGTTCTTACATACTTTCCATAATGCGCTTCCTATTTCGGTGAAGCTTTTACCCTTACCTTCTGTTTTAACCGATTTATAAAAGAAAAATACAGCTATCAGTGCTATAAAGGTCATTGTGGCAGCAAAGAAGTTGAGGTATACAAGGCCTTCGTCGCCCATGCTTCTGCGCAATGGGTCTACTACCGTTTTTCCGGTAAAGGCTCCGATGTTTACCATCATATAGAAAATGGAATATCCTCTGGCTCTGTTTTCTGATGTGGTTTCGCGGGCTACAGTTCCCGATATTACCGCTTTGATGAAAGCCCCGCCTATTACGATCAGTACCAGAACGGGAGCAATACTCCAGCGGAGCATACTTGTTTCCAGTCCGGTAAAGGTGGTCTTCATATCGTAGCTTACCAGTCCTGCGCTTTCGAGCATGGTAGGGAGTAACCCTAATCCGCCGTAGCCTATAGTCAGCAAAGCGAAGGCCAGCATGATGGATGATCTAAAGCCTATTTTGTCGGCATAAGCACCTGCAAAGGTTGGGAGAAAGTACAGTGAAGCGGAGAAGATACCGGATATGATACCTGCTTCGATGTCTGAAAATCCCCAAACGTTTGATAGATAAAGTGTTATGACGATAAAGACAGCGTAGTAAGCTAGTCGCTCAAGTAATTCGACGGAATTGGCGACCCAGAAAGCTTTAGAAAATTTAGTCATCAGATAATTTTAGAATTGTTAAAATATAAACGAATTGTCACAAAAATAACAAAATAATCCTTACAGGAAAGACTTTTAACTATCGCTATGCTATTATTTCACCTTTTTTAATTCTATGCAGAAAGTTGTTCCTGTATCTATCTCTGACGATTTTACATAGATTCTACCTTTATGATACGAATCTATTATTCGTTTTGCCAGCGACAATCCGAGTCCCCATCCTCTGGTCTTTGTCGTATAACCGGGATTGAATATGGTATTGAACTTCGATTTTGGTATTCCTTTACCTGTGTCTTCTATATCGAGACTGATAATCTTTCCTTTTTCATACAGGCTGTATGTGATTTTTCCCTGTCCGCCCATAGCATCTACAGCATTCTTCGTCAGGTTCTCTATCACCCAGCTCAGTAGTGGTTCGCTTACACTGGCATAGAGGGGGGTATCGGGTAACCTAAGCTGAAAGATTACTTTCTTTGAAATCCGTTTCTCAAGATAGGTGATTGTTTGTCGTACTATTTCGGTTATGTCTTTTTCTTCAAGGGCAGGAGTAGAGCCGATCTTCGAGAACCGGTCTGTTATCATTTGCAGGCGGTTTATATCCTTTTCCATATCGGTGAGGATAGACTGATCGGCATCTTTTAGCTTCAGGTATTCGATCCATGCCAATAGTGACGATATGGGTGTCCCCAACTGATGCGCAGTTTCTTTAGATAATCCTACCCACAACCTGTCCTGTTCCATCTTCATGGTAGTGAAGAGGGCGAAGAAAGCGGTCAGCATAAAGATCAGCAGTACGGCAACCTGTATGTACGGATATAGTTGTAGGCGTTTCAGCGTGTACGAATCATCATAATAGATGTATTGGTCGAAGTCTTCTACTTCTATGATGATGGGTTCGTGGCTCTTTGCGAATTTACTCGCTTTTTCCTTTAAAAACTTCTGCTCTTCTGTTTCAGGAAGTTCTATATTAACAGAGATATATAGATTCTCCTTTTTGTCGTAGAGTATAACGGGAATGGAAGTATTGCTGCTGAGTACCCGCAATACGAGCCCCATATTAGGGTTTTCGGTACTATTGGCCGCTTCTTTGGTCGCCTCTGCCCAAATTTCCATCTTGTTGCGCTCTTCTTTGGCAAGGTCTTTTACGAAATAGTGGGATATAACAAGCGAACCGAGAGCTATCAGCATAGCCACGATGATGAAAAGATACCGCAGTAAGACTTTGTTATTTTCAACTATTTTCATGTGCTAAAGATAGCTGTTTTTTATTTTTGTAAACGAGGAAAATGGCCTTATCTTGTGTATTCGAGTATATTATAAGGTTTAAAAATTCTTCAATTCCTGATACAGCCGTTGTATTGGTAAGCCCATAATATTGAAATAAGAGCCTGAAATATATTCTACGGCAACATACCCTATCCATTCCTGCACACCATATGCACCCGCTTTATCCAGAGGCTTGTATTTGTTTACATAATATTCAATCTCGTCTTCTTCGAGCCGTGCGAAACGCACTTCGGATTCTACACCGAATACTTTCTGCTTTGCCTTTGTGGTAATACATACCCCTGTCAGCACTTCGTGCGTTTTGCCCGACAGGTCGCGCAGCATTTGCTTTGCTTCACTTTCGTCCTGCGGTTTGCCATATACTTTCCCATCGAGTACAACAATAGTGTCGGCGGTAATTAGTAATATATCTTCTTTGATGTGATCATTGTAGGCATCGGCTTTTTCCTTTGCTATATACATGGCAATGTCCATTCCCTGCAATGTGTCGGGGTAAGATTCGTCTATATCGGGCAGAGTCTTTACCTCATAGTCGAGATCGAGACCTGATAAGAGTTCTTTTCTGCGCGGGGAGTTCGAAGCCAGTATTATTTTGTATCGGGATAGGTCGAGCATAGGAAAATATCTTTATTGCGTAATTCTAATTGTAACAAATAGCGTTTCACATCCAGACCGTAAGCATATCCACCCAAGCCTTTTCCTTCATTTACTACACGGTGGCAGGGTACGATGATGGCAATATTGTTTCGTCCATTGGCGGAACCTACCGCGCGGCACGCATTGGCAGAGCTTATAGCTATGGCTTCGTCTTTGTATGAAACCGTTTGTCCGTAAGGAATGGTATTGAGGTAATCCCACGCTTTTTGTTGAAAAGGTGTTCCTTCTTGTTTCAGTGGCAGGTCAAAATCCTGTCTTTCTCCTGCGAAGTATTCTTCCAGTTGATTTATTGCTTTTTGGAGTAGGGGAGTGGGTACGGTATTGTTAACCGAAGGCATTTCGCTTACAATTCTGACAGCAGAAATATATCCGTCAGATTCTGTTATTTCTATTACTCCTACGGGAGATTGTAAAAAAGCCTTCATTTCTTTTTTTCGGTTTGTTCTCGTTCTTTGTCCAGCTCCAGTTTATCATCTGACGCAGTCGTTTGAGAAAGCGTTTCGATGGTTTGTCTCTCAGATATGACTCAATGTGTCTTTTCTTTTTCTCTTCCAGTATTTCATCTACATTGATGAGGATACCTGTTTCTTCCACATTACCGAAAGTATCGTTCACAGCTGTGCCGAATACTTTCATTTGCGGCGACAAGCTCATATATGCGTTTACCAGTGGCGGAATGTTGAGGTCGAGCCTGCGTACCGATGTGTTCAGTATCTTATAGTCGGTCTTGAACGATTCGCCGTCGAATAGCTTTTTCAGCTTCTTTTTGTCGGTCTCTATCTGAAGTGCCTGTTTAGGCCATACCAGTGTGTCGGGATCAGGGAAATACTTGTTGAGAAAGTACAGGATCATATCCCTTGCATTGGTATTGTAAGTGTCATACATAGTCACCTTCCCGAAGAAATACTTCATAGAAGGATCGGCTACGGACAATGCTCCCAGACCGTCCCACAGGTTGTCGAGCGCAAATATTCCTTTCGATCCTGCCAGAGTAGACTGGTATTCGAGCGTAACAAATGACCGTCCCAACTCGAAAGTGTAGGGCAGGTATTCTTTTATAAACTTCTTAGAAAAATGGAACAGGTGCGATGTAGCCAACACTGGTTCGCCGTTATCGTCAAAACAGATATCCGGCCCACATATAAATCTGTAACCGCCTATTATTTCCTCAGCTTCGGGATTCCATACTATCAGTTGCTTGTACGGATTATCCATTGTGTCGTATTCGTCGATGTCTATCGCTTTACCGGTACCACCTCCGTAATAGCGGAACGCAATCTCGCGCAGACGCCCGATCTCCTGCATCACGTACGGCGAATTGTGATGAGTAATTATATAGATTTCATTGTGAGCTTTGTTTGTATGCCTGAGGAATTTGTCCTTAGTCAGTTCGGCTTTCAATAAAGTCTTATCAATAGGTGCGATGATTGTTTCCATCTATTATTTGTTAGTATTCGCTAGATTATACGTTTTTTCCTTTACATATCCGGCCCACTCCGCAGCACTTTTTGTATTGTCGAAGAAGGCATAAGGTATGGGCTCACCAATGGTGATGGAAAATCGCTCGTTCTTATTCTTAAACATCTCGTCCGGTAAAAAGACCAATTCTACATTGAACTTTATCCCCAGTTTTTTCCTAATATTTGCAAATCTATAAAAGAAATTTGAATTTTTCCCATTAAAGTAAACGGGAACTACATCTCTTTTGGTTTCTATAGCTTTTATTATGAAATTCTTTTGCCACGTCAGGTCTCTGATTTCTCCCTTTTCACGGCGCGAGCACAACCCTGCCGGAAAAGTAATGATCTGGTCGCCGGAGTTATAGGCTTCATTCGTTGTATTTGCCGCTTCCCGCGATTGTTTTCCGTATTTGTTAACAGGCAGGAATATCGGTTGCAGGTTGCGGATGAAGTAAAGAAAATCGTTCACCACATACTTTATCTTCTTATCGAAGTGTTCACCAATTACAGCCGACAGGCAAATACCATCAAGTCCTCCCAGCGGGTGATTAGATGCAAATATATAACGTCCGTCTTTCGGAATGTTTTTTAACCCGTGAACATCGAGTGTGAGATTGAAGTATCCCACAACGGCCTGCATAAAATCTACACCCTGCTTGTCTGCATAGATGGTGAGAATTTCGTTCAGCTCGTCCAGATGGATCTTTCGTTTCAGGTAATTTAGAACAAAACGGGGCATCTTGTTATAAATATCAGGCGCCTTTTCCTGCAGTATTTTGTCTAAATCCAGTATCTGGGGTTCTTGATTCATGTCTGAATGTTGATATACCTTTCTTTATACAAAAGTAATTCATTTTACTGTATCTATACTTTAAAAAATGTATAAATAGTAATGAGGGTTGATATTTAATAGATTAAAGCTATTATATTTGTGCTGATATAAGTATAAAGAATCAAAAGAGATTATGATAAATAAGATAAAACTCATCCTGTTTGCCTCAGTCATGTTAACCATTGGTTTTCCTGTATTGGTGCAAGCGAAGGATAAACCAAAGGAAAAATCTCCGGTGGTGATCCTGTCCACGTCCAATTATGCTAAAGAGACCGAAAAAGGTCTTGTATTTGTCGATTTCTGGGCAGCGTGGTGTGGCCCTTGTCGCCGTATAGCACCCCTATTGGAAGAGATTGCCGTAGAATATAAAGGTTCGGTGAAAATAGGCAAGCTGAATGTAGATAATTACAAAGAGTTTGCCGTAGGACTGGGTATTCAGGCACTGCCGACCATCGTGGTGTACAAAGACGGAAAAGAAGTAACACGTCTGAGAGGGCTGCAGTCTAAAGACAACCTGATAGATGTAGTAAAAACATATTCCGAGAAAACTACTGACTGATCCAGTCGAAGCGAAGATAAGGAATAACAGTTTTTGCAATTTCAGTCATAAGAGGGTAGGTGTGAGAGGCTTCACGCACATCCTCTTTTATTATGCTCTTATTTTGGTCAAATTCTACGAGCAGGTTCAGTAATATACTGAATATGATAATCCACTTTGCTGCAGAGAAGAATCCTCCTGCCAATCTGTTCAGCGTATTCATCTCTAAAGCGTCGGCGAATGATTCCAGTAATTTGCCTGCAAAGAAAAGTGCGACCAATATAGCTATAAATGCTACTATATAAGACAGTGGGCCTATGATGTGGGGAGTAGCGTTTGTCAACTCTGCCAGTTTAGGCGCAATGATTTCCGATAACTTACCTGCAAAGATAGCACCCAGTATAATGCCTGCCAGCGATGCAGTCTGCATAATGAATCCCGAGAAGCAACCCCTGACAAAGGCCGCCACAAAGAGTATGATAACAAGAAGATCGAACCAATTCATAATATATCCAACTATCTATAAACAACAAAAGTAAGAATTTTATCAATCCTTACTTTGTCGTATGCTTAAAATTTCGTTTATTCCTTATTATTTAGGGAATTCGTCAGAAACAGTAAGTTTTGCTCTTCCTTTAGCTCTACGTGAGGCTAATACTCTGCGTCCGTTTGCAGTAGACATTCTTGAGCGAAAACCATGTTTGTTTTTTCTCTTTCTGTTAGATGGTTGAAAAGTTCTTTTCATCGCTATATGTATTTTCTGTTATTTATTTCTTTCTCGAGTTTCGGGTTGCAAAAATAGGATGTTTATTTAATATAAGCAAGTATATTAACGTTTTATTTTCTGAAATGTAATAAAACTATATCCGTATTTATGCTTCTCGTCCGGCTCATGATCTTCTTTCGATATCTCTTCCCAGATCGCCGTATCTACATCGGGAAAGAATGTATCTGTACCTTCAAATGTATGATGTATGCGTGTCAGGTACAGCTTGTCGGCAATATCAATAGCCTCTTTATAAATAGTGCCTCCGCCTATAAAAAAGAGTTGAGGCTCATTCTTGCATAACTCTATCGCTTCGGCAATAGATGATACCATTTCGCAGCGCTCGTAGTGCAGATCTTTATTTCTTGTTATTACTATATTCCGTCTGTTGGGTAGCGCACCTTTGGGTAACGACTCAAATGTCTTACGTCCCATAATTACAGGATAACCCTCTGTTACGGACTTGAAGAATTTGAGATCGTTCGGCAAATGGCAAAGCAGGTTGTTGTCTTTACCAATAGCATTGTTTTCGTCTGCTGCTACTATGATTGATTTTGTTGTCATATCTATTCGTTCTTTTTTGGTTCCAATCCTATCTTCTTTGCTTTCTCTATTAAATACTGAAATGCTGCCTCATACTCATTTGGTATCACCCCATCCAGAATAGCGTCTTTTACAGATGATTTCAGGCGGCCGACTTCTGCACTTGGCGTAAGTCCGAATATCTCCATGATCTCTTCGCCCGATATAGGCGGTTGAAAATTGCGTACATGGTCTTTTTCCTCTATGTCTTTTAGCTTCTGGCGTACAATCCTGAAGTTGTTGAGATAGCGGCGCACCTTGTCCGAATTTTTTGAAGTAATATCCGCTTCACATAACACCATCAGATCTTCGATGTCGTTCCCTGCCTCAAACAACAGGCGACGCACTGCCGAATCGGATATATCCTCATCTACCAGTACCTGTGGGCGCATATGGAGTGTCACCATTTTTTGCACATACTTCATCTTTTCGTTCAACGGCAGCTTCATCCGGCGAAAAATTCCCGGAATCATTTTCTCCCCTATGAAGTTATGATTGTGGAACGTCCATCCCAGTTTTTTATCCCATCTTTTTGTCGCCGGTTTGGCTATGTCATGCAAGATGGCTGACCAACGCAGCCACAGATCGTCCGTCTTTTTAGCTATATTGTCCAGTACGGCAAGCGTATGATAAAAATTATCCTTGTGCCCTACGCCGTCCTTTGTTTCAGCACCTTTCAGGGCGACGAGTTCGGGAAATATGAGTTGCAACAGTCCTGTCTGATCGAGTTGCAGGAATCCGACTGAAGGCTTTGGTGACAAAACGATCTTGTTCAGTTCGTCTATTATCCGTTCTTTCGATATTATTTCTATCCTGTCTTTATTGCGGGTGATGGCATCGAATGTTTCAGGTTCTATATCGAATCCCAGTTGTGACGAGAAGCGGATAGCCCGCATCATGCGCAGCGGGTCGTCACTGAATGTGATGTCGGGATCGAGCGGTGTGCGGATAATAAGGTTCTCCATATCCTGCAATCCGCCGAAAGGATCGAGCAATTCACCAAATCTGCTGCTATTGAGGCAAACGGCCAATGCGTTAATTGTAAAATCTCTACGATTCTGGTCGTCTTCGAGCGTGCCGTCTTCCACTATAGGTTTGCGGGAGTCTCTTTGGTACGATTCTTTACGTGCTCCTACAAACTCTATTTCGGTGTCTTTGTATTTTATCTGTGCTGTTCCAAAATTCTTGAATACAGACAGCTTTGCTTTTTTCCCTAATTCTTTAGCAATGGCTTCAGCCAGTTCTATGCCCTTTCCTACAGTGACTATATCGATGTCTTTCGACGGACGGTGCAGGAATATATCACGCACATAGCCCCCTATAGCATAACATTCGAGGTGCATATTGTCGGCAGTTTGCGAAATGATCTCAAATATTTTGCCTGAAAATTTTTCTTTCAGTGTATCCTGTATATTATCGTTAGCGTGCAAATCTTTGTACGGGTTTTATATTATGACTAATGTTAAACCGCTATAAACGGCTTTCGGGCTGTAAAGATAATAATTCTGTTTGTTAAATATGATCTCAAACAGTACTCTTAATTAGGACAGACTTACTGAGCCGAAATCTAACTATTTGGTATAAATTATTACAATACAGAACTTTTTGACATGTATAAATGTTAAAGGATATGATAAATATAGTTATCGAACTGTATTTAATATGGGTTGTTAATATAGCTCTCTTCAGGAATCAAAAAATGTTAGTGATTATATGTGTTTTAAATACAATAATGATGAATTAATGTATAATAATATCTTAAAACCTAAAATAATTCGTAATTTGGTACCAGATTACAAATTTTACCCAGAATAATTCTTTACTAAGCGTATGACTGTGTTGAGTAATATGAGAAAGACATTTATGTTTCTATCCATCTTTCTTTTTGCTTGCGGATCAAAAGATGATGGTGCCAGATTGAGGTTGGATACAGCCCGGCATCTGTATGAGCAAAAAGAATATGTTAAAGCTAAGGAAGAATTGGACAGTATAAAGATACTATATCCGAAATCGTTTGCTGAAATAAAGGCAGGACTGGGCTTGCTGGATACGATAAGGCGTGCCGAAAATGTACAGATCATTACAGAATGTGATTCGCTGATAACTTTATATAGTCCGCAACTGGAAAAGGTTAAAGGGCAATTTATATATCAGCGGAATAAAGAATATCAGGAGTCGGGGTCGTATGTACCCAAAGAAACGGCATCGGGAGGAGCTATTACAGCTACCACTCTGCGTTCGGGCGTTGGCGATGACGGCGTATTGTACATAGAAAGCGTGTTTGTTGGTGCGCAGAAACATAATAAGATAAGAGTCGCGGCGAAAGACGGCTCTTTTATGGAATCCCTTCCTGTAAATGACGATGGACTCAATTATCGCTTTTCCAATATGGATAAGAGCTATGAAATTATCAGATTCGCCGGAGCCAGCGAGAACGGGATCGGAGGATTTATTTATTCACACGAAAACAAACCATTGACTGTTACCCTCGAAGGACAGGGTAAGTATTCATATACTTTATCACAAACTATAAAATCTGCGGTTTCAAAGTCTTTTCATTTATCAACTATGATGCTCCAGCTCGACAGTCTTAAGACTGCGAAGGAAAAAGCAGAGTATCACATTTATTATCTTGATAACAAAAAGAATAAAGAGGCTGGGGATAATGTTAAATGAGATAATCCTTAAGCTTATGCAAAAAGAAAAATCTACTATTGATAATACTATAACCCACAATAAGGAAATATTTATCCCGAATATTTCTGTCGATTGCATCATTCTTGCTTTCCACGGAGGGAGCCTTAAAACATTACTATGTAAATTTAAGGTAAGTGACAGATGGATGCTTCCGGGTGGTTTTGTCACTGAAAACGAAGATCCGGACGAAGCTGTTCTCAGGGTATTGAAGGAAAAAACAGAATTAGACAATGTGTATTGTAAGCAATTCTACTTCTTTGGAAAAAAAGGACGGATTAAGCCCGATGAAAACGAAGAGATGCTGAAAAGATTTTATGTTGCGCCTGACAATGGACGACAGTCACCAAACAGGTTTATCAGTCTTGGGTACTATTCGTTGATTAAATATGACGATGCTCATGTAGTTGCACACGAGTACGAAGATGTAGAATGGTTCGATATAAATGAGATACCGGCTCTGTATGCCGATCATAGCGAGATATTGAATACGGCAATACTGACTATTCGTAAACAGATCGGTTTTGTACCTGTGGGATATGAATTACTGCCTGAGAAATTTACTATGCCCGAGCTGCGGACAATATACGAGGCAATACTCGGACGTGAACTGGATAGACGGAATTTTCAGCGTAAAATGCTCTCGATCGGTTATATACAACCTTTGAATGAGACGCGCAAAGCCGGCGCTCACAAATCGCCGAACTTATACAGTTTTATAAAAGACAAGTATGAAGATGCCGAAAAGAACGGCATACAGATAATGAGTAATAACTTCTAGCGCATTATTTCTTAAATACAAGATATACAGCTGCTATCAGGAATACGAAAGCCAGCAGATGATTCCATTTAAGTTCTTCGGTTTTGAAAGCCAGTGTGCTGAACAGAACGAAGACAGTGAGAGTGATTACCTCCTGTATTATTTTTAGCTGCATCAGCGAAAAAGGACCTCCGTTTTCATGAAATCCGAGCCGGTTTGCCGGCACCTGAAAGCAATATTCAAAAAACGCAATACCCCAACTGATGGCTATTACCCCGAAAAGCGGCAGGGCGGCAAACCATGAATACTCCTTCATTTTCAAGTGTCCGTACCATGCAAAGGTCATGAAAATGTTAGAAACAATCAGTAATAAAACTGTGTACAAACCTGCTAAGTTCATGTGTCTTATAAATCTAAATTTTGCGATGCAAAAGTAAACCAATTTCCCAGATTTGTAGCATCTTATCGTATAAATTCTTATCTTTGAAACCGTTAAAACCCGGAAGAATATTATTATGAAACGATTAGTATTTTGTATATTACTTTCAATCTGTTGTTTACCGTCATTGTTTTCTCAAACATTGGCCGAAGCGAAAGAACTCTATCTGAAAGGTGAATACGCACAGGCCTTGCCGGTTTTTGAGGCCGAATATACAGCTAAACCGACAGATGCCAATCTCAATCAATGGTACGGGGTATGCCTGTACGAAACAGGGGGAGACCTTACTAAGGCTGAAGAATGCCTGTTGGTAGCCTCGAAGAAGAATATACAGGATTCGTTTTTCTATTTGGGACAGATATATACACAGGAATTCAGGTTTGAAGAAGCTAAAGAAGCATTCGACAAATATGAAACCCTTTTATCAAAGAATCCAAGAAAAAGAAAAGAGGATTTAGAAAAATACGAGGCCAATCTTGCCCGTCTGGAAGACAAGAAAAAACAGCTGTCGCGCCTAAACAGGGTTGTTTCCAACACAGAAGATGTACAGATAATAGACAGCCTCGTTGTAAGCAAGGCAGAATTTCTGTCGGCATACAAGCAAAGTCATAGTACAGGACGCCTCGACTATTTCGACAAGGCATTCAAAGCAAGTAAACCTGTGAAATCTACTGTCTACTATAACGAAAAGGAAACAAAGATATATTACGGACAGCCCGCAAAAGACGGAGTATATGCCCTTTACTCGATGGAGAAACTGTTAGATGATTTCGGAAACGAGAGGAAATTGTCAGAGAATAATTTCGGACTGACGGGAGATGTTAATTATCCGTTTATGATGGCGGACGGAGTGACTATTTACTTTGCCGCGAAAGATTATGATTCGCTTGGAGGGTACGATCTGTTTGTCTCCCGCTATAATCTGAATAACGATACTTACCTGACACCTGAACGTCTGAATATGCCTTTCAACTCTATATACAACGATTATCTGATGGTAGTGGATGAAGAGAAAGGTGTGGGATGGTTTGCCTCCGACAGGTATCAGCCGGAAGGTAAAGTTTGTGTGTACACTTTCATACCTAATAGAACTGTAAAAATACTGGAGAGCGATGATGAACGCTATCTGGCAAACAGAGCGCGTATCACATCTATTAAAGATTCGTGGCTGGAAGGACAAAATTATTCGCCGTTGATAGCTTCGGCACGCAAGGCTCCCAAAGAAGTGGTGAAAGTAGTAAAAGACTTTGAATTTGTTATAAACGACGAATATACTTACTATAAGCTGGCAGATTTTAAAAACAAAGCTGCCCGTGATATATATTATAAAGTAGTACAGAAGAAATCGGATGAGCGCATTTTGAATCAGAAGCTGAACGAATCGCGTACAGCATATAGTATAGCGTCTGCCGACAAAAGGCGCAATATGACTACCGAAATTCTTAATCTGGAAAAGCAAATAGAACAGCTGCAAACGGAAATTCCTGCACTTGAAGTGCAAGCCCGCAATCAGGAAATAGAAAATCTGAAATAGTTCTTCTCTTTCTGTTATTTTAGTATCACGGTTACACCTTTGGCTCCGTGTGCACCGACCACCAATGATTGTTCTATGTCGGCTGTCTTCGATGGCCCCGAAATAAATACTCCGAAGCCCGATTCGCTGAATCTGAGCTTGTCGTATGCTTCGTGCATATTATTCACTACGTTGGATTTATCCAATACAATGACCAGATATTCGGCAATAAAGTAAATAACTTTTTCTTTTACATTTTGCGGAATCCATACGCATCCGTTCTCAGCCACACCGACTTCCCCTTCGATAATAGCAAGGTCTGTACCATTCAGTTCCTGAGGTGAGGTTACCGTATCGGGGTTAATCGTCGCTATTGTTATTTTCTCTAAATTTGATGCTATTGCTTTAGCTTCGGGATATAGTTTGCCAATCACTGTATTTATATCCTCATCGGGTTGCAATACAACGACATCTCCTCCAACGCTCTTGCTTATCTCTGTAAATTGTGCGATCTTGTCGGCGTATTGGATGCCTTGTATATTTATTTCGGGCATATCGTATTGGGTTCTGATATGTCGTTTTACATTGCCTAATATCTCTGCTTTGCTGCTCATATCTTCTTACTTTTTATTTTGTACTTTTCCTTTTTTCCACATTTGGGTGAATGTTTCTCCGGCAAAGCGTGGTAACTCTCTGCCTTTGCCCCAATCATTCAGTCCGTTGTATATCAGGAAACGTGGCATGTGATTAATTACAGGAGCCATTTTCAGTCCGGTCTTGTACAGAGCGGGATGTGTGAACAGGAATTTCATACCCGATGACATCATCTTCTTCATCTTATCGGCTTTGTGCAGTGAGTCCAGATTTTGCCGCCAGCGGTATATCTGATCAGCCAGATCTATTTTTACAGGGCATACATTGTTGCATGAGTAGCAGAGCGAACAGGCCGATACATTATCTGCATATTCCTCCGGTGATTTCAGCATGCCCAGATTGATACCGATAGGACCCGGAATAAAATAGGTATATGAATACCCTCCGCTACGGCGATACACAGGGCAGGTATTCATACAGGCACCACAACGGATACATTTAAGTGTTTGTATATGTTCATCATTACCCAATATCTCGCTTCGTCCGTTGTCTACCAACACAATGTGCATCTCGCAACCTTCGCGGGGTTTGCGAAAGTGTGATGTATATGTAGTCACAGGCTGCCCTGTAGCCGAACGTGCAAGCAGGCGGGTGTAAACACTCAGTGCCTTGTGGCTTGGAATCACTTTTTCTAACCCCATCGAAACAATATGTAGTTTTGGTATGGAAGTACCCATGTCGGCATTTCCCTCATTGGTACACACTACCACATCGCCTGTTTCGGCGACGCCAAAATTTGCTCCTGTCATTCCTGCATCTGCTGTCAGAAATTCATTTCGTAGGCTTTGCCGCGCGGCACGTGTGAGGTAAGTAGGGTCGCTGTTGTCTTTTTCCGTATTCAGCTTTTCCTCAAACAGTTTGCCTACTTCCTGTCTTTTCAGGTGAATGGCAGGCATTACGATATGGCTTGGCGGCTCATTCATCAGTTGCAGGATGCGTTCACCCAAGTCGCTTTCCACTACATCTATTCCTCTTTCTATCAGGTAGGGATTCAGATGGCACTCTTCGGTGAGCATCGATTTGCTTTTTACCAGTTTCTTTACATTGTTCCTGCTGAGTATGTCATATACAATCTCGTTATGTTCTTTTGCATCTTTTGCCCAATGTACAATAACACCATTTGCTTCGGCTCTCTCGCTGAATTGTTCCAGATATTTGTCAAGATGTGTGATAGTGTGCATCTTTATTTTTGCAGCCGTTTCGCGCAGTTCTTCCCATTCGGGAATAGCCATTGCCATACGGTCTCTTTTCTCGCGTACCATCCAGAGCGTTTCGTTATGCCATGTTTCCTGCTCTTTGTTTGCTATGAAGCGGTCTGCCGCTTTTGTATGTTTTGTACTCATAATCCGGCAGCTAAAATTTGAATAACATGAATAAACTGAATGGGCTGTTTCTCCCTGTTTACAATGCCTTGCATGTGCATCAGGCACGAACTGTCTGCACCTGTGATATATTCCGCTCCTGTAGCTATATGGTTTCTGATCTTATCCTGTCCCATACATACTGAAACCGATGCTTCTTCTACGGCAAACATGCCGCCGAATCCACAGCATTCGTCAACCTTTTGCGGTTCTAGGACTTCGATACCTTCAACAAGGGAAAGCAGGTCTTTAATCTTTGAGTAGCGGGGAATATTCAGTTCGCTGGCAGCAGACAGATGTAATTCTCTTACCCCGTGACAACTGTTATGGACACTTACCTTATGAGGAAATTTGCCGGGTAGTTTATCCACTTTCAGTACATCGTGGATAAATTCGCACAAGTCGTAAATCTTTCCACTTGTCTGGCACAAATGCCCTTCCTTCTCCATCAGGCGCGGATAGTTTTCTTTTACAAATGCGGCGCAACTGGCAGACGGCACAACGATATATTCGTATTGGTCGAACAGCTTCTCAAATTGTTTCGCCAATGGAATTGCTTTGTCCTCGAATCCTGCATTAGCCATCGGCTGGCCGCAACAGGTCTGATCTACCGGATAGTCCACCTCTACACCCAGATAATCGAGCAGCTTGTATGAAGCTACTCCGACTTCAGGATATAATGTATTTACATAGCAGGGGATAAATAATCCTACTTTCATCTTATATTTAGTTAGTTGATCTTATCGTTTTCATTTACAATGGCTATTGCTCTCTCGAATACTTCGTCACGTCCTTCTTTTATTCCCTGAATAGTGGGTTTAACAACCTCATCTATTCTAACGCCTTCTCTTTGCAGATTGTTTCCATCCGGATAATAAACTCCTCTTCCGGATATTATCATACCCACTTTTCCCGGCAGGCTGAATCTGGCGATAGCGCCGTCTGCCCCCGATGTTGTAGATCCTATTACTATTGTATTAGGCACTAGTTGGAATCCTAATATAATATCTTCTGCTGCGCTCTGAGTGTATTCATTTACCAGTATGACTATCTTGTTCGGATAGGGATTAGGGTTTACTTTAGGCGTTCCAATATTGTCATACCATTTCCCTATAAAGAAATATCCGGGATATGAAACATCGGTATGTGTGACCAGTGAAAATATATAAGAAGTGAGATTGAAATACGGCTCTATAAAGGGAAATGATATATAATCCTGAGGGTAGCACCGGAAATCTATTATTACCCCTTTTGTTCCGTTCAGGACTTTTTTTATTCCTTCATTTCGGTTTTCTACTGTACATTTTGGCGGTAAGACAAGGCCTATATTATTTTCGATAATGCTGTATCCTTCTGCGTTCTCCGGAAAAGGGTCGTTGTAATCAGGAAATTTTAACTGATCTTTGCCATAGCAGGGAATCTCCATTTCAATGGATCTTCCGTCTCTGAGTACAGTAAGAGAGACAGAATTGTTATTGCTTCTTAATATCTGCCATGCTATTTGTCTCTGCTTCACAGCATAATTAGAAGCCGGAGTGTAAGGTAACATTTTCTCTACGATGTCTTCTGTCTTTTCACCATCTATTCGGGTAATGACATCTCCTATCTGTATTTTCTTTTTTATGTTTTCTTCATCACCTGTATAAAGGGTGACCACCAGTTTGTCTTCTATAAAGCGTGTTTCGAACGGAACTTTATTTTTCCCGATAATCGAAGGCATTAGATTTGATTCTATATAGGAGGCATGCGAATCATCTGTTTTTGTAGCCAGTTGGAGACAGGCACGTACATACTCTTCCTGATTTTTAGCATCAATGAAAACCGGAAGCATTGCGGGCAGTACCTCCGACCATTTCTGATCGCAGAGATTTCTGTAAGGGAAAAAGTAATTGATTATATTCCAGTATCTGAACAAGGCCAGCAGTCTGTATGATTCATCGGGGTATGTCATCTCTTCATAGTCGGGCTCGTTTGTAATTTTTAAAAGGGCGTCCTGAATGTTGACATAATGGTTTATTTCTACTTCTCCGTTTTTAAGTATGTACTTTACTTTTTCGATAGTTTCGGGCATGAAGTAGTCCGTGTTGAATAATTCTCCGTAATCGGGCTCAACCTTCATTCTTAGAGTCGGAAATTCCCGTGTTTTTTCTTCAACAGGCGGAAAGCTGTTCAGCCAGTCATCCAGTTTCTTTTTCCATACAGATTCGTCTTCGGACTTTCGTATTTCAGGGATTAGTTTTATCAATTCCATATCCCAGTCGTATTTCCCGATTGCTACTGTCGGATGGTGGTATTTAAGAAATCCCCAGAGCTGTCCGAGTGCAACTAATGATTTTTCCTCATTTTCGGATAACGTAGACTTTGTCTCTTTTGATGTTTTCTTAGATGAATTGCTGCACCCTGTGATGAAGCAAAATATAAGGAATAATAGTATTAGATATTTCTGCATCGTGATTGTTTTATATTATTCTATGAAAATACAAAAGTTTAGCCGGAAAGTCATTACATCATTATACTATATTGAACGGAGCGAAATATTTTATATCTCACTCCGTCCGGAATTATAAAGAAAGATTTTACCAAATGGTGTTAATTCGATTTTATCCTTTTGTTTCAAGATAAACGACATGAGTCTGAAGATATTCTTCAAGCCCGTGTTTACCGTCTGCGCCGCCGATACCCGATTTGCGCCATCCTGCGTGGAAGCCCTGCATGGCCTCGAAGTTCTCGCGGTTGATGTATGTTTCCCCGAATTTGAGTGCTCTTACTAATTTGAATGCCGTATCCAGATTCTGAGTATAAACTGAAGATGTAAGGCCGTATTCGCAGTCGTTGGCCCAGTTGATAGCATCTTCTATATCGGTAAATTCAACAACAGGTAGTACAGGACCAAAAGTTTCTTCCTGTATAATATCCATTTTCTGTGTGGCATCTACCAGAACAGTCGGCTCGAAGAAATAACCTTTGTTGCCAATACGTTTTCCACCACACAGAAGTTTACAGCCTTGCTGAATGGCTTTTTCTACTTTTTCTGTTACCGATTTCAGAGCATTGGTTTCTACAAGTGGCCCCATATCCAGATCGGTTATTTCGGACGGGTCGCCTGTTTTTACGGCTTTCATTCCTGCAACCAGTTTTTCGAGAAATGCGTCTTTTACTTTGCTGTGTACATACACGCGTTCGGCGCAGTTACAGACTTGTCCTGTGTTGATGACACGTGATGCAACGATTGATTTTACAGCCAGATCGAGATCTGCATCGTCCATAACGATCGCAGGAGCTTTACCACCCAGTTCGAGCGACACTTTCGTTACATTAGGGGCAGCGGCAGCCATAGTCTGCACACCTGCGCCAACGCTTCCGGTAAGACTTACCATACCTACTTTCGGATTTGCTGCAAGTTCATGTCCGATCACAGAGCCGCGTCCCATAATCAAATTGAATACTCCGGCAGGTACGCCGACTTCTTCAACTATCTGAGCAAATACATACGCATTCTCCGGTGTTACCTGACTTGGTTTAACAACGATGGTATTTCCTGTAACCAGAGCAGGAGCTGCTTTGCGGGCAATGAGGAAGAACGGGAAGTTCCAAGGAAGGATACCTGTGGTAACCCCAATCGGTTTTTTGAACAGGAAAATGTTTTCATGTGGGCGGTCGCTTTGTATGATCTCGCCTTCGTAGCGTCGTGCCCATCCGGCCATATATTCGAGATAATCTGCGGTGAACAATACTTCTACATTAGCCAATCCTTGCGTTTTACCTCCTTCGCGAACAATTATATCGGTTAGTTCTTTTTCTCTTTTGCGGATGCCGGCGGCTATTTTTATAAGGTAAGAGGCTCTTTCAACAGCAGGTGTTCTTTCCCATTTGTTTTGAGCTTTCTCGGCTGCATCTATTGCTTTTTTTGCATCGTCTATTGTGCCGTCAGGCATTTTAGAGATTACTTCTTCTGTAGACGGATTTAAAACATCAATCCATTTTCCGGAAGTATTTTCAACAAATCTTCCGTCAATAAACATTTTCAATTCTTTCATGATATCTATTTCGTTTAGGTTGTAAATTACAAAGACTCTAAATTTATAGATTTATTTATCAAGTAGATTGTTGAAAATGACAGAATGACTTTTCTATTTGATCTATTGTTGATAATTTAGTATTACCAATTACACCTTAATTCTATTGCTGACATACCCGAAGCAGGCAATATACCCGAAACAGAGCATCGGTACTATAAATCCCAGATTCATACGCTCTGCACCTATATATCCCATCAGGGCAGGAGCTATAGCACCGCCTACTATGGTAAGTATAAGGATGGATGAAGCCGTTTTTGTCTTATTACCCAGCCCTCTGATGCCCAGTGCGAATATTGACGGGAACATGATAGACATAAACAGGTAGCATGATATAAGGGCTATCACCCCAAAGCGGTCGTGACAGAAGATAACGAACAGCATCAGCAGTGTATTTATCAAAGCAAAAGTACCGAGTAATGTGCCCGGTTTTACTCTTTGCATAATAAAGCTTCCTGTAAAACGACCGATGGCGAACAAGGACATGCCGCCCAGTCCGAGCAATAATCCGCCTTGCATCTCGTTCAGCCCCAGTTCTTTTACTTCTATCGTGTAATTGATGAAAAAACTCCCGACTCCTGTCTGTGCTGCTACATATAAGAATTGTGCTATTACTGCCAGCACGAAGTGTTTCTGTTGTATCAATGGTTTGGTTTTGAAACCCGTATTATCTGTAGTTATTCCGTCTTCAGGATTGATCTCCGGCAGTTTGGCAAACAGGAACAATACCAGTACCAATACAACCAGAACTCCCAATCCTACATACGGAAGTATCAGGGCTGAATTGCTTGTATGTTCTTCAACCACTTGTGCGGTACCCTGTATAGCGCTGCCTGTACCCAGAAATACTTTCTCTACGGCATCGGCAAAGAGTTCAAGAATAGATTTTTCCGATTCGTTCCTGAAAATCAGTATGGAGCCTACTAACGGGCCTAATATCCAGCCAATAGCATTGAATGTCTGAGCCAGATTTATGCGGCTGGCAGATGTTTCGGCTGGCCCCAGTACGATGGTGTAAGGATTGGCGACTGTTTCCAGAAAGGTCAGACCGCAGAACAAAATTAGTAGTCCTAACAGGAAAGCCCAGAATGTGTTAATCTCTACTGCAGGTACAAACCAGAATGCACCCAGAGCGAACAGGACAAGGCCTGTGATTATCCCGGATTTATACCCGAATTTCTTAGCGATTATTCCTGCAGGAATTGCCATCAGAAAGTAAGCTCCGTATGCTGCTGCCTGTACGGCTCCCGATTGTGCTTTAGTGAGGTGCAATGAGTCCTGAAAATGTTTATTCAGCACATCCAGCAGACTATGCGCAAACCCCCATAACAAAAAGAGGCTTGTTATCAGGATGAACGGAAAGAGATAGCTTTGTCCGTCTTCTCTTTTAAACAGAGAATTTTTATTATTGCTTTTCATGTAGTGTTTGGTATATAATCGTTTGGTTAAGGAGTTTTGTTATTGTTTAAGGCATCGGTGAGTGAAAAGATGCGTTCGGCGAGTTGCCATTTCTCGTCAGAGCGTTTTCCGTCACCACCTTGTTGAAATCGGGAAACGAACTCTTCCCATTCAGCCTGTCTCTCGTATGTTGCCAGACGGTCGAACGACTCGTCCCAGTCGAAATCGGGTGCCGTTTCGATGATCATAAAAGCTATATCGCCGAAGGTATATATTTCCATGTCAGAGATACCTGCCTTACGGATACCTTCGGGTATTTCTTTCCATATATTCCTGCTGTCGTGCCAGTATTTATATTGGTCTAATGTCTCAGGATTCAGTTTCAGAAACTGGCAATAGCGTTTTACCCGTCTCTCGGAATCCCTGATGTATCCGTCTTTGATACCCATAATGTACTGTATATTAAAGATTCGTAAGCAAAGATAAAAGGAATGCCGAAAGATCGGTCGAATATTTGGTATAAAATATATATCCGTCTTTGAGATTGTATTAAGTAATAGTTGAATTTCTTTCTACATAGAACTTCTCTTTAGGCTGACCCTTATAGGTTCGCTCACTACTAACGCGCACTCCCGTGCTTGTTTTCACTTTTGCCATTGCCGCAAAAGTAAACAAAAGGTCTAGTGCTTCGCTCCTCGGCGACCAGTCAACGGCTTGCCGGCTAAAAGGGACAAACGGGCTGTCGCCCCATCCCTTTTTACGCCGTCTGCACCGGACAGGTGCCCGCCTGCGTAGCTAATGCACGGAGTCGCACGCGCTGACAAGACAGGATTGCCGTTTCCAGATTGCACGCAGAAAGAAATTCAACGTATAATTTCACCTAACTGTTGATTTGCATTAATTGTACTTCTTATCTTGCATAAGCTTACTTATAAAAGAAAAACTTTATCTTTGTTTTAGTCTAATCCAATAAAGGAATCTCCTGCATGAAACAACTTCTTCTCTTTTTTGTCTGTCTCTTTACTTTGGCTCAACCCCTCGCTGCAGCAGAGTCGAGGCTGGATTCGCTGTTGACGGAGCTTGACAATGCAATAAAGAAGGAGAAAGACTATACAGCACAGAAGATTATCTATCTGGATAAGCTAAAACAACGTATCTCAAACCCCAATACTACAAAGGAAGAACGCTATTTCACCTATCAGGATATGGCGAAAGAATATGAGCTATTTATTTGCGATTCGGCCATTACTTATTCGATGAAAGCTGTAGAAATTGCCGAAGAAAGCGGCAATCCTAATTGGATAATAGATAGCAAGATACAGCTGGCACGCAGTGAGGCTAAGGCCGGAATGTTTACCAAAAGTATAGATATACTAAATACTATAAGGCGACAGGATTTGAATAAACACCAACGGATAGACTATTACAGGACATATTCGGATGCGTATGTATATTGGTTAGAATATCAAGATGGCTATGATATTTCCGAACTGATAGAAAAGCGGGGTAAGTATCAGGATTCCCTGCTTCAGGTGGTGGAAACTAATACATTCGATCATGCGGTAAATTATGGAACGCGCTATATTGAAATAAAAGACTTTGCCAATGCTGAGCGTGTTTTGTTTGCTTATTTCCCGAAAGTAGAACCCGACACAAAGGAATATGCCCTGATAACATCTATTCTCGCCTACTTGTATGAACAAAAGGGCGACAGGGAGAAGGAAGAAGAATATCTGGCTATGTCGGCTCTGTCTGATATCAGAGTTCCCGTGAAAGAGAACCTGTCGTTGCGTACATTAGCTGTATTGCTGTTCGACGACGGAGATGTTACGCGGGCGCACCAGTATATAAAGAAAAGCCTCGACGACGCTAATTTTTATAACGGACGCTTACGGAATATACAGACATCGAAACTGCTGCCGATCATAGATAAAGCATATCAGCTGGATAGGGAGAATCAGCAAAACAAGCTGCGGATTTTACTGATTATAGTAAGCGTGTTATCTGTGGTATTACTTATTGCCATTGTATTTGTGGTATTACAAATGAGGAAACTGGAGAAGGCCAAACAGCACATAGAAGAGATAAATTCGCGCCTGAATGAGCTGAATGTAGTACTGAAAGAAGCGAATGTACAACAAAAACAGACTAATGTGTCTCTGGCAGAGGCTAACCATATTAAAGAGCAGTTTATCAGCAACTTCCTTGAGATCTGTACCGAGTATATCGACAAGCTCGATGCTTTTAAAGTTACGGTAAACAGAAAGATCAGATCGGGACAGACAGCCGACCTGCTGAAACTGACAACGAAGACTGAGAACTCGGCTCAAGAACTGAAAGAACTGTACACTAATTTTGATAAGGCTTTCCTGAATATATATCCTGCCTTTATCGAAGAATTTAATACGCTTCTTCGCGGTGAAGAACAATATGCGCTCAATCAGGACGGGACACTCAATCAGGAATTACGTGTCTTTGCTTTGATAAAACTGGGTATAAAAGATACAAATAAAATAGCGACCTTCCTACACTACACACCACGCACAGTTTACAACTATCGCAGCAAAGTAAAGTCAAAAGCTTTGGACGCAGACGAAGACTTTGAAGAGAAAGTAAAACATCTTTGCTCCGATAATTTCTAAGGATTATTTCTCCAAAAAGGTTGTTTTTTCATCAGCATTAAAATCCAGTGTTTACTTCGCTATCGGAAAGTGGCGCCTGTAAATTTCTGTTTATTAGTTGTTTAATATGATTCCTTGTTTGTTAAATTTTACATTGGGTTTACTCTGATATATGTATTATATAAGGTGAGTTTAATTTTGTTCTGAGTGCTATTGAACTATTAAGTCTAAACCTAAAACATCCATGAATGAAACAAATCTCAATTTGTTGCGGAACGCAACTCTCAGAATCATATTTAAAACTAATCTCAGTGGGGTATAATATCCTTTATTTGAATCACTAATACACATGGAAAAGAAATTAAGAACTAATAAAATCACGTGTTTCTTCGTGTTCCTCCTGCTCGTATTCTCTTCGTCCAATGTCTTTGCACAGCAGAATACAGTAAAAGGAGTAGTAAAAGATGAGGCCGGAGAGCCTATCATCGGAGCCAGCGTGGCCGTAAAAGGAACTACCAACGGAGTGGTAACCGATGTAGACGGCCGCTTTGCCCTGTCGAATGTAAAATCGGGAGCTGCCATTGTGTTCTCCTATATTACCTATATCAGTCAGGAGGTTCAGTATCAGGGACAACCTGAACTATTGATCACTCTTGTAGAAGATACCAAAATGCTCGATGAAGTCATTGTCATCGGTTATGGTCAGGTTCGTAAAGGCGATGCTACCGGAGCACTGACCAGTGTGAAGGCAGATGCCTCGGTCAGAGGTTTTGCACCCAATGCACAGGACATGCTTACCGGAAAGGTAGCAGGGGTTACCATTACCAGCGAAGGCGGTTCGCCCAGTGGTGGCGCTTCCATCCGTATTCGCGGGGGCTCGTCCCTGTCGGCAAGTAACGATCCGCTGATCGTTGTAGACGGAGTGTTTATCGACAATCAGGGTTTGGGAGGGGTCGGAAATATCCTGAGCACGATCAATCCTACCGATATAGAGTCGTTCACTGTACTGAAAGATGCTTCGGCAACAGCAATTTACGGTTCGCGCGCATCCAATGGGGTTATCCTTATTACTACCAAGAAAGGTTCGGAAGGAAGACTGCGCATAACCTATGATGGTAATGTATCGGTAAGTACACCTAAAAAGAAAATAGACGTACTGAGTGGTGATGAGTTTCGTTCGTTTGTGAAAAATGAATATGCAGACTTATCTACATACGATGAAATGGTAGGTAAACTAGGTACTGCAAATACCAACTGGCAGGACGAAATATTGCGTACTACTGTCAATACAGAGCATAATATCAGTGTATATGGAACTGCTAACAAAGTGCTGCCTTACAGGGTTTCATTCGGCTACACCAGTCTGAACGGTATATTGAAAACATCGAAGATGGAACGTTATACGGGAAGTTTTACTCTTTCACCGTCTTTCTTCAACGATCTCCTGAAAGTAAGCCTGAACGGACGCGGAATGTATATTAACAACCGCTTTGCAGATCAGAATGCAATAGGAGCTGCATTATCGATGGATCCGTCTCAGAGTGTATACGACGACAACAGTCCTTTCGGCGGATTTTTCACATGGACAGGTAACGATAATAATATAATTCAGGTGGCGACTAAAAATCCGGTATCTATGCTGGATATGACGGAAGATAAATCGGATGTGTACAACTTTATCGGTAATGCCCAGTTCGATTATAAACTGCATTTCTTTCCTGATCTGCGCCTGAACCTGAATCTGGGGATGGATTATTCAAAAAGCGAGGGTACAAAGTATATATCTGAACTATCTCCATCCGACTATGCGTATGGCGGATACGATCAGTCTTGGGATCAGAAGCGCCGCAACTCCACGCTCGATTTCTATGCACAGTATGCTAAGGATTTCAGTTTCCTCGATAGCCGTTTCGATGTTATGGGCGGTTACTCATGGCAGCACTACTGGCGCGAAGGCAGCAATGTAGGCTATCGCATTACCCGTTACGATGAATATGGTAATCCGAAGCTCGACAGCCAAAGCAATTATGAAACCGAGCACTATATAATATCGTTCTTCGGACGACTCAATTACAGTATCAAAGACCGTTATCTACTGACGTTTACATTACGTAACGATGGTTCGTCACGTTTTCATAAAGATAACAGATGGGCGTTGTTCCCGTCAGTGGCTCTTGGTTGGAGACTATCGGAAGAAAACTTCCTGAAAGATGTCAGTGCTATCAGCAATATGAAACTCCGTCTGGGGTGGGGTATGACCGGACAACAGGATATCAATTTGGGAGATTACCCTTATATGCCGACTTATATGCACGGGGTAGGCGATCAGGCCAGTTATATGCGTGGCTACAACAATGGAACTCCGGTATGGGTGTCGCTGCTGCGTCCCGAAGCATTCAATCCCGATCTGAAATGGGAAACAACTACTACATACAATGCCGGTATTGATTATGGTTTTCTCAACAATCGCATTGAAGGTTCGATAGACGTATATCACCGTAAGACCAAAGACCTGATCAATGCCGAAACTAAGACTACTGGCGGAACAAACTTTAAGGAATATGTGGCAGCCAACATCGGTGACCTCGAAAATGCAGGTTTTGAATTTGCTATCAACGGTCGCCCTGTTGTAACCAAAGACCTGACATGGGAAATAGGTACAAACTTTGCCTACAACAGAAACCGTATAACCGAACTGAGCGCAACAGGCGATAAGAACGCCAAACGTCAGGTGGGTATGAATGTACACATGGTAGGTCATGCAGCCAATATGTTCTATGTATACGAACAGGTTTATGACGAAAACGGTAAACCGATCGAGGGCTTTTTTGTAGACCGGAACAATGACGGGCAGATAGGAGAAGACGACCTTCGTCCATACAAAAACCCTACTCCTGACTGGACAGTGGGTTTCAATACCAAACTCATCTGGAAAGCATGGGATTTGTCTATTGCCGGGCACGGAAGTCTCGGAAATTACAACTACAATGCTATCGCAGCTAACAATGCCGGACTAAGTGCATCCTCGATCTATTCAAATGAGTTTTTGTCAAGTAGAGTGAAAAGCGCATTCGATACGAATTTCCAGACAGGACATCCGCTATCTGACTACTATGTGCAGAGTGCTTCGTTCTTCCGTATCGACAACATCGTGTTAGGTTGGTCATTCAAGCAGTCGAAACAATTCCCTCTCAACGGACGTGTTTACGGTTCGGTGCAGAATCCGTTCGTATTTACGAAATATGACGGACTCGATCCGGAAGTATTCGGAGGATATGACGGAAATGTCTATCCGCGTCCGGTAACATTCCTGTTAGGTGTAAATCTTAATTTTTAACACTACAAGATCATGAAAAAAATATATAACCTGTTATTAATATTTATATGTCTGCCGTTGGTGCTTTCTTCCTGTCTGGGAGATCTGGATACCGAGCCGCTGACAGATAGTACGCTCACACCCGAAAAAGCATGGGAAGACCCTGATGCTTACGAACAGTTTCTTGCTAAGATATATGCAGGAATGACATTGTCGGGAAATGAAGGCCCTGCCGGATTGCCTGATATGTCGGCCGAAGATCAGGGAGAAGCCACTTTCCTAAGGTCGTACTGGAACCTGCAACAACTGGGGACTGATGAAGTGATCGGTGCTTGGGATGATGAAACAATGAGAGGATTGCAGTTCTGCCAGTGGAGCTCAAGTAACAAATTCATCGCATACAGCTATACCCGTATCTATCTGAATATAGCCTATGCGAACGAATACCTGCGTGAGACTACCGACGAAAAACTCGACAGCCGCAATGTAGCTAGCGATCTGAGAACAAAGATCCGCACATTCAGAGCCGAAGCAAGGGCATTGCGTGCCATGAGCTATTATTTCCTGATGGACTTGTATGCCAATATCCCGTATATAGATGAAAATACGCCAATCGGCGTGAACAGCAATGTAGAGCAAAAAGACCGTAAATTCTTTTTCTCGTGGATAGAATCGGAATTGAAGGCTGTAGAAGGTGAACTTCCGGCTGCCGACAAAGCTCACTATGGCATGGTGAACGATCCTACGGCGTGGATGGTGTTGGCAAAACTATACCTGAATGCAGAAGTATATATCGGAGAGAAAAAGTATGACGAATGTCTTACAGCCCTGAATAAAATATTGGGTGCAGGACTCTCTATAGACCCGGTATATAAGAATATATTCGGTGCAGATAATGAAAAATCTTCTGAGATCATCTTTTCGTTAGTGTATGACGGACAAAGAGCCACTACATACGGAGGTACTACATTCCTGTTGGCAGCTTCTTACCGGTCGGACATGAATCCCGGTGTTAACTTCGGCTTCACTCAGTCGTGGTCGGGTATCAGGGCAAAGGAAACTTTATCTACACGTTTCAGCGGTGACGACAAGCGCGGCATGTTCTGGAAAGAAGACCGCACATTGGAAACAACACAGTGGTATGACTTTACAAAAGGCTGGTCGGTTATCAAGTTCACCAACGTGAAGAGCGATGGCAGCGCCGGTTCTAACGGAATGTTTGCCGATACCGATTTCCCTGTGTATCGCCTTGCCGATGCCTACCTGATGTATGCCGAAGCAGTGCTTCGCGGAGGAACAGGTGGAAGCAAAGACAAAGCACTCGGTTACATAAAGGAATTACGCGACAGGGCAGGAATACCGGCTATCAGCGATTCGGAACTGACACTCGATTTCATTCTCGATGAACGCTCACGCGAACTATATTGGGAAGGACACCGCCGTACCGACCTTATCCGCTACAGTAAATTCACTAAGAATTACAACTGGCCTTGGAAAAACGGAATATATAACGGCGTGCCTAATATAGACGATAAGTTTAATCTCTATCCGCTTCCGTCTACCGAGTTGACAGCGAATCCTAACTTAAAACAAAATACCGGCTACTAAGATGAAAACATATAGAATATACATACTAAGCATTTTCTGCCTGCTCGGGTTTATGGCATGTAGCGACGACGATACGTCTCCTGCACTGACCAAAGTATTGCCGAGTACGATAGATAACTTTCCGACGAACGATTATGTACTTACAGAACCGGAAGATGGTAGTAACCCTTTGGCATTTACCGCTACATGGACAGAAACACTATTCCTACTGGACGGTAGCAGCAATCCGGTTCCTGCCGCTCCCGTGAGCTATACATTACAGATCGACAAGGCAGGCAATAACTTTGCCACACCGCAGGTGCTTGCCGCTACCACATCTCTGGCAAGCAATATCCATGTTGCAGACCTGAATACATTGCTGATAGAGAAAATGGGAGCGAAGCCCGAAGAACAAATTGAAGTAGAGTTGAGGCTTATAACCAGCTACGGGCAAAATTTGGCGGGAGAATCGGTTTCCGATAACATTATAAAACTATTTATTACCCCTTATACACCGTCGGGTGATTTACGTCCTATATATTTGATTGGGAATATGAACGGCTGGGATAACCGTAATACCGACTTTATGATGTTCCGCAACAGCAGTGATCCTAAAGACCGTGTGTACACATATACGGGAAGGATAGAAGGCGGCTGTTACTTCAAGTTCATTCCGGAAGAATCGCTGGGCTCTTACAAGGCATATTGCCGAAAAGACGATGGTACAATGGAATATATAGAAAGTGAAGGCGGCTCGTTCTATAACGAAACCGATGGATATAAAAAGATCACTATAGATGTCAAAGAAATGACATATACTATCGAGGATTTTGATATGATAGGGGTTACTCAATATACAATGATCAACTTTGTAGGCGCATTCTGTGGCTGGGGTTCGGGCAGTCCTAATCCTGAGCCGGCAATGACTCCGACGGCTTACGATCCGCATATCTGGAAAATAAATATACATCTCGATATTATAGAGTATGGTGTGAAGTTCAGAGCGAATAACAGTTGGGACAACAGATGGTGTCCGGGCAATCCAGATGCCAGTCCTTACGGAACAACGGATTACAATCCTACCGGTCATGATAATAATATCTCTCTGGCCGAAACAGGAGATTATTCTGTCATATTCAACGATATCACAGGTCAGTATGTGATCATGAAGAAGTAACATTAAATCTTTAAGAAACATGAAAAAAATACTATTCGCAATACTCGGTTTGTTCTGTATGCTGGCTTTTATGCCGGCATGCAGCAACGACGACAATATAGGAGAACCTTCCGCACGTGCCTCGGTGATCAGCGGTTTTGAAACTACGAACTATACGATGCCCGAACCGCAGGAGGGAGTGAATCCTTATCTGTTCAGAATGAACTGGACGAAGACTAAATTTTTCTCCGAATCAGGTGATCCTGTTTTTGTAGAAGGCATTACGTATGAAGTAGAGGCTGATCTGGTAGATAACAACTTTTCAAATCCGGTAATCCTTACCACAACAGAGGAGCTTTATACAGATATCTATACCGAAACGCTGCGCAAGCTATTTAACGATCTTGCAGGAGAAGATAATGAAGAGACACAGACCATAAGCGTCAGAGTAAAGGCTACGGGTAATAGTACAGTTGTTTATTCAGGATCGTCCCTGCTGGTAATAACACCGTTTGTAGCTATCAAAGAACCTCCGTACGTATTCATCATAGGCGATATGAACGGTTGGGATCCGAATAATACCGACTACATCCTGTTCCGCAATGATAATGATGTAAACAGCGGAGTATATACCTATACAGGTAATTTCGGAGCAGGTTGCTGGTTCAAATTCTGTGGAGAAGAATATCTGGGCGGATATGATAATATGTATTGCGCCGGAGAAAATGGAGTGCTTGATTTTGGTGATAAAGGTGCATTCTTTATCGAGGGCTATGCAACCGTGACTATCGATATCATTAATATGACATGGCAGATAACACCTTACGATGCGTCCGGAGCCGGAACATACACTACAATAGGCCCTATCGGTGAGTTTTGCGATTGGGGTAATGAGCCTCCGATGACTGTTTCGTCATATGATGCCCACCAATGGAACGGAACATTTACATTTGATAACACCACAACCGTGAAGTTCAGAGGTGATCAGGACTGGGGTAAAAACTGGGGCGCACAACCAACAGACCTTCCGTTCGGACATGGAATATTTGATGGTCCGGGAGCGACAACTCCTGCAGGTACATACCGTATCTATTTCAATGATCTGACAGGTCATTATGTGATCAAGAAACAAGCTGAATAATATAAAAGACTGATATAATGAATACAATAAAGATATTAATACTGGCGCTGATCTCATTTCTGACATTCAGTAGTTGCAGCGATGATGATGTAGATACGTGGGTAGATGTGCCCAACAGTGAGGTGACACCTATCACGAAGAACAACAAAGTGATATATGAAGTAAATGTACGTAACTATTCGGCCGAGGGTAATTTTAAAGGTCTTGAAAAAGACCTGTCCCACCTCAAAGACTTAGGTGTGGACATCCTGTGGCTGATGCCGATTCATCCGATAGGTGAGGAAAATCGCGAAGGATTTCTTGGTAGTCCGTATGCTGTAAAGAACTATAAAGCCATCAACCCCAGCTATGGTACGGCAGAAGACTTCAAGTCATTGATAAACGCAGCTCATGCTGCCAATATGGAAATCTGGATAGACTGGGTGGCAAACCATACAGCATGGGATAACAACTGGGTATCGGAACATCTCGACTATTATGCCGAGAGAGACGGGCAGCGCCCATACTCACCCGAAGGATGGAACGATGTGGTACAGCTTGATTATAACAATGCCGATATGCGTGCGGCTATGATAGATGCCATGAAATATTGGGTGTCGGAGTTCAATATCGACGGTTACCGTTGCGATGCAGCTACATTTGTTCCGCTGTCGTTCTGGAAAGAAGCACGCACACAGGTAGATGCCGTGAAAAATATCACATGGCTTTGCGAAGGGGATAATGCAGATTATATGGAAGCTTTCGATTATGACTATGCGTGGGCTTTCAATACGGCAATGAATAACTTCGGAAAAGATAATAACGTATCCGTATTGGTAAGTGAGTGTGAGAAATTGTTCAACAACGCCGCTTATAAGAACAAAGGACGTATGGTTTACCTCACCAATCACGACCTGAATGCGCACGATGGTACAGAATTTACCCGTTACGGAAGTAGTGTGCTTCCGCTGACCGTACTGTCTTTCACTATATATGATATGCCGTTGATCTATAACGGTCAGGAGATAGGAATGGATAAAGCCATGAGCCTGTTCGATCTGGATCCAGTGAGATGGAGTCCTGCAAATCAGATTTATGTGAACCTGTTTAGCAAACTGACACAGCTTAAGCGTACACAGCCTGCACTGGAGGACGGAGCGAACAGAGGCGCACTGAAAATATACCCGACCAATAACGAGAAGGTATTTGTGTACTCCCGCGTGAAAGGAGACAATGAAGTGCTGACGGTACTCAATCTGGGCAAGGTGGCTGTGAAATTCAGATTTACGGACGCAGTTCCTTCCGGACAGTTCAAAGATTACCTGAATAATACTTACAAAGAATTTTCCGCTGAGGAAGGTATCGTCCTTCTTGAAAACGGATATGCAATTTTTGTAAAATAAAGTGATCGGAATCTGACAACTTTATCTATAGAGTATCAATGTACTGATTGGTAAACAACATTCACCGAAGTGAAGACGAGGTAAATATGCCGATGTGCCAATGAAAAGAGATATTTGAAAGATCATGTAAAAACTGTAAGGTTTGTCAGGTTTTAGTTAAAATTTAGTGTATTCGCTGTAGGGGCAGCGGCTTGTCCTTGCCCGTTTATTCTACAGGCGGGCACCCACAAGGGATGCCCCTACAAAAAAGGGAATTTAAACTAGCAAGCTAGTAGACTAAAGACTAGTAGACTTGTAAGGTTTTAGTTAAAATCCGGCTATTGATAATGAAATAATAAATACTAGAATAAATGAAACTAATGTTTGTAATACCCTTTCTTTCAGCCCTTCTGTTGTTGTCTTGTGCGGGCAGGCAGGAGAGTAACTCAGTGCAGTCACCCGATGGTGCCATTGTACTGGATATGGGGCTGGACGAAGGACGGTTATTTTATACCCTGAAAAAGGACAAAAAAGACATCCTGAATAAGTCGTATCTGGGTTTTGACCTGAAAGACAGTTCATTGAAGGATAATTTCCGGATAACCGGAACAGAAACAAGATCGTTCAGTGAAAAATGGGATCAGCCGTGGGGCGAGGAGGTTACTGTAGATAATACCTACAATGAACTGAAAGTAAATGTAGAAGAAACCGAAGGACTGAAAAGAAAGTTCTCTGTAGTATTCCGTGTGTTCAATGACGGTTTCGGCTTTCGCTACGAATTTCCCGAACAAGCAAATCTGAAAGATTTTGTCATTATGGACGAACTTACCGAGTTTGCGCTTGCGGGTAATCATAAGACGTGGTCTATTCCTTACGATACCGAGTTTTACGAAGGATTGTACACCCCATCTGTAGTAAACAAACTGGATACGGTCTGTACACCGCTGACAATGGAAACAGAAGATGGAATGTTTCTTGCTATCCATGAGGCAAATCTGACAGATTATGCAGCTCTGAATCTTTACCCTGACAGTAACTCTACGGTTCTGCACACTTACCTTACCCCTTGGTCTACCGGAGAGAAAGTATTTATGAGCGCACCCCATGTTACCCCTTGGCGTACGATGATAATAGCCGGCAGCGCAGGAGATCTGATGCTTTCACGTCTGATGCTGAACCTGAACGAGCCAAGCAAGATAGCTGATACATCGTGGATTCAGCCGGGACGCTATATCGGTATCTGGTGGGGTATGCACATGAAAAAATATACATGGGATCAAGGTCCTAAGCATGGAGCGACAACCGAAAATACATTAAAATATATTGATTTTGCTGCAAAGCATAACTTTCAGGGTGTACTGGTAGAAGGATGGAATAAAGGATGGGAAGACTGGAGATCGTTTGAGTTTACCGTTGCTTACCCCGACTTCGATATTGCCAAGATAACCGATTATGCTGCTGCCAAACATGTGAAGCTGATAGGGCATCACGAGACGGGAGGCAATACGCAAAACTATGAGAAACAGATGGAAGACGGATTTGCCTATTATCAGAAACACGGAGTAAATGCCGTGAAAACCGGATACGTGGGCGGTAAACTCGATGGTAAGGAAATGCACAGCAGTCAGTACGGAGTTCGTCATTACAGGAAGGTGATAGAAACTGCCGCAAAACATCAGATAATGATAGATAACCACGAACCTGTGATGCCGACAGGACTGCAACGCACCTATCCTAACCTGATGACGCAGGAAGGTGTACGCGGACAGGAGTGGAATGCGTGGTCGGTAGACGGTGGCAATCCGCCGGAACATACGACTATTATTCCTTTTACACGCGGACTGGCAGGACCTATGGACTTTACGCCTGTGATATTCAACTTCGATAATCCGGTACTGCCTCAGACTAGGGTGCGTACTACGCTGGCTAAGCAGTTGGCTCTGTTTGTAGTATTATATAGTCCGTTGCAAATGGCTGCCGATATGATAGAGAATTATGAGAGTAATCCGGCTCCGTTTGAGTTTATTACGCAATGTCCGACCAACTGGGCAAAGACTGTGATTCCTCATGCCAAGATAGGGGAGTATATCACTATTGCGCGGAAAGACCGGAATAGTGATAGCTGGTTTGTCGGCAGTATAACCAATGCCGATAGTCGCGAACTGTCATTGAAACTGGATTTTCTGGATAAGAATACAACTTATAAGATGAAGGTCTTTAGGGACGGCAAGGATGCCGACTGGAAGACGAATCCTTATCCTGTCGATATAGAAGAAATAGAAGTAACATCCGATTCCGTTATTCAGCTCAATCTGGCAAAAGGTGGCGGAACGGCCGTTATGATAAGTAAAATGTAAATGGGCATTAAGTTCTAAAGACTGATTTTTCAATCAGCAATTTGATTTGATTAATTAAGGGGGAAGTATCCGTGAGGATACTTTCTCATTTTCCGAATAGTTGTTTGATCCCGTCATACATTCCCGGAATGGCTATTGTTCCGTGATTCTCTTCGGGAAACGATCGGGTGAAGAAACGCAGATTGTGGGCTTGCGGTAGTATTTCCGTGAGAAGGTGATTTACCCTGTTGAGGTGAATGTCTACACGGTCGGTTCGCTTCTTGGAAGCTACACCGATGTAGAGGCTTTTTCTTGTGAAATCTTTCCCTTCGATCAGTTCTGCAGCTTCTTCCGAGAGCCTGCCCTGATCCCACCACAGGCTGGGATCGAGTGCCAGATAGGTGTCGAACAATTCGGTATGATGAAGAAATGTATTGACTGTAAAGAGACCGGCATAAGAGTGTCCGATGAGCATGTTTTCGCCATTAGTCCTGTATGCATTGTCGATGGCAGAACGAAGTTCCTCAGTCAGGAAACGACTGAATATCTCACTGCCTCCACCCTGAGGAATGGCATTCGGTGGTATTTTCCCATTCCGTTCGGCTGCCGAAGGGGTAGGAGTGAAGTCGCGTGTACGGTCGGTACTCAGTACCCCGACAATGATACTGGGAGGAAGATATTTTCCCATACCTGAGGCGAGCGTTTTGCTGATACCTACCAATGAATGAAAGAATGATTTTCCATCGAGCAGATAAATGACGGGATAGGTCTTTGTCGTATCTTGCCCGTAGCTTTCAGGCAGGTGTACCCAATAGGCACGTTCTTCCTGTAATACATCGGAATACAAAGTGTACCCTTTTCCGATACAAATATCCTCCTGACTCCGCATGGTTAGCGGAAGCAGGAGGCATATTATGAGTAGATAAGTCTTTATCATTCAGGTTTTAGTTCTGTGCAACAGACAGTTTGCCGATAGCACTGATCTGGTCTGAATTGACAGTAAGACCTTTAGTTGCAGTTGCAGTTGCAGGGTCGATACGGTAAACAGCCGGTTGGTTGCCATCGGTAGTCGTTACCGCCATGTAAGCAATACCATTCTCAGAGTACGGATTGTTACCGAATCCTGAAATGGCTGTGGCAGAAGGCATGCCTGTTACATAAGTCAGTTTCTTGCTGTCGCCTTTGTAAATAGCTAATTGGTTGGCAACGAATCCTGTTTCGGTAAGAGACCTGTCATACATCAGCATCAGGAAGTAGTCTTCTGCAATATGCCAGCAACGCAGGAATGATTTTCCGGATGTCTGCTCTTCGATGTTGCAATAGTAGTCAGAGTCGAATGTTTCTGCTCCGGCTTTGATGCGAACTACACCCGCAGGCAACGTTGTTTTCTGAACGGTTTCGGTCATGGTTTTTGCATAGCTTGGCGAGAATACATATACATCGCCATTGTCGGCAGCCCAGATAGTCTGGTAATATTGAGAGCGGTTGCGTCCACAAGCATAGCTGATCTTATCTGTTTTGATCAGTTTAGGGCTTTCGAGTGTTTCGCTGTTGTAGATTGCAACCCATGCTTCGTTCGGATATTGTGTCCATTGCAGTTCTCCTTTTTCGTAAGCGCTACTGCTGCTACCTCCCGATTCTGTTTTCACCAGTTCAGGATACTTAACGTATTTACCGTCTTCAGCTTTCACCCCGTATTTGCTTAGTCCCATCGGTATAGGAGCAGAATAGATTTTGCCATTGGCTTGCTCGATACCCGCCAGTGTAACGAATTCTCCGTTACCCAGATAGTTCTCTGATTGGATTACGTTTGAATTGGTAGTGAATATTTCCTTAGCTACATCCAGATAAGAGAACAGGAAGCCTTTTGGCAGATAGCCGTTTTCATCGGCATATTGAGTTCCCAGATCACCAGTCGATGTAGTGATGATATAATTATTGTAGATACCATACGAAGTGAATCGTTTGATCTCGTATGTATTATCGCGTTCTTCTACTTTTCCTTGCGTGTTCAGTATGTATGAAGAAGTTATACCTGCATTTCCCTGATTGTACACTAAGCGGTACAGATATTGGTCTTTGAAATATACCCAGTATGTTCCGCTCTCGGTAGTGAGGCCGTTATTCTTGGCTGTTACCGAACCTTCTGATAATGCCTCAGCTGTCAATAGCGAATTGGCATCCTCAACTGCTGCTGCAATCACATAAGCAGATGAAGCATCTGAACCGTTATTTGGGGTTACCGAATCGTCATCGCTACAAGAAGTAAATACACATGCTGCCAGTATAACGGCAGTAAGACCAGTCATTAAATAATTCTTAATCATGTTGTTAAAATTTAGTATGTTGGTGTTTATTTATATAATTGAAATTGAGCTTTATATTTAGTTGCCGAAGTAAACCCTCACTTTGCCGTAGAAGGCTCTGCCTGCCTTTTGCAGACTGAAATTGTCATACATTTTTTCGTCCGTAAAATTGCGACACTCGAATGATAGGTTGTAACGCCCGTTTTGCATGCTGTAAGTCAGGGACAGATTGTGCGAAAACTGAGTTGGGACGGTAAACTTAGATTCGCTGCCGATCACTTCCGAGTACAGCGGGAAACCGTGCATATACAGATTGTCGTAGGTCACTGTCAGCATATTGTCTTTCTTTAGCAGGTTGTGCCAAAAGAAATTCACATCTGAGTTGGCAAACCGATAGGGCATATTTGGCATACGTGCGCCATAAGTCAGACTTTCCTGATTAGTTCCACTGGTAACGGTCTTCACATCGTCGCGGATATTCATTTGGGTAAAGTTACCTCCTACGCTTACCCATTTTGCAAATCCGTAGCGGACAGATATATTATATCCTTTAGTCAGTACACGCCCGTGATTTACATAGGTTGCACCTGTTTTTCCTCCACTCAGGTCTTGCAGTTTCCGCTGGATATAGTCTTTTGTATTCCGGTAGATCAGTCCGCCTTCTACATATACGGAATGTTGTCCGAATATCTGATTATAGCTTAAATTGAAATTCAGGTTGTTACTGTTTTCGGGCTTTATGGCAATATCTCCGGTTTCAAGGTCCTCATCTCCGAACATTTCGTCATTGGTCGGTAAACGGTAGGCTTTCTCATAAGATAGCTTTGCTTGAAGGCTTTTCAGTATAAAGTAAGTACCTGCCGCTCCATATCCCATGGTGCTGATGGAATTAGTCGTACGTGTGAACTTATCCTGCGCAGAACTTGTAGCAATAGGTCCTGCTATAAACTGATTGTAATACTTTCCGAATACAGATACGTTCCAATGCTCGTTCGGCATCAATCGGTAGGACAAGCCGCTTATGTTCTTGCGGGTTTCTTTCTGTATTGCATTTGCTTCCGAGTCTGCATTCAGCAGGGACTTGTTCGAGCGTCGGAAATCATTCAATACATGATTGAACGTAAATGTATGTATCCGGTTGAGATGGTAATTAGCCGTAAAAGTACCGTTCCAGTTATTATTGTCCGAACGGGTATTCTGGTATGACTGTTCGCCGGGTGAACTGAGTGGGCGACTTTCGCCGCGCCAGTTGTATTCGTACGAAGATGTGTCTACATTGTTGACCATATTCTTGTTATAGTTAGCAGTCAGCACTACGTCCAAATCTTTAATCAGGTTTCGTTTACTGTATTCCAACGATGGCATAATGGAATAGCCCTTACGGTATTTTCCGCCGAATACAATCTCCTGCCGCACTCCGTTCTGTATATCCTTATACATGTGTGAGTAGGTAAAACCAACCATCAGGCGATCTGCCCATTTCTTGTTTACAAGACCTATTTTACCAGCAATCGCTTCATTGTGATAATTATCGTGGAAACGCTTTACATGCTCTATCTTACTCTTGTTTATCGCTCCCGTTTCAAAATCTTTTACCGGAGTATCCACATAGTAGTCGTTGTCGGAATAGTTCTGAAAGGCATTGACTTCGTATGTCAGCCCGTTATCGAATGTTTGTCCGAAATTCACATACGACTTATGCGTATTGAATGAGCCATACGAATAAGACGCATCTATAAACCATTTTTTATGATCTTTTTTTGTGACGATGTTGATTACTCCGCCGATAGCATCTGTACCGAAACCAACAGGCACTACGCCTTTGTACACTTCGATGCGCTCCGCATAATTAACGGGAATGTTATTTAGCCCGAATGAACTGCCGACTCCTTCCTGTGGTACACCGTCTATAAATATCTTGATATGCTTGCCACTGAATCCGTCCATCATTAGTTGCATATCTGAACCTACACCGCCTGCCTCACGAAGCTTCAGACCCGGAGCGCGCGCCAGTGCTTCACTCAGGTTCTGCGTAGAGTTCTGCAATGCTTTGGTATCTATAGCCAAAGCATTGTATGCCGAACGTTGCAGCCTGCTGATGCCGTTGGATGTTACTGACACTTCTGCCAGTTCTGTGGCTTGTTGGGTGATTATTATATTCTGTTTAATCCTTTCTCCGGCAACAAGTTTTACTTTTCTTTCTGCTGTTTCGTAGCCAACTGCCGATACTACCAGTGTATAGTCCCCTGCGGGAGCATTCAGGTGATAAATACCATCCTTGTTAAGGGTACTTCCATAGTTAGTACCTTTTAGGTGAACGGTTGCAAAATCTATTGTTTCCTTTTCTGAGGATAGTATCTTGCCTGAGATCATTGCATCTTTTTTACTTTGAGACCAGGCAAGTGGGGTGAATGATAATAAAACGAGTATGAGGGCTATTTTGTAAAACACGGTTTTCAATGTATAATGATTCATATTATTTTTTTCAGAGCAGCAAAGGTCTTTATAAATGAAAAGCGTATCAATCGCAAGAATTAGGTAAATGAATATATGTTAATAACAAGATATAGGTAGAGGCGTACTATGTTTATGAAAAAGTCAAATTGATGCAAAGAAGACCTAAAAGGGTGTTTTTTGATATAGTCAAAGACGAGGTGGGGTGGAAAGTGAAGTGTATAATATTCTGTTTGTCAGTAACTGAGTGGTTGCTTGTTTTATAAAGAGTATCATTTGAATAGTTTTGTTTTCTGTTCTGTTCTCTTTGTTAATTGTGTTAAAAAAGCAAAATGCTAAATAGAAATTAACGTAACATTGTTATAGCATATATATCTATCTATTTAAGAAAATATGGATAAAGACATAAATAAGAGATTATTATCGAGGATTCTCGAGTTAATTCCAGAACATATAAGTACTGTTACTTATCTGACAGATTTTCTGGAGATTAGTCAAGGGTCTGTTTACCGCAGATTAAAGGGTGAAATACCGTTTTCCTTCGAGGAAATACATAGATTATCAGAAGATCTTGGTTTTTCTGTAGACGAGCTATTTGATTTTAAAAAGAAAGACCGTATATTTTTCGATACAAAAAATGATATACCTTTTGATCCTTCTAGTGCTTTTATCGCTACAGTTGAGAACCTGTATAGTGATATAAATTTTTTATCAGCGAATAAGCATTCTCTCTCAATTCATGCACAGAACCGCGTGCCGCTTATACTTGCATTCTTCTATAAAAACTTATTCCGGTTTTTTTATTATAAGTGGACACATCAGTTAGCTAATACTCCTTTGAATTATCGTTTCATGGATGTAGTACTGCCTCCCGACCTGATTAAATTGAGAGATAAGATTTTATCTCATGAGGGAAGAATAGCAGATCATACTTATATATTGAACAGAGAAGTATATCTGAATATTATAAAGGAAATACAATACTATTATAAAAGAAAGCTCATCTCAGACGATGAATTGAAACTGCTAAGATATGATCTGATTCAGATTGTAAAAGATACGGAGGAGTTTTCTTATAAAGGCACAGACCGCTATGGCGACAACATTTTTATTTATCTGTCCGCTTTCAATATAGAATCGAATAGTGTTTACACTCGTTCGGGAGATCATGTTATGTCCTATTTTTATCCGTATTCGGTAAATCCCATGATAATCCGTAATGCGGAGATATGTTCCATTCATAAGCAATGGCTGGAGTCATTGAAGAAATATTCCGTTTTGATAACACAATCGAATGAAGAACTTATGTCGGAATTTTTCAGCCATCAATTTGAATATATCGATAATATGGATAAACTTATGTATTGACTCTCGTTTCTATTGGGAAAAATAAAAATTTTAATTATTATCTTTATCCTTTAGCTAATAATGCCCAATAGTTATGAATATGAATTTGAATTATTTAGTGATAAATAAGGTTCAAAGCCTGATCACTCCTAATCTTAAACTGCCGGAATTTCTGGCCGACACTCTTAATATTAGTCTTCAATCTGCATACCGTAAGATAAAGGGAGAAACATCCTTCAATTTTGAGCAGGTCGCATTACTCTCTCAGAAGTTAGGCTTTTCGATGGATGAAATCATAGAATTAGAAAATAATGTCTACTCTTTATTTAAACTGCTTAAGAATCCATTTACTATTCCGGAAGATACTTTTTATAATATGCTGGAACGGTATCTCAATATATTGATACTGCGTAGCGAAAATAAGAATTCGGGAATTTTCATGACAATGAACAGAATATTTTTTTTATCAGGAATTCCTTTCAAAACTCTGTTCCGGTTTTATTACTATAAATGGATACACCTTACAACTGATGCCCCATTAGACTATCGTTTTTCAGATGCCATTTTGCCAAAAAGGATTACCGCCTTGTGCAATAAAATTGAGGAGTATTTACCTCTGGTAAGTAATAATATCTATATTATAGATCCAAACGTATTGAGTAATTCGTTAGTAGATATACAGTATTATTACAGGAGGGGGCTTATTAATGATAAAGAAATATCTGCTATAAAGGGAGAACTGGAGGGCATGGTGGATATGACAGAAAATATAGTCAGAAAGGGTATGTTTTTGAATACCGGTTCTACATATAATTATTATATATCATCGTTACCGATAGAGGCTAATAGTGTTTACTTCTGGTGCAATGACATTCAGGAATCGCATTTTTGGATATATCCGGCAAACTATGTATTCAGTAGTGAACAATATGCCTGCTCTATGCACAAAAACTGGATTAATTCTCTGAAAAAGTACAGTATCCTTACTACTATGTCTAACGAAGAGCTACAGTCCGATTATTTTAAAGGCCAGAGAAAGTGCCTGGACGAAATGCTTTAAATCGTATGCTGCTTTAACCGTACAGTAAACACCCAATACCTTAATACCGTCATTCCGTTTTCACAAATAAAACTTCAGCGAGAGGTTAGTAATGAAGACAATAAAGACAAATTAAGACAAGACCTCCTCATTAAGGTATTGAGTGTTTACTTACAATTTATTGTATTAAGGTATCATATTTCGATTTTTCTAATAGATTGTTTATTTATATACACTTCTAATGTGTGGATTCACAGGAAGGAAACAGTCATTGACTGTCACTTTTACCGCCCGTCGTGCCGAATAGCAACCTAAGGTAGAGTCGTATGCTTCTACATAATAAGTAGTGTTGACATATAATGGTACGGTAGTGTATGTATTACCTGTAAAGACAGGTGTAGCATCACCGATATTCTTATACCAATTTATAGTAGCACCGTATAGCGGTGTAGCCGTTATGGTTACTGTGTTGCCTGCGCAGATAGCTGCCGGCTGCGCTACTGTAAATGTAGGTAAAGGATATACCTGTATATTTACAGCCTTGCGTGCTGAGGTACAGCCTGTAGTAGCATTGTATGCCTCCACATAATATGCAGTGCTGGCATTTAATACTTCTGTGGTGTATGTATTGCCGGTAGCAATAGGAGTAACATCACCGATATTTTTATACCATCTCAGCGTAGCTCCTGCTGATGGTGTAGCAGTGAGGGTTATTGTATTCCCCGCACAGAAACCCGGAGGCTCTACTGTTGTAACCGTTGGTAAAGGATTTACGGTTACCACTCCTTCCAAACGGCCTGCTGTGCTGGAGCAAGCAGAGCCGGTTATTTCGGCAAAGTAGGAAGTCGTTACACTCAGGGCAGGAGTAACAAAAGTAGCTCCTGTACCCAGAGGGGTAGTGCTTGTACTGGTTGCATACCAGGTTATAGTAGCACCTGATGCACCTGTAATATCCAGTGTTGCTTTACCACCCGCACAAATAGGATTTGGAGTGATAACCTGAGGTGTAGAACCGGTTCCTACGGTTACTAAAACAGGTATCCTTGCAGAACCTGAACATGCGGGATTACTCACTTCCATATAGTAATATACACTTCCGGCAGTATTCAAAACATCTGATTCTGCTGTATTAGTACCTGTAGAGGTCAGAGGATTTCCTCCTGTTTCGGTAGTGTACCATTTCACTTCGGCGCCATCACTGACAGTAGTAGGAGATAATGTAACCGAATTTCCCACACAGGCATTGATCGGATCGGCTGTAGCTGTCGGAGAAGGGTATATCGTAACCTCAAGTGTTTCGGTGAAATCAATAGCAGCACTGGCTGTAAGTCCTTGTATCTTTATCGTTTGTGTTATAACACTGTTAGTAGGGGCAAATGTATGGTTCTTGCTCATAATGTCTCCTGTAACTGTCTGGGTCTCATAGCTGGAACTGTTAGCATCCCAATACCACCGGAGAGTTGCCGGCCTGTCACTTCCGGACATATTAATTGAATATGTGGCGGTAACTCCGCTTACAGGGGCGGAACACAGCACCTTAGGTCCCTCTATCTGCATAGCAAACCACGAAGGGCTGAATGAGGTAATACCAATATGGCCGCCCCCTCCGAGCAGGAAGTTATTCAGCCTGTATATTCTGAGTGCTGTGGGTGACTCTGGATTTGTGATTACGATCATATGAGGACGTGTGCCGTTCAGTGCTCCCACAACTTTTCCTGTACCTGATGCCGGCTGGTACCATGAATCATAGAATGTACCATATATATATCCATCGGGAGCGAGCTGGATTGCTCCTATCGATAAAGTCTTCGGTCCATAGCTGGTTGCATCACCATAATAAAAATCATAACATTTAGACCTGTATGTGATAGGGTTTGCCCTTAAACTCTCGAAATCGAAAGCGAACAGCATTGAACTCCGGCTTACATATAGGGCTCTTCCTGATCTTGAGAACTCCACGCCATAACCTCCTCTTGCAGTATTATCATTATCTATCATTTGGTGCGATTTTAGCCCACTGAATTCACCGGTTGCCGCATTAAAATCACCGAGAGCGATAGACACTCCTGCTGCAGTGTTCAGAGCCCATACAAAATGATTGCCGTCAGGTGAGAATTTGAAATAGCGGTTACCACCACCATTGCCGTTACCTAGATCTACCTGAAATGGAATGGCAGTTCGTATAGGAGTTGCAGCAACACCATCTTCGGTTACCAACCACGCATTCAGGTGTGCTCTGTAATCTAGTGTACCGGTTATAAGCCCCGATCCGGGTACGATTATCCAGAAATCTTTTTTATTGGTATGGCGTATAACATTAACACTTTCGCCGCGTCTACCAAAGCCTCCCTTTATTTCATTATTTTTACTGGTAACTTTTGTCGTACCGCCATTTGTATCTATTATAGCATATCGTGCATTGTTAGATGTAGATATTCCATCTTTTATTGATATGGCTATATATTTCCCTATATTTTTGCCTCCCGGATAAGGCATCAATACCCCTGACTGTGCCGACGAGGGGTCTCCTCCTAGGTTTTCACCGTTTTCCATTACACTGCCATCTGCATTATACAGAGTGATACCATCCGAATAGAACATAAGCTTTCCGGTCTGAGGGTCAGAGAGTGTAAAACAGCCTTCGTACGTATTTATGCTATTTTGAAAACTTGTCGGTAAGTATAGGTTGGCAATGGATGTTGTGGTACCATATAACTGTGTAATCGTTCCGCCGAACCTTCTGGGATTTTCCCATGAGAGTCCCGAACCCTGACCGAATGTCCAGTTATAAGCTTCTTTCTGGGCTTGAAGGCATATACAGATGAGAAGAAAAAGACTTAACGATATTATTTTTCTTTTCATGGTTAGTTTAGTATTACAAATACAATGTTAATAAATGAACTTGCCGGAGCTGATGCTGATACACATTTATATCTGAGTGTACCTTTGGTTGCGCCCGAAGGATCGATTTTTACTTCTTTTATTACAGTGCCATCATAAGCTGTAACCACATATTCTAATTTATCACGACCGAACTTTGGTATAGCAGTCATTGAGGGGTCACTACTTACAAAAGATGAGTTGCCTGCCTGAGTAAACTGTTTCTCGTATTCTTCATATAAATCGAATTTAAGAACCAGATTCGGATCACCGGAAAGAGGCAGATTGAAAGAAGGCATATAGAAGAATTCCTTTTCAGCAACGCTCCTTGTCTCCCCTGCTTTGTGCATATTCCACTGTGTGCCGTTCCAGACATAAATCCCTTGTTCAAAGATCAGATTTTCGTCGGTCTCTCCCGGGTCAGATACAGAAAGATTATACACCATCAGGCCGGTATGGTCATCTTTCAGTTTCTTCACCACATTGACATCTGCACTTTTCCATTCCGGATCGATTCCGGAATCAATAAATGGATCCAGAGTAGTTCTGTCGGTAAGCTTTACACGTGGTAAGACTAGACCTCCAGTGCTGGACGTAATATTTTCACTGTCCGGATTTTGACCCTTCAAATCTAAAAGGGTAGCCCTTACAGGCTTTTCACCCGAACCGATCGTAACCTGTGCTGATAGATTCAGCAAAAAGAGCGAACAAATCGCTGTCAAAAATAATCTTTGAATCATTATAGTTTGTTATTATGTGTGATAAGTTGTCTTCTTTTGTCAAATAGTTTTAGTTCTATTATATAGAGTTTTGTAATTGTTTCCTGTGAAGGCAAAATTAGCGACAACGAAGAATCGGGCATTAACCTGATATGTGCTTTTTTTATCAGTTAGAATAATCGTGTAGTTCTTTTTTTATCACTTACTGTAGTGTGATGAAGGGAATGTTCGATGATTGTTAAAAATAACAGAATTTTTGAGAAATATATCTTTATTGACAATAAATAAAGATATATACATCATTAATGATAATTTGGGTGTGATCAGTTTGCAATTTATGATAAAATTAGAAAACCCTCTTGAACACACATTTTCCTTTTAGTCTTAATTTTGTTAAACAAATATTGTAGACTTTTCCCATCCTCCTAATCAGAAATTTTATACATGAACAAGAACTTAAATAGAGTCTTAATTGATAAGATATTAAGTAATATTCCTCCTCAAATCAGTCCTGTAGATTATTTATCAAACACGCTTGGCCTGAGTAAAATGTCGGCATATCGCAGAATCAGGAATGAAATAGATTTTTCATTCGATGATGTTTATAAATTATCTCAGGATCTGGATTTTTCTATAGACGAGATATTTAAGTCGACAAAGGGTAAGTATGCAATATTTGAGATACAGGCAAAGCTCGATTCTACACCCAAAGAAATCTTTCTGGCTATGTTTGAGAAATACAAGAGTCTTACTTTAAAGCAATACAATGCAAAGAATACAGGATCTATAGTTTCTATGAACCGTCCGTTAATTGTGTTTATGATTGAGTTTGATTATTTATTCAGATTTACATATTATAAATGGATACACCAGATGCACGAGGTTCCTATGGATTTTTATTTTTCTGAAGTGAACATCCCTGCTGAAATAGAGGTAATATGTACTGATATCAGAAAGTATACGCCTCATCTGAGTAATAACATATTTATAATAGACTCAAATATCTTTTATAATATAATGACGGATATACTCTATTATTACAACAGGGGACTTATAAACAGAGATGAATTTGAGCATTTGAGGTCTAATCTGTCGGGACTGATTGATACTACTCAGGAATTGGTGTTAAAGGGATATAATGGAGCCAATTCTAAATATGATTATTATTTATCGAAATTACCCATCGAGGCTAATACCTCATATACATGGTATGACGATTTATCGGAATCTTTTTTTTACTCTTCTCATGCAAATCCTATAGGCATAAACGAGAAGGAAGCTTGTTTAACTCATAAGAAATGGCTGGAGTCTATCAAGAAATATTCTTCATTGATTACCCAGTCGAATGAAGAAACCCAGTCGAAATTTTTCAAAAAGCAGCGTGAACATTTAAATGAAATCTTCAAATAACTATGGTTAAAAGCCCATCTACATAAAAAGGCTACAAGTTTTTTAACTTGTAGCCTTTTTATGTAGTGACTTACTTTTATAAATAGCCTCTTTTTTTAATCTTATTATTTCGGTTCTATAACGGTAAATGGTTTGTATGGACTCAGATTGAAGATAAAATTACCATACGAATCTGCACTACCTTTTCCTGCGACTTCAGCCCGTATTGTATATTTAGCTTTCGGATTATAAGTGTTTACTTCCATATAATATAAATAGGTTTTCGGTCTGCTGGTTGCCCTCTGCTTATCGGCAAGTCCCTGATGGATATCTTCGGATATGACCTTTCCGTCTTCTAATAATTGTACTTTGCGGATATCCATATAGGCCTGACCTTTGGTGTAGTAAAATCCTGCCATAACCCGTCCGTTGGTATATACTTTCTTGGTGACATCCCATTCCACTGGTTTATAATCATTGCTGAAGTCGGCCGGAGTCCACTTACCTGTAATATACCCCCCTTTGCGGAAATAGTCTATTTTCATTTCATCCAATCTCGGATAGTGGTTAGCTAACCGTGTGTTGAATTCCGGATAATTCCTTTCGGACAGGGGTAGCCATGCTATTTCGGATACGGCGAGTAAACGGGGAAAATTTTGTACATTCACATCCTTTACCTCTCGGGCTACGGCGGGCCACATGTGAGCCTGTAATCCGAGTACGTGCGCTTTCTTTTCATCATTGAGTCCTTTTGTAGGATCATAACCATATATTCTTTCCATTGAGTTGATAGTACCGTATGCAAGGTCTGTCATAGTACCGTCGTTGCGGTCTTCTTGGGTAATATCCAGATAGAGATAGGCATTAGGAGAAGCGATGGCATCGAAGCCTTTGCTTACAACATCTTTAATGTTTCCTGTCCACGACATGATCGCTACATCTTTGCTTAGTGTTTCGGCTCCTTTCAGTACATCGTTCCAGCCAAGCGGTTTTTTGCCTTTTTCTATAAGCATTTTAGCTATTCTGTTGACAAAATAGCTTTGTAGTTCTCCCACATCCTTGAAGCCTTTCTCTTTCATAAAGTCTTGTACATGTTTCTCCGATTCCCAGAGGTGGTGTACTACTTCATCTCCTCCGAAGTGGAAATATTCACCCGGAAATAGTGCGGCTACTTCTGTAAAGACATTATCGAGGAATGTATATACACTTTCTTTCGTAGGGTCTAGGGGATTGGCTGTAAACTGCATACCCCAATACGACCATGAGGCAAGAAAGGGTATAAGATAATCGGGCGTTCTCATGTCATTTACACCTAATTGGGGATAAACAAGAATAACAGGCCATGTGTGACCGGGTACGTCTATTTCGGGTACAATGGTAATATTCCGTTCGGCAGCATAGGCAATCAGTTCTTTGATTTGCTCCTGTGTATAGAATCCGCTTCTTTCAGCAGGCTCATTGTATTTTTCACTGAAGGTTGTTGTTTTGGGAGATGTGAGTTCGGGATATTTTTTGATTTCTATTCTCCATCCCTGATCGTCAGTTAGATGAAAGTGCAGAATATTCAGCTTGTAGAGAGCCATTACATCGAGATACTTTTTCATGAATTCCATATCATAAAAGGTACGGCTGACATCCTGCATATATCCACGCCATTTAAAATGTGGCTTATCCTGTATAGAAACGGCAGGGACTTTCCATGCTGTAGAATTTACAACCGTTTCACTTTCTATTGCAGGAGGTAACAGCTGTCGCAGACTCTGTACTCCGTTAATCAACCCGCCTGCAT
>JBEBPN010000016.1:0-77280 GCA_040395895.1 Dysgonomonas hofstadii
ATACTGAAACCTACCGTCCGAAAGGACGGAAAGGCGCGGTGTGCTTAGCCTGTGGGGCTGGCAAAACGCTGATTATGTGTGCCGGAACAATGGAGATGAAGCGGCTGGGATTGGCTAACAAGCCGATGATTATCGCCCTGAAAGCGAACGTCCACGAGATAGCGCAAACCTTTTGCACCGCTTATCCGAATGCAAAGGTACTCTATCCGGGCAAGGAGGATTTTACGCCCGCCAAACGCGCCCGTATCTTCAACGAAATGAAAAATAATAATTGGGATTCGGTGATAATGACCCATGAACAGTTCGGTATGATTCCGCAATCGCCCGAAATACAGCGCGACATCTTACAGAAAGAGCTGGATAGCGTGGAGGAAAATCTGGAAGTGCTGCGCAATAAAGGCGGAGAAGTTTCCAATTTCATGCGCCGGGGTGTCGAAAAGCGCAAAACCAATCTGGAAGCCCGCCTGAAAGGGATAGCCCACCAGATAGCCACCCGCAAGGACGATGCGGTGGACTTCCGCCTGATGGGTATCGACCACCTGTTTGTGGACGAATCGCACAAATTTAAAAACTTGACCTTTACCACCCGCCACGACCGCGTGGCGGGCTTGGGAAACTCCGACGGCAGCCAGCGGGCGCTCAATATGCTGTTTGCCGTGCGCACCATTCAGGACAGGACGGGCAAAGATCTGGGCGCAACCTTCCTTTCGGGTACGACCATTTCTAATTCGCTCACCGAACTGTACCTGTTATTCAAATATCTGCGCCCGAAGGAGCTGGAACGGCAAGGTATCAATACGTTCGATGCCTGGGCTGCCATCTTTGCCAAGAAAACCAAAGACTACGAGTTTTCCGTCACCAATCAGATTGTGCAGAAAGAGCGGTTCCGCTACTTCATCAAAGTACCCGAATTGGCGGCTTTTTACTCGGAAATTACGGACTTTCGTACCGCAAAGGATATCGGTATCGACCGCCCTGAAAAGAACGAGATTTTGCATAATATTCCGCCTACGCCCGACCAGCAGGATTTTATTCAAAAGCTGATGGTGTTCGCCAAGACGGGCGATGCTACCGTTTTGGGGCGTGAACCGCTTTCGGAAAGCGAGGATAAGGCGAGGATGCTCATTGCTACGGACTATGCCCGGAAAATGAGCCTCGATATGCGCCTGATTGACCCGCAGAAATACGGTGATGACATCGACAACAAAGCCAACCATGCCGCGGCTGTCATTGCCAGGTATTATAGGGATTATGATGCGCACAAGGGGACACAGTTCGTGTTTTCGGATTTGGGAACCTACAAACCGGATATATGGAACCCGTACAGCGAGATTAAAAACAAGCTTGTCACACAGTACGGCATTCCACTTTCGGAAATCCGTTTTATCCAGGAAGCCGGAACGGAAAAGTCCCGTAAGGCGATGATTGCGGCAATGAACGAGGGTAAAATCCGCGTATTGTTCGGCTCTACCGAAATGCTCGGCACAGGCGTGAACGCACAGAAACGGTGTGTCGCTATCCATCATTTAGATGCACCGTGGCGGCCAAGCGACCTTGAACAGCGCGACGGGCGCGGCATCCGCAAGGGCAATGAGATAGCCAAGCTATACGCCGACAACAAGGTCGATGTGGTGATTTATGCTGTCGAGAAGTCGCTGGACGCTTATAAGTTCGGGTTGCTGCACAACAAACAGCTATTCATTAACCAGCTAAAGAACAACAACCTCGGCTCGCGTACCATTGACGAGGGCAGCATGGATGAAAAATCGGGGATGAATTTTTCCGAATATGTGGCTATCCTGTCCGGCAACACGGAGTTGCTGGAGAAAGCGCGGCTGGAAAAGAAAATAACTGCATTGGAGAGCGAACGGCGGGCGTTTACTCAAGGCAAATCCTCGACCCGTTTCAAGCTGGAGGAAATTATGAAATCGGTCGAAACCAACAAAGGGTTTATCTCCCGCATATCCAAAGACGTGGAAGCGTTCGTCGCTCGTGTGCAGACCGCGCCCGACGGTACGCGCCTGAATCCGGTCAGATTGGACGGCTTTGCTGCCACTGACCCTATATCGGTCGGCAAGAAATTGAACGAGATAGCCGACAAAGCACGGACACACGGCCTGTCGGAACCTATTGGCTCGCTCTACGGGTTTACCCTGCTGGTGAAATCGGAAACCACCATAAAGGATGGTTTTGATTTGGTACAGAACCGTTTCTTTGTTAAAGGCGAGGGTGAGATTTTGTATAATTACAATCACGGACATATCGCAGCCGACCCGAAAACGGCGGCGGCCAATTTCCTGAACGCCCTCGATACCATGCCTGCCCTGTTGGAAAAATACAAGGCGGACAATGAAAAGCTCATGAAAGATGTCCCTACGCTCAAAGCGGTGGTGGAAAGCCCCTGGAAAAGGGAAGACGAGCTGAAGGAACTGAAAACAGAAATGGTGGAGATGGAGCGCAAAATCGAGGCATCGCTGAAACCTATCGAGCAGAGTGTCGGTATCATGGCGGATGTGCCGAAGGAGGAAAACAAATTTGTGCCCATGCCGGATAATTTGAAAAATATCAATGCACTTTTGGGTGAGCGGGCGGCTATTGTACGGCCTTCACATGGAATACCTGAAAAGAAAGGATTTAAAATCTAAAGGTAAGCGCCACCTTCAAATAGCGAACCCCACGCCTGTCATCTCGACGGTGCGGGGTTCTTTCATGAATATAGACGAAATGCAGACAGGATTAATCGCTGTCTGTTTCTTCGGGATCATCCCCTGTGTCTTTCGGAGGTTCATTATCCGAATCATTTTCCGTAGTCGTATCACCGGAGCTTTCATCATCATCCTGATTTTCCCCTTTGGCGAAATTGGATTTGATAAAGGCCTCCACGTCGCTTTCCTTATAGAATGTTTTATGATAGACCATTTGGTAGGGCAGCTCGCCCGATGAACGGTAGCGTTGCAGCGTCCGCTTGCTGATGTTGAGCATCTGGCAAACATCCTGGTTATCCAAGAGTTTTTCACCCTCTAACAGCTTTTCTTTTATTGCCATCTTTTCCAAATAGCGGTCTATCCGGTCGAACCGTACCATAATCTGCTCAAACCAGCCTTGCATCCATTGTTGTAATTCCCTGTCTATCATGATTTACTCATTTTTACACGCATCCGAATGAATGATTATTGCTTTCATATACTCGTTTTTTTATTGGTTTGCCAAAGGTCGGGTGTTTGCAAATAGCTGGTAGCAAGTTCGGTATATGTTTTTTTGAAGCAAAATCTTACTCCCTTCGTTTGCAACGGCTTACAAGTTGATTTTTGGCAGTGGCTTTTGATTTATTTTCCCATCCATACTCTGTACGGATGTTAACGAATAGTTGCACAACACTATGATTATCACGGCATTATTTATGACTTTAAGCATATGATCAAACAACCGGATTTTTACAAATTGGTATAAAAAAAGCAAAACCCGCATTTACTCCCTTTTTAGGGGCAAATGCGGGTCGAAAAAGTTTCTTGCCGAATGATACAGAGCCTGGTATTCCTGATTTGCAGTCAACTATTTTACAGCATGTTGCAGGTTTATTATTCCTATATGAGTCCGAAGTTTATCCGGTAGCACCATTATTGCCCTTGTCCCTGCTCTTTTTTCGTTGCCTTCCCACTCTTTTCAGGAAGGAGTTGGTGATCCGGTTCAGAAACGGAGTGGGTTCGTTGCGTAATTTCATTTCCGAAAATGCACGGGAAACATTGCCCAATTTGATACCGTAGGTTTCTTCGATATGGGCGGCGACTAAGGTCAAAGGGGCGCGACCAAAGAAGTCCACACCGTCCAGCCCGTAAATCAGCTCAATGATTTCCGTTTTCCTGGCCGTAATGGTGATTTTATTTTTCAGACTTTCTCCGGGGTGCAGGCTTTGAATATCGAGCGCTTGAAGTTCTCCCTGAAGAAAACCCTGCAACATGTCGTTCGCCATAATCCGCGCTACTTTGAAATCGCAGTTGGTCGAGAACAGCGGGTCGCGCTCGTAGTAGAATGATTCCAGGTACAGCTCCATATCCGTTTTACCGCGCATGAAGTAAATGCAGTCGAGACTGGTGGCGCCCGACCGCAGGTAGCGATAAAAATCCTGCCGTTTTTGCTGAAACTCGTGAATGCGGTCTAACTCATGGAGGAGATATGTCCGTTGCGCATCGAGACTTCCTATGGGACGGTTCATCTCGATGTTGTAAACTTTCCTGTAATATATCAGGTGCGAACACAACAAGGGCTTGATATGCTTGAAAAAATGGATTTCTTCGGCATCATCCCGAAATCGGTATCCGATGGTAAAGGTTTTCAACCGCTCAAACGCATTACCTAATATTTGAGAGGCCAGCAACGATTTTTTCAGACTGTTCGAATCGGCTGCTTCTATACGGCGAACTTCCGCTTCGACTTCCTTTTTCAGTTTTCGTACAAAATCTATCATATTCACCTCCTATTTTGTGTTTATTATTCCATTGGGTTGCAGAGGGTATAATACAGGTGGGGAAACGGCTTTACTGTTTTTCCGGCGGCAAGATTCAACAGCACTTGCAAACTCATCTGCAACATAAGGGTACTTGAAAATTCCGAGCTATTCCTCTGTAGGAGGCTTTCCGGCGTTTCCCGGCTCCAGAAACTCGCATAACGCGCTATATACCCTCTGATGTCATCGTTGTAGTTTCCGGTTTTTATATTTACGGCATCGTTCAATGACAGGCTGTGTACGGTAGCTACGGCTACTACGGCTCCCCAACCCATATCGAAGGGGTACAGCACGGGGATTGACCGCTCGAAACAATAGCGGTTGAACTGTCGATGTGTTTCCTCCGGCAGATCAAATGTGTTGATGCCCGCGATAGCGGAATTCGCCGGAAAGCTATCCGTACTGCCTGCACAGAGAATGTTTTTCAGTCCCTGTTCCCGAGCCATGCGGATGATAAGCTGCACGGCATCCTGACTGTCGGTTGGCTGCACGGCTTTGAGAATCGGAGTATTATGCGTAGTGTCCATCTTTTTATATCTTTATGTTGAAGTAAAAGTACGGGAGATACCCGGGATAAGAGCTACACGAAAAGGTAGTTTAACGCTCTGATTCTCATTTCTACACGAAAGTGTAGTGCAAAAAAAAACGCATCCGTTATGGATACGCTTTCAGGTTTCTTGGATACTAATGCCTACAACAGCCAGTTGTTCTGGGCAAAGGTGATTGCTTCTACGATATTTTTCACGTTGAATTTCTCGTACAGCTTCCGCTTATGGAACTTCACGGTGTTGATGTCGATACAGAGCTTGTCGCCAACCTCTTCGTTGGAGTAACCTTCGGCCGAGAGTTGCAGCACCTCTTTTTCCCGCTCCGACAGGGTGATGATTTCTGCTTTGCACCACCGTTTACCTGCAAATGAATACAGAAAGTGGTACAACTTCCCGTTTATATGGATGAATACGTTACCGGGGTTGCTGCTTGACGATAGGCTCACCACGCATAAGGCCAACCATATCTCGCCCGACGGCGTGAGTAATATCGGCGTCAGCTTGTGGTTGACCATCAACGGTCTCCGGTTGGGTTGGATGAGCCGGAAATCGTAGGTAATGGTAAGGTTGATGCGTGCTTCCGGCAGCATGCTGTGAAACTGGTCGAAACCTTTCCGGTTTATTTCCAGCAGCATCTCCAAATCTTCGGCGGGCATCACCTGTTCGTAAAAGTGGTAGCCCAGCGCAAGCACTTCTTCGGGTTTGCGCCCGCACAGGAACAGCGGAGTGGAGGACACGTAGGCAAAGCCCCGTTTGTGATAGTCGATTACGTAGAAACTCTTTCCCGAAGCGCGGGCTATGGCATCGAGCGTGCTTGAACTATACGCCAATGCTTCGGGAACCGTCTCGGATGCTTCAACGGAAAATTCCTGAAAAAATTGGTCGATGTCCATGTCTATGATTTTTTTAGGTTTTAAAGGACGAAAGGCTGTCTTTGTTTTACAGCTTTTTATTTGTTTTAGTACATCATCAGGTAAAACCACAACCAACCAAGAATAGCTACGCCTACAATCAGCAGGTTTGAGTTCCGCTTCCTTGTTTGCTTGCGGAAATGCAACCATAGGGTTTCCACAAACAGTGCTATTCCCATCAGGATGATTTCCATGTAGGCCAGTATCGCCGCACCCATCATTGGGTTACCGCGATTGTGTCTGTCGAGAGTAGGCGGGTTCATTTCTGCAATAATGGCAACAATAGCGATAGTTAGCGCGGGTACAGCTACCAATACCGCCAAACGGATGAGCAGGTGTTTGAAGTCAAAATATTTCTTCATTTTTAAGATCTAATTAGAATAAATAAAACAGAATAATACCTGTTGCCACAATGATGTAAAGAGTACGGTTCTTTATTTTTTCTGAATAGCTCTTATGGAAAAAACGTGTCAATATCCAAAATAGGATATGATTCAGCAAGATGGTAACTATGCAATAAATAACGGCAAAAAAAATAATAACCAAAGGAATATACTCCATTCCGCTCCATCTGCTTTCTTCCATCGGGGATATTTATTTATTGATAATATTTCCTGTTCTATCCAGCCACACCCGCTTACCCTCGTGCGTCCATGCTTTACGCTTACCATTTTTCAATTTCGATATTTTGGCAAAGCGCTGCCCTGCGTGGTTGATGTATCCGCTTTCGTAACCGCCTGCCCATGTCCAGTATTCGTCGCCGGGCAGATATTGGCGGTGTCCGCCCATCACGTAATCGGCAACGCCTTCCTCACGCAATTCTTCCACACCATCGCCGAAGGGCGCCACAAAATCAAAGACGGCAGGGATAACGATTTTCCCGTCGGTATCGGCAAATCCCATCTTCCCGTTTTCGACAATACGGAAAACACCTTCCGATATGTAGTCGGGGCCATTATCGAAGATGAACGGGCGGCACAGTACGCTGTCGTTTCGGTCGATGCACACCACCTCCCAATCGGGTGTCATTATGGTAGCCATGAGGTGCAGCGTATCGGTATAAACCAAACGGTATCGTGCTTTGATGACTATTTCTCCATTTATAGTTTTATAACCGTAAAGTTCATTGCCTGTACTGTCGGTTTCGGAATACGATAGCAAATAATCCTTGCAAGGCTGACTGTGGGCGTATGTTCCAGCAAGTAGCATTATCAGCAGGACAGACAGGTGTTTGAGGTCGAAATGTTTTTTCATTTTATTTCTGTAATGCAAGTTTTACCTTTCTCGAATTTTTGTTGGAACCGTTGGTAGTTGTCTTTTTGTATCTTAGTCATATTTCTCATTGCTCCTTCTGTATATTGTTTTTTCCACCAATCATTATCATCTACGCTATTGAAGTCGGAGTAATCTGCCGTGAAAAGAAAGTCAATAGCCGCATCCTTCTCGCCAACTCTTACATATCCTTCATTGTGCAGGGAATATAGAACGCTGTTTTCATCTTATCACAAGAGAGGAATGCCCGTCCAAATGCCCGACGAGTGTCAATTTTTCGCATCCTATAAATTGGGGATAATAATGAATCACCATTTCATCATATTCGATTTCGAAAGATTCTGCCATGATAAAGCAAACCACCCTGTCAACCTCACTATTCATAGATTTATTAAATACTTTGAACGCAAAATACATACCCCCGAACTCCGTATAGAAATCAATGAAACTGTCGGTTATCGGATAACCCCTGTCTTTCAGCATTTCAATGGCTTCCGGCATTTCGGGGTCGTCAGTATTTTCTTCTCTGGATTTTTTTCGGTCTGGCCACCAACTCCAGTGTTCAAGAATCCGCAAGGTTTTTTCATTGAAACGTAGATTTTTGTTTTGAGTAACTTTTAGGTCGAAATGTTTCTTCATTTTGGTATCAGTTCTTTAAAGTTGAACTTATGTATTTTTCTTCCCATGTAATTGGCGTTTGTTTTTTCCTGTTCGCTTAAAGGAAATTTGGCACAAAAATCTTCAAAACTTATTGCCGAATCATAACATCTTCCATTGCCATTAATACTTACATCTCCAATGTATTGAAATTTATTGATACACTTTTTCAACTGTTTCTGTTCTAACTCCAGTCCCCACAACCAAGGTGTCAGGCTTATTCCTCTCCGGCTACCAATAAAATCAACATTTTCGATGTCTTCTATTTTTGGTATATGTTCAAACCTACTCAATGTCCGGCTAAACGTATAATAACATTTTCCTTTCGTTTGAGAAATGTCGGTTACAACTGTAATACTGTAAGTTTTATCCAAATTTTGAAACACAAGTACATTGCCCTGTTTCAGAAGAAATTCAGTTACTTTCTTGTAGTTTTTACTTTTTCTGGGCTTTTCTCTCGGATGGTTAATCTTCACCCAAAAATTATCCAACTCTTTTTGCCGTGCTTTGCCTTTTTTCTCCCCGGCTTCAAATGTCCAGCTTATTACTCCTGCTTGTTTTGCTATAGCTTCCTCAACATCTTTCAGTATTTCGGCGGTCATTTCTCCAATTTCCCAAAACGCAAGAGCGTATGCAGTAACGCATATTTCATATTCTTCCTCATCTGTACATCCCTCTTTGTCCTTCATGTATTCATTTTTTAATGCCTCTATGGTGGCACCGTGGTCAAACAGATCCATAAAGCCACTATAAATATCGTGGGCGGTATCGCCATCAATTATTTTTACTCCGTCTGTTGCCATAATGATTCTTGAATATTCTATATGAGGTTATTTTGGGTTTACTTTCCCTATGATTTTTTCTTTGGGGATGCTGCCGATATACCTGCTATCAATGGCATTGCTCCGGTTGTCGCTCATCACAAAGTAATGATTTTTGGGTACCTGAATCACGCTTACATCTGTATTGGACATTGTAGGTTGACGCGAATCGCTGTAAATACGAATCGTGCAACTGTTGGGCATCCGCTCTTCATATTCGTTGGTGTAGCCTGTGCTTTGGATGAATTGATAGCCGTTGCTCTTTCCATTAATAATGCACATGTCTTTGGCAACAAAAATCTTGTCTCCGGGCTGCGCAACGATTCTCGACACAATAGAGCCACTAATATCGGCAAAGTCGCCGCTATCCGTAAATTCAAAGATGACGATGTCCCCGTATGTGAGAGAGTCGGCGCCTTTTTGTATTTTCAAGTGCTCTCCTTCCTTTATTGTCGGCAGCATTGCATCGCCTTCCATCACATAATTGGTTCGGGATAAGTTGCAGGATGCAAGTGTAAAGCAAAGAACGAATATGTAAAACGTTATTTTCATTTTTTACTCAATCTCTTTTTAATCCGAAATTCCCGTCAACAATGATAACGGAATACCCCTCATTCATTTCCAGCGTCCAGCCTTTGCCCGACAGATGTTTCCCGTTCATATTCGTCGGGCAGGTTATGGTGATTTTGTCCCAATTCGGACTCATCAATGCGCCACCAATAACATGCAGTATTCCCCAATTATCAATAACCTCAATGTTTGGATACACCGTTCCCTTATCTTCCAGCGGCATGATATTGCGCGGGTCGAACTGTATCTTCATTTGCTCGAAGGCAATTTCAAAATGAGGCTGTTCGATAAACAAACTTTTATACTCGGCAACGCGCTTGCGGGCTTGTGCTTCCCGTTCGGTTTCTTCGGCGATGATGGTTGTGCTGTGGTAGTTTCCGTCGCGTTGCAACGCGAATGCTTCTGCTTCCCAATCGTAAGGCAATTGGATACCGAAAGCGTTTATGAAATAGTCTGCAAGGTTGGTTCGCATGTTTACGCTTTTGTTCCATCCCTTGTGGCTTTTGTCCAGTAGATAACCATACACGGGGATGGTTTGGTAGGCAAAGGATCGCACGAAGGTCGGGTTGTGCATAAACCCGTCTATGTTTTCCGTGAAATGCGCAGTTTTCTGTTTGTCAAGCCTGCCGCAGCTTGCTTCGCCTGTGTATTCGGCAATGCCTTCGTTCAGTTCCAACTCGTTTTCCTGCTTTCCCGCATCGGGAAAGAGTGATTGGCGGTAGCGGCGAAATACGAATGCGGCAGTCAGGTGGCGAAGCATTTCGGTTTTCGACGAAGAAGTCACCGCCTGTTTTAATGCTTCGAGTTCCAGCCGCAGGTAGATTCGTCCGTCTTTGCTGTCCAAATGATTACAGCCATCATTGCCCGTAAGGACGAATCCCAACTCGGGTTGTACCACATGAAACCGTTCGTGAATCAGCAGGCTGACACGGTCGTACTTGTTTTCGGAGAGGGGCAGGGCAACCATCGCCCAATCCGTCCCGTTCCAACGGATACAGGTATTCGAGATATGCTGGTTCTCGGGAAGAATGCCCGTATAAATATCCCCGTCTTGTTTCAACAGCCCCGCCGAATCGGGCGTATTGGCATAGACACGGCGTGTTTGAGCATCAACCAGCAGGATGGAGTCGTACAGGTCTTTATTCCATAGTCCGCGGCTTTTTTTGGTAGCTGCCGCTACTTCTTGAAAATACATTTTGATGTCACCGGGCTGAATCGGTTGTTCCTGTCCGTAAAGTGTTACACAAACCAGCAATAATGTAATCGTAAAGAATATTTGTTTCATTTTTATATGATTGGATTATTTGTTATTCACCCACAACGTCCTTTTATTCACTTCGAACCGTCGGCATTTCCTTTTCTTGTAAACAATGGTTCCCACAACGATAACAATGATGCTTACCACACGGAAAATATTGCTTATCCAATCGCCCGTAGCATTACTATCCACGGCGAACAGCAACCACGCGCCATTCATAAAGGTGTGCAGCCCGATAGCCGTCCACAGGTTATACTCCCATTCCGCATACACCCAGCTGAACAGCACGGCTCCAAAGGCGGTAACGCCGAATGCTGCAAAGGCGGACAGCATATCGCCGCCTTGATATAGATGCACGGCGCCGAACAATATAGCGCCCGTTAGCACGGCAGGAATGAATCCCCAACGGGCGTAGCGGAATAGCATCCCGAACAGGAACCCTCGGAAAAACAATTCTTCGAAGAATCCCGCCAAAACGGCTTTGCGGATAAACTCGTCGATGGTCAACGACGTATTGAACGTTCCCGTAAAGGCAAAACCAAGCAACATGGGAATGACAGCTAAATAAGCAATTCCATAACCTTCGAGCAAGCCGTAGCGCAAACCGAGGCTTTCCATGATTTGTCCAGGCTTGTGCATCATAAACAGCGCAACATAGATTGGTACACCGCAAAGGAACCAGTTGACAGCAAAGCGCAGGCTGCCGTTACTGATAAATGACAAGTGTTCATTTACCACCTGCATTTTCAGCAAGTAAAGAAATAATAGGAATGCGGTAATGGTGATCACCACATTTTTTACGGATGTATTCATGACTTCATTTTGTATTTCTTTTTACTTTTTCATTCTGCTGCCGGCAATTGGCGGTAGTCTTTGTCATTTCGCGTCAAACCAAGTCTTGACAAATATTTTATTTTTCGGTTTCGAACCGTCATAGTAGTTAACATCCGTAATCTCTCCAACAACACGAATTAGCAACCGATTTCCTTCTGTTGCTAATATTTCAATTACATTATTGTCCGATGGTTCGTGTTCACAATAATAGAAATTTGTAACAGTATCATCTATGTTGTCATCATAACCATTTGGAATTTCTGCTCGAAATCCCACCGTCAGGTCGTTTGCTACCAAATTTTCACGACGATAAGTTAATTCCCAAGATGGTTCAGCGTTAAGAGATTTGGTATCTTCACTCAAAATTATTCCATAATCCGCCTCAATTTCAAGCCAAAGTTCATGCATGTTTTCCTCTTCATCTTTGAAGAGTTTCCAAGTGGCTTTATTTATCGGATAAAGTTCTTCTCCGCAAAAGCGTGTCAATTTCAGACATGGTCTGCCTTTCGTTTCTTCTGTTTTCATTTTTATCTTTTTAGATTATTACTTTCAATACCTTACTGTCCATGGGTTGCCATCAACTTCGCCCTTGGTTTACCTGATAACCTCCAATTCCTCGCTTCCTTCGGGGAGATGGAAGTAGAAGTAGAAAGTGTGCGTATATTCTTTGCCTTCCACGAAATATTGAGTAGCCAGCGCGGGTTCAAACCACATGTCGGTGCGTTCGAGCGTTGCCATACGGCCGTTGCCCCAATAGGTGATTTTGTACTTTTCCAATGGGTAAGGCTTTTGCCCTTCCTGCCCGAAGCCTTCAAGGAAAATACTCATGTAATGCTCGTTTTGGGCTTTGTCGTAGTACAGGCATTGGGCAGTTTCCCGTTCGCGCGGCAGGATGCGCCGGGCAATCTCGCCCAGATCTCCGTTTTGTATCAGTGTGCGAAACTCCTTGTAAACCGTTATCAATTGAGCTTTCAGTTGTGTGCTGTCGCATTCGGTCAGGTTTTTGCTGCGGCTCCATCCCGTCAGTTCGTAGGGTACGTTCGCTTCGAATGTACCACGGTAAATGGCTTCGGGTTTTCCCGCATCGGCAAAGACGGATTTTCCGTCTTTATCAATGATAGGAGTGGTGAGCAGTGTAATGGGTTGCGACAGGTAACGCATACTACCGTCGCTATCGAACAGCAAGGCTTCCACTTTCAATTCTGCTTTTACGTTTTCGGGTAGCGTTTCCATCCGTCTTCCGTTGGCTACGGGCGGGTATAGCCGCAACTCCCATGTCTGAATACCTGATTTCAGGATGTTGGTATTGACGGCTGCGCTCATTTGGGCGGTTCCGTTGCCATCACTGCCGTCGTAACGGTACACAGGCATATCGTTTACCAGCAGTTCGAAAGCACACAGGCCGACTTTAATACCAACATGATAGTTCACGGCACTATCGCAGTATTGCACGTTTTCGTACAACTTCCCTAGTATGTCAGTAGCTTCTTGCATCATGGCTTCGCGGTTTTGCGCATGGCACGAAGATAGGCTTGCGGCGAGTACGACTGCCATGCAGATTTTTTTAATCATGCTTGTATTTTGTTTTTTATTTTGCTTCATCCAAATATTCTTTCCCATCCAACCCTAACCAGCCTTTGCGACCATTGGACAGGGTAAAACGGGCAAAATTCCGTTCAAAGGGTTCCAGTTCCTTGTAACGCGGCTTGCTACTTATGGGGTAGTAACACTTCAACCCCCGGTGTTCGAGCAGCAGGTGGGTATCGCGGTAGCGGACAATTCCCATTATCCTATCGTAAACGAAGGGCAGCAGCGGCTTGTCCGGTTCGCGTACATCATACAGTCCGTGTTTGCCTTTGCTGCGGGCAACCACCCAGTATATGGATAGCTGCCGATAGTCGCCCGAACGGTTGTAGGATGTAGTGTTACTGTTGGCGAATACGTTTTGTTCATACTTATCGGGAAGTTCATATATTTCAAATTGGTAACGAAAATACTCATCCGAATGGGTGATGTAGTTAAATTCCAGCTCATCCAACCCATAACGGAATAACGTATCGGCATAAAACCAGTTCCAATTCTTTTTGCGGGCTTCCGGTAACGATTCCGACAGGTACATATCATTCGGCACGATAAAATGCACCCAGGAAGATTTGTCAAGCCGTTTGTTTTTAGGAATTATCACCACATCGTAAGGCAAGGGATAGAGCTGGTCGTCCACGCTCATCATGCTAAATGAATATTCGTCCGTGCGGTTGCCTTTTATGTCGATGTAACACATCCGGTTGCGGTGGTCTATTACCTGGTAGCGGTCGCGCACGAGACATGCGGCTTTCAGGCTGTCGCAAACCATTTTACCGTTCGGGGTGTAGAGCGTTATCCGCTTGTTGAGGTAGGCCGCCACAAGAAAACCATGTTTCTCTATCCGCAACGAATCGTATCGGGCGGGAATAATTTCGCTTCCGAAGCGGGATGACAAGCCCATGCGTCTGTTGGCGCGGAACGGTCGGATATCATACGACGGCAAGCGTTGCGGCGCCAGGCTATCGAGGTCAGTATCGTTGGTTTGCAGCGTACCCGCAAAACCACCGGTAATAAAATAGCGTCCGTTTTTCAGCGGAATGAGTATGGCGTCGGCGTACAATGCACTGTCTTCTTCGTCACAGCCGTTGTACAGTATGGCAAAGTTCAGTCCGTTGTACCATCGTGTTTGCCACAAGTTGTATTCCACCTTGGTAGTACCTTCGGTATGGTCGTGATAAACGGTGGCGTAACGGTCGCTATCAATAAAAATGTAGTCCTGGTCGAAATCGGTTACCATTTTCATACCCGTCAAACCCAAATCGGCGTTCAGCTGTAGGCTGTCCCACAGGACAATGTTATCAGCCTTGTCGCGCCAATCCAGCAAGTCGTAGTCTTTAGCCACTCTCGTTTCTACGCTTATCGAATCAGGATTTTCCACGCTCACGGTTTTTATGTGGTAAACGGAATCGCTTCGGGATAGGATTTTCCAACCATATTCGGTAACGAATATCGAATCGCCTTTTTCCTGCGCAGAAGCCGCCGTACAGATGTGAAGCAACACAAACAAATGAATGACGAATTGTTTCATGTTGAATTTCATAAATACTTTCAATATTTTCTATACGTAAATTCTCTTTCAAGTACGGAATGCAGGTCGCCGTATTTGGCGCTGTAGGCCATCTGTTTTATCCAGTTCCCCGCCTTATCATAGTCGTTGTATTTGTACACCAGTCCCGATTTTTGCTCTGGCGAATCGGCGCTGAAATTTGACCTTTCAACCATAGTCCCGTTCTCATCATAGCGGTATGTTATCACAAAAACATCGGGTGGCATGGCAGCATTCGACGATTGTTCGAGTAGGTTTCCGTTTTTGTCGTACCGGCTGGTAATGACGATATTGACCGAAGCATTGTAATAGGTGCATGAATAAGTGGTACAGCTATCGGTGTAATTATATTCTTCCAGCATGGTAAGGTTGTTTTCTGTGTTGTACGTGGCAATTTGTTTCAGTTGCCCGTCCTCCATCGTGTTTTCATGTCTTAGGTAAGGATTTCCGTTCAACATAGTTTTTACTTTGTAGCCTAATGAATCGTACACATATTCTTTTGTTTCGTACTTTCCGATTTCTTCTGTTATCGCACCCAAATCGTCATAACGACAGGTGATTTTTTCCGTCAGCAAACCATTGCTAAACGATTGCAGTTCGGTGATATTTCCATGTTCATTGTAGTAGAATATGTTTTTATGCCTATTCCCGCTCACATCGCGGCTTTTCTCGGTCATCGTGCGCACGTTACCCTTCAAACCTTGCCTTTCCAAGTCGGTTTGTTTGGCCGTTATGGGTTGCGCTTCGACCATACCTATCAGGCAGAACAGAAACGTTGTGAGTAGGAAAAGTTTTTTCATCCTTTACATATTTACGGGCACACTTCTTTCATAGCATTTGATTAATAAGTCGCTAATGATGGTGAAAAAGTCGCCGAGTTGTTTATACGCTTCGTCCGCCTCTCCGTTAGTAAACGAATACTCTTTGGAAGCGGTATTTATACAGAATGTACGGTCTGGTGCATAAGCAGATGCCGGTTCGCCGTTTTTTATACGCTGGAATGTTTGGAAATCGTATTTTTCCATCAGGGTTTTCCATAGTTCGGCGGAAGTGGTATCGCAGAATTCGTTTCGCGTCCCCAAATGGTTGGTACTGGTAAAAAGTATTGAATCTGCCCTAATCGTCAGTTCCCTGGTTAATTCGATATTGAAATCGGCGGCGGTATAACTTATGGATATAACTTTCTCCGGCTGATGATGGCATGCCATGCAAAAGAACAAGCTAAGAATGAGGAGAATAATTTTCATTTGATTGTTTTATAATTTATACAATTCGCTGTTTTATTTCGCCATATCCACGCAGAAAATCCGCGTACTGTCCATCGACGAGTAAATGATTTGCCTGATACGTTCGTCTTTTTCCCAAACAAACACGCGGATAGTGTCGCCCAGCGTTTCGGGGGCGAACCAGTCATATGAGTTTTGCGAAACCGACCAATCGACGCTATTGCTTACCTGTATTACCGAACGGTATTCGTGTTGTCGCAGAATACGCTCCAACTCTTCGGGGCAGGTTTCCGCCTGTAACCATATGGCATAGTCGATTATGGGAACCTCCTGGTCTTGTGCGCGGAGCATTTTCACGCAATCGCAGGGCTGACCGAATAGGGCGTGGTAAATCTCATCGCCCGTGCGCGGCTCGAACAAGCCGGTTACCTTGCGGTACGATTTGCTTGCCATCATATAAATTGTTCGTGATACTGAACCGATACACAGCAGTAGTAACAGGAATGAAATAATAGCAAAACTTTTCTTTTTCCTTATGAAAGCCATAATCAGCATAACCACAAAACCGAAAAATAGCAGAGCAGAAAACACAACAAAAACCAGTATTTCTTTCATCTATTCAAATTACCTGATTCGTATGGTATCATTTATCAACGGCTTGTTATTACACATGATAAAATTATTGGGGAGTATCACTACCCGGTACAATTCAGGGTCAAAGTTGTCGAAATCCTTCGGGAAGGTAGAGAAAACACATTCTAATACATCTTTTCTTTTTAGGGTGATATGTCCTGATACTGCATTTTTATCCATCATGAACTCTGCACCTGAAAAAACCATTTGCGGATGTGCCCATATTTTCAGACTATCTGTGTGAATGTCGAACTCTCCGTCAATCGCTTTTATTTTCAAACGGTAATTATACCCCATTAATTCTTTGCAGGAAACCTCCAACCGTCCGCATTCTGCTGGTATCCGGTACTTGGATTTTCCATCCAATTTAATTGTGTAAGGCATGTCACACCCAGTCAGTAGAGTGATAAACAATAGCAGTAAACATGCTATTCCTGTTTGAAGATTTGTTTTTGTTTTCATCGTTTCTTTTTTTTGATTGTATGAATGGTTATTTGATTTATAGATATGGATTCGGTGGTAACAGAATAACTTTATTATTTTCATACGTCACTTGCCTTGCGGAGCAGCTCAATCACCTCCTTCGGCACTTTTATGTCATCCGACTTTGTTGCGTATTCGTAAGGTGTCCGTCCCCTCCGGTTTTCGGCTTTCATGTCGGCGCCTTTCTCTATCAGCTTGGCAATAAGCAATGTGTCATATTTTTTAACTTCACGCCATCCGCCAAATTGGTAATACAGGCTCTTGATGGCAGCATGCAACGGCGAACCATATTCGTTGAAGTATCCTTTGGATGTACTGGGTGTGTTGTTGGGGCTGATGCCGAGGTCTAACAACTGAATCGCATATTTGGTGTCGTTGTAGCTTGTGATGGCTTTGTATATTACATTGCCGTCGGCAACGTTTATGTCTATCTGTCGGAATATCTTCTCCCGAAGTTCGTCGGGCAAGCTCATCAGTTGAGGGAACGAGTTGAGGATTTTAGTGTCCCTGCTCACGTCATAACCGCATTCGAGCAACGTTTCAACCCCTTTCACGGGTTTTATTTTCGGATAGTCTGGCGTCTTGCCTCCCAGGTGTGCGCTGACACCTCCCGCCGCCAGCATAATCATGGAATCATCGTTACCATACGTCCACAGCGAAAGGAAATAGCGCAATACATCGTTGTGTTTGTGCATCAGCGCAATGAGGAACGGATGCAGCCAAAAGTTCTTTTTGACCTCTAAAAATTGGTCAACCGTTGCACCTGCTTCAACAAATTGGCGGATAAGGTCTATATTGCCCGAAGCTACCACGTCGATAAACGTTTTGCAGTTTCTTGTATTCCTGCTGTCAAATGCAGCGGGCGCTTTAACGGATGCTTTCTTTATTATCTTTACTTTCTTCGGTTCGCTTTGCGCCGTTCCTTGCTCCACGTATCCTTTCTTCGTTTTCTCGCTGATAAGCTTTTCCGTTTCCTTGATGCAGGCGGCCTCATCGGCAAAGGTTTTGGTTTGTGATTGTCCTGCGGTTCCCGCTTTCCCGAAGGTTACGGTAAACGCTGCACCGTCGATTTCAATAGTCCAGAACTTGTTTGATGTTCCGTCATTTAATTCAAACGTTCGTTTCATTATGTTTTATGTTTTTATTTTATGATTATTCCGCCAGCCAGTTCATATACCCTGTAAACGTATCGGGGTACAACAGCGGCGCTCTTACATGTTCGCCCTCGTATTTCCAGAACCGTTTTTCACCCGTTGCATCGTTGTATATTTCTTCGGCTTGGGCAATGGGGATAAAATCCTGTGGCGAATGGATGAACAGCAGTTTGATATTCTTTATATGCTTGAAATTCTCTTTGGCGGAATAGGGCGACACCAAATGCGCCTTGATTTGTTCGTGATATTCCGCGGGCGAAGTAGCCAGCGCCACGTCAGTAAACGAGGCCATCATGCCATCTACCGCAAGGGCAGTAATGGCGGTGTTATATTCCCTTGCCATAAGCGTGGCTACCTGTGTGCCGATGGAAGCCCCGTAGATAATGACTTTCGTGTGCTTCACATCTTCGCGGCGAAGCAGGCTGTCCATCAACAGCCGTGCATCGGCGGCGATGTTCAGGTGCGTGGGCGTTCCTGTCGATTGTCCGTAGCCGCGGTAGTCGAACAGGCAGACCTGAAAGCCGTCTTTAATCAACGGACGGAAGTGTTCTACCCATTTTGAGGCGTTGCCGCCGTTGCCGTGGAAAAAGATAATGGTGGCTTTTGCGGGAACTTCGGGCTTGACGAATACGGAATACAGCGTGTCGCTATCGGAATGCAGGACAATGGATTCGTAGCCCAACGAATCAATGGCTATCCATTGCTTGTCGGGATAGTAAAATTTGTCGTCCATCTGGGCGTGTGCTGTAGCGACAAAGCCCAGCAGTAAAGCGAGTAAAAAATAATGTTTCATCTATCTGTTAAATTGTTTGTTCAAAATCTAATAATCTCATCCATACGGCTCGTATAAATCTCTTTTGTGAAGTTAATTCGTCTATTTTTTTATGAATGACACCAATATGTCAGAATCCTTTTTTAGGTATAGTATATTCTTTTCTATTGTATAGTTATTTACTTCTTCAAGGATTCCTAGCAATACCCTACTTATTCCGGTAGAATTAGGGCAACCCTTTGAACTTCCATATTTGTACTCGAACTGAATTGCTTTTCCGTCCGTCTCATATATACCTATATGACTATTACAATCCGCAGAAAAGTCAAAATAACCATCAGTTCTAATAGAAAGGATAACCTGATCAATCAATGATTGACTGAACTGATTAATTCTGCTTAACTGCCAATTTCTTTCTGTAATATCTCTTGGTTTCCTTTCAGCAATAGCTTCTTCACTATAATTATTATCGCCGTATTGGTGTATGCCACAAGACTGTATTGTTAAACTTATGAGAATTACACAAAGTATTGATAGGCAAGCATCTATATCTTTCATCATTTTCTAAACTGCTTATTCAAAAATCTAATAATTTCATCCACCGCTTCGGGATGCTGGTTAATTAATTCGGTCGAATGCCCGTTCTCCACCACATACAGTTCCGACGGGATTCCTTTTTCTTGCAGAAAATCATAAAACGCTTGTGCATCGTCGAATTTAACAGCACGGTCGTTTTTTGCATGGATAACCAGCGTAGGCGGATAACTCGCTTCGATGCGGTTGGTGAGGGTGTAGTATTCCAGCTTTTGCGGTTCTTTCACGGGGTCGAAGCCGAAGATTTCGTATAGCGCCAATCCGTTTTTACCGAGATAACGCCACAAATCCATACGGCTCGTATAGTCGCCGTGCGAAACAATGGAATCATTACGGACATGCTCCAATAAGCTTAAATCGCCTGTTTGAATGCCCTCCATTGAGAATCCTGTGGGCGCCGAAATTTCAACGATGGCATCGGGGGCAAATTGCGAATTGAATCCTGTCGAAAGCGCAAGATAGCCGCCCGCTGAACCACCCGCAACGGCTACTTTATGGGTGTCTATGCTAAAGCGTGCGCCGTCGGTTTTTATCCAGGCAACTACATCGGATACGTCTTTCAGAATATCTTCCAGTTTACTTTCGGGCGCCAGTCGGTAATCTGCCGATACAACGGCAATCTTATCGGCCAGCAATTTGTCCCGAAGAATATTTTCCAACCCATGCTCTCTGTTACCGAATATAAACCCGCCTCCGTGGAAATAAATCACTGCGGGTACTTTTTCTCCGACTTCTAAATCAGGTAAGTAAATTGTTGCCATAATATCGTGTCCTTTAACGGATTTATACACAAAGTCCTGTTTTTTGTGCGCTTTCTCCTGTGGGAATGCGATGCCGACGGTTGCTGCGAGCATACACGCCGATACTAACCATTTGCGATACATATTATTGATTGTTTCAGGTTTATTTCTTAATTCTTCAACTTGATATGGATAAGTGTTTTGATGTCGTCCACAAGCGTTTCGTCTCTGATTTCTATGCGGATTCCACGCCCTTCGGCGTACACCTTTGCCGATTCGAGTTCGGCTTTAATGGTGGTGGCGACATCGCTTTTCATCACTTCGTCGGTGGCTTTTTGCCCGAACACCAATGCGACTTTAAAATAGTGGTCACGCGGCAAAAGGTAAACGATAGCTCGTTTCTTATCTTTCAGGCTGAAATTCCAACCGCCGCTTTTCGAATACGCCCAGCTGTCGATTGCCGCCGGATATTGCGCACGAACATATTCCGCGAATGCTTGCCACAAGGCGTAAGTTTCTCCCAATGCCGCTTTCAACTCGCTATCGGTAGGAGAATTTTGCTTATTTGTAAAAATACTTTGCATACTATTTCTATTTGATATATCGAAGCATCCATTCCACGCAGTCGTCCGCATCGACCAAGCTCCACGAATGGGGATGCCTTGTTCCGTCCATGCGGTAACCTTTTCTCAAACGGTTTACAAATTCGGCACGGTCGTTTCCTTGCAGGTTCAGCTCTACAATCATGGCCGTGTGGTCGGGTGCGTTCATATCATAGAGGTCTCGTTGCCTTTCTTTTATAGCCCAGTCAATATCCGGATCGGAGTAAACCCGCACCGGAACGGTTCTCAGATATTGTGCATTCCCACCCAGCGATTCGCCACGGGTGTAGATGGAGTGGCTTACGTAATTTTGATAAACTGCGTCCGGAGAGCCTCCGAAAATATCGTGCATGCCTTGAATGTAATAGTTCGCTTCGGCAACAGCTCCCCAATTAATGTTCTTCTTTACATCATTTTCAAACTGGCGGTACATGGTAATAAAATCCACGGGGCCATCGACGCTGAACGCCGCGCATGGCACAACCGTGGTTTTTGTTTTATCTTCATACGCCATTTCGGTGTAGCGCAGGCTGACAATGCCTCCCAACGAAAAACCGCCGATAACGAATTTTTCGGATGGTATTTTGTACTGCTTGACGGCATCGGCAAACGTTTGATTCAGAAAATCAAGCACTGGTTTATCAAGGCAGATGTGTGCGTTTGTCGATGGGACAATAACTGCAATTCCATTGTCGCAAGCCAGTTGGCATAGTTTCTTATTGTTGTTCAATACGCTTTCCGTTTCTTCCAGCGTACTCGGAAGCAACACCAACGCGCCTTTTATCTCCGCTTTCGGAACGAGTGCATAGTAATACAAGCCACTTGCTTTTTCCTTGCTCTCGAATATTCCGTTGGCATCGGTGGTTGAAATGATATTCTTTTCGAGCAAGGCAGCGTATGGGCTGTCGAAGTTGACCAGCGGGCGCAAATCTTCCCGTACTATATCCAAAATTTGCGTATGGTAATAGAATGCTTTCTTTAAATCGTTTTCGTCGGATACGACATTTTCCAATACGATAACGCTCGTTTTCGTTTCGGGGAAATAGAAATCCATTGAAACGAAACCATCCGCATAACCGGTTTGTCCCCATTGTACAATTCCGTCCCGGTCATCAACCGTTATTCCCAAACCGTATTCCGTGGTGCCGAAAACAGGGTGGTTTCGCACGGCTCCCGGCTGTTTGGCAGTCATCAGGTCAAATGTTTCTTTTTTTAGCAGTTTGCCTCCGAACAGGTTTTCGTTCCAACACGCCAAATCTTCCGCCGTCGATATAAATGCCCCTGCTGCCACCGGGTTACGGAAACTGGTTGTTTCAAACTTCCGGTTCCCGTCTTCCTGTACGGCATACCCTTTTACAAGGCTGATATATTTTTTACCGTCTGGATGAAAGCTGTTTTTCATCCGGCATTTGGCAAACAGGTTCATAGAAAGTTCTGGAAACGATTTTCCCGATGTCCGTTCAACGATTGTAGCCAACAAGTCGTAACCCGGACTTGAATAGCCGTAGTCGAATTGTGTTCCGACCGGAAAAGCGGTGGGCTTATCCAATCCGGCGATTCCGTGCATGTGCGTCAGCAAATGGCGGATAGTAACCGTGTCCGCCCAAGATTGTGGAAGTTCGGGCAGGTAGGTTCGTATGGGTTCATACAATTTCAGATGCCCTTTTTCGTATTCCTGTAATACGATTACGGCGGTTATCTGCTTGCTTATCGAACCGATTACAAAACGGTCGTTGAACTTCAATGGGGTTTTTCGTTCGAAATCCGAATAGCCGCAAACTTTTGAATACACGGTTTTCCCGTTTTGGGAAATCAATACTACGCCGTTAAATGGGTTCGATGTGGGTGCGTTGAGCAACAAATCGACTTGTATCCCGCATTCCGTAATGTTTTGTCCATATACGCTGTATGTTGCGGATAGTAGGAAAATTGATAATAGGATTTTGAATATCTTCATGTTTCTTTTTATTATATCAGGTAAAATATACAGAAAATCATTCCCAGGTTGAATCCAGCATGACAAACCACAGCACCCCAAATGGAAACGGAACGTTTTTTGAAATACAGGAACAGTAAACTAACCGCGAACATGGCCAACACCCAAATCAGGGCAGGGATTATCAGGAAGTTCCACTGTCCGTTGAGGTATATAAGTCCGAAATGGGCAATATGGGTAATAGCAAATGCCCCACTTTCTATAATGGCTGCGATTTTGCCGCCCATTGACTTTTTTAAACTCGAATACACAATTCCACGGAAAAACAATTCTTCCCCAATAGGGCTGAACAACATTCCCGTGACAGCAGTAATGGAAAATAAAACCATTTTATCATGCGGGGAAATTATCGCAGGAATGTTATAAGATTTTCCGATGTAGCAATACCAGTTGTCGTAGCTGTTGCCGTACAAAGCCTGCCCGAGGTAATACAACAAAACGCTGAAAGCTATTCCTGCTATCAATGCACCTAAAAGCCAGCCGTACTTTTTGGTGGTTGTTACTCCTATTTCTCTTTGCCCAGACTTATTTAAGAATACAAAGGGCAATAGAGCGGAAATAAGCATTATCAACCCTATTGCACCGTAATTTCCCTGTACATTGGCCTGCAATACCAGTATAAATCTCGGTATGCAGATTGCCAAGAGTAAAAAAAGACCGAATTTCCAGTCAAAGCTGAAAATCCTGCGCCACAAAGGCCGCAATTCATTTTCTATTTTCATTTTTCACTTTCTCAATCATATTCTTTTTCAGCCATTCGTACTCGCATAGTACATTCCGATTATTATAAAATTTCCTGCAACTTATAAGCTTCGTTATCATCCTGCTAAGTTCGATTTTTGGTATATCGCATTTCTGTCGGTTTCTATCAAAATCCAGTGTCCGAAGAAAACATCTCCATCCTCACAATAAATGGTTGCGGAACCGTCTTCATAAAATGAAATGGAGCTTATTGTTACCCGTTCGGCAAACTCTTCCGAAGTAAGAGGTGGCTCTTCGTTTCCATCTTCATCTTCACCGAGCCAAACTTCATTTTTTAATTTTATCATAGTCGAATACATGGCCTGCATTGCCTTTTCATAAAACTTTCCTTTCAGCTGCTTATCCATTGCAGACATCATTTTCGGCAATTCGACGGCTTCGGCAAGCGGAAGGTGCACAGATACGGTTTTGTCGGCAATGGTTATGCTTCCTTTATAGCATTTCATTTCTTCATCATACGTCATTGTTCCTGCCTCCGTGCTTTCAAGGGTTGTATAAACAACTTCGGGTGTGGAAATATCATACTGTTCGTTGCAAAGGGAATTGAACGCATCCAAAATCTCTTGTTCGGAATGTTTTCCTGCGATAAATTTCAACTTCCTTTTGAGTTCGATTTCATTTGTTACAATAGTTTGTTGTTCGAATGAAATCGTTATTTCTCCCGCAGCATTGCAGGTAACTCCCGTGTAGGAATAATTCGGAATGCACAGGCTTATCTTAAGGCCTCCGTCTTCAATATTATACCGACTAATGGTAATTCCCCATTGTTGGGCGTCGCTTGGTTGACCACCATACGTTCCGGGTTCGCAATTCAAAATCCTTCGTTCATCGCCCCATAATTGCACATGAAATTGCCTGATAATGACAAATAATGAATAATCCGCATTTACACAACTCAGCGAATATTGAGACGTAAACCTGTCTATTTCTTCACTATTTCCTGCTAGCGCTTCTTCTTGTACTTTCCAGAAAAAGTCCTTAATTTCCCAGCCTTTCATATTTTATCAATATTTTTCCGAACGTAGGCTAAGTTCATATCGTTCAGGTTATCTTTATATTCATAAAATTTTTCTTCAAGTTCTTCCCAAAGGCTGTCGTCTTTGTCTTCCATTTTCTCCAAAACGCTTTCCCGCTTATCGTCATCTTTCGGAACGGTTGCTTTCGGGAACTTATCAATACATTTTTGTAATATTTCGGCTGTTTTCAATGCTCCGATTGCTTTCAGCGAGTTTACGGTTTCGTGGGCGCACCGTCCCGACGAATTGAAAAAGCATTGGGAAATACCTCCGTTGTTCACTTCCATCTCGAAAAGTTGATTCAGGTAAAAGTTTTTCTGCGGCTCGGTAAGGTTTCCCAATTTTTCGCCCCACTCGCAAAGTTTTCCAATGTAATCGTGAATGGCGATTACGCTATCGTTTGCATCGGTTCCCGATTCCAATAGCATTCGTACATCGTCATTGCTGTTCAACACGGGTGTATTCTCGGAAGAATCGAGAAGTTCTTGCATTTCCTGTTCGGTCATATTTTTGATTTTAATGATTTTTACTTCTTCTGCTCCAAATATTCTTTCAGTTTTGTCAGTTTTTCTTTCAATACCAAATTCTGTGGATGTCTCGCAATATGAATATCGAATAAACTGTTATAATTGGGGTCTTTAAGTATTTTGGCGATAATTAGTCCATCGACGATGGGATTGTCGAACCCGTTTAAAGCAAAAAAAGAAAAAGGGTTTTTGCTGTCTTTTTCAGGATAGTTGAGCGTTTGATTTAAAAAATCCGAAGAATTCAGCCTATCGAAATACGGTAATATTTCGGTTTCAATTAAAGCCAATACTTTTGGCAATTTTGCTTTCAATACGGAATAGGAAACTATCTCGAAGTCATCATTCGTTATATTCCTATAAGTGACGCCAACGGTATAATGTTCCTTATAATTGCTAATCGTATTGAAGCCATTTTCGAATTTAACGGCAGTAATTATTTTTTGTAGATTGTCAATGCGTTTAAAAAATTTGAACCTTGCATGATAATGAACATGGTCAACAAAATGGATACTAATTTCATCACAACCCGCTTGTGTAGAGCGCCTGAATGTTTTCTTCGATTTCAGGTATTTAAAACCGTTGCGTTCCAATGATTCTGATAGAAAATTGGCAATGAAATCATAAAGTTCCTCTGCCGACACATACCGTCCGTCTGCACGTTTTGTTCCTGCGGGTTGAAAACTCCGATTGCTTGCATAGAGTTTTTCGAAATCTTCTCCTGTTTCTTGTTTCTTACTGAAGTTAAAAAGTCCCATTTTATATTTTTGTTCTTTTATTTGCGCTTTTGTCCACTTGTCAATATCATACGATATTATCTTAATTAATTTTCCAACCCGTTTTATCCCCGAACATTGCTGGCTTGTTTTATCTCAATTCCTGTTTCTGACGAAAGTCTGTTGCACAGCGCCCAAATTGTTGGTTGTGTCTTTTTCCTCCTGCATTGCCATGCTTCCCGAAATGAACACTGTATGAAATACCGACTACGATTCGTTTTTATCTTCAATCGATACAGATGTGGCCCGCCTCCCCTCCTGACTTGTACGGTTGCAAACGTTATTTTCCGAATATCGCTATACGGAATAGAAACGTTTTTTGAGCCGAACTCAAAACATACTTTTTCGGAACCAAAAATTGCATTTCCTTTTTTGTCGGTTACTTTAAGCGCTATTCTAAATGGAAAAAGAAATGATATGACAACGATTGCTATAGCACCTGAAATAACAATGGCAAGCATAATTCCCGAATGTTCCTGCCAGTATGAATTCATGTACATTCCGTCAGGGTCAATACCTATTGAGTTGAGAAAAGTTCGGAATAATAGAATCAATATCAAGGCGCAAACAAGTGTGCCCGCTATCCATAACGTGTAATAGGCTACTTGCCTGGAATATCTGAATGCCATTGTTGGCAGTTGCTTTTTACTCATAACTCATTTCACATTATGCGTCTTATTGTCATATTTCAATCACGATATACTTACCAAAAACCACACTATCGAAGCTAACAGCAGCACGAACCCGACCAGAAGGAATACATTGTCTTCCGTTGTACTCAAGCCTTTATGCGAAAGGTAAAAGCGGTGTATCAGCATGCCGATTTCGTAGCAAAGCAGGAAAGCGGCTATGGACAGTGTTCCGTACATGGTTTCCAGCCCGCCGCCGTTCTGTTGGAAAGCGCCTTCGTGGATGAACCAGCCGATGATTGCCGCCAGCGGAACCACCAATAAAACTAACTTGATGAGCAAGGCGCTGCCTTTCCAAAACAGCAAAACGATGAGTGCGATGATGGGCAACAGCAGCCATTGCAATAGGGGTATATCTTTCATTTTTATTTTATTTCAACGCGCTTTTCAGCCGATGTGAATGCGGGTTTGTAGATGTATAGCGAAGTTACGGGGCAATTGAAGTAAAGCGTCACAACACGGTCGCCTGCGGTGTTTTTCCATGCGGCTTCGTTGCTGGTTGCTTCTTTCTCGAAATCGGCGTAGGACAGTCCTTTGTTTTTGCGGGCAAAATCGTAGAAAGCAAAGGGATATTCGGCGGCAGACAGGCTTCCGCTCATCGGCTTGCCGTTGTTGCAGGGGATAAATTCCCAATCGTCGGCGCGGTCGGCGTTGGCGGCGGCAAGTTTCAGGTGAACGGTGTTTCCTTCCATTTCGAGCAGCTCCACCTGTTCGCCGTCGAACATAAACGTTTTTCCGCATTGCGATTGGTCGAGCGTTACCTTGTCAAAACCCGTTGCCAGGTCAAACGACAGGTTGATGTATCCGTCGGCAATATCGCTGAATTTGCTTTCGTCTGCAAGGCGCATTCTGGCGATAATGCTTTGGCATTGCACCCCTTTTTCTTCAAACGATGTGTTGTAGATAAGGTCAACTCCGTCGTTGACGTTTATTTCAATGTTGTTGCCCGCCGCATCGGTTAGCTTGTAATCGTTCAACTTCACGGCCAGCAGCTCGCGCACCATATCGCTCATCGTTTCGGGTACGGATGTGGGGCAAGCGATGTACTTTTGCTCTACGGGGTGTTCGGGCTTGTACACCGAAAGACGGCTCGTCAGCAGCTCCAACATTTTATCTGTCGGTTGTTCCTTCGTTTCCCACGGTAACGACTCGTTGCGTGGTCGGCTTTCTGCTTCCGTTTGGTAGGTCGGGATTTTGCTGTACTGGATGTATTGGACAACGTATTCGCCATCCTTGTATTGGCGGTAAATGTTGTCGGTGTCGAAATCTTGTTTGGCAAGTGGCGGATAGACGTTGCTTTGTCCGCAGGCGGACAGGATACTGCTCATGGTAAGAATGATTAGGGTGATTGAAATTTTGTTTTTTGTTGTCATATTGATTGTTTTTGATTTTTGTTTATTCGTAATAAAAAGTCAGGTAAACTCCGAATAGCAAACCGAATATACCTCCATAAAGAAATACACGCCACATTATAGCCAACACTTTGCGAGAATTACCTGTTTTTACCGTCATATCTTCAGGATTTTCAGGGTTGTAAAATATCTTGACCTGCCGACCTACCGAATAAGGCAGGTTTGGCATTCTTGTGCCTATCATTTCTTGGCCTATATCCTGTCTGACTTTATAGTTCTTATTTCCAACTGTAAAATCTAAAATCATAGCTTGATATATGCTTGTATCTGCTCCCGTTTTCAATTTATAGGTTCTACAAGAACTAATTGTAGCCACCGTTTCAAATGGGTATTTGTTTTTTTGCCGCTTTAACATTATGAAATAAATTAATCCGGCGATCAAAAACACTGGGCTTAGGGAAAGTAACATCGACCCAAATTGACTTGTCATTACGAATTTGTTAATGGTAATAATACCGCTATCCACTTGGCAGCTGACTCTTACAGTTGGCTGTCGGCTTTCTCATTTATTTCGTCAGTTGCAAATTTTCTTCATAAGTTTTGTCGGCATCAAGTCCGAAAAACCTGAAAATCTCTCTTTTGATTTCAATATTATTTGGATTGCGCAAATCTCTTTTTATCGAGTAATTATCCGAACTCCAATACGGGGCATTGGAGTTGGCTGCAATACATTCCCTTAACTTGTCTGTGTCTGCGTTGAATCCAATGCTTTCATTCCGATATGGATTTTCCTCATAGCCACTGTACATTTTCTTGTCTTCGATAGTCAGATATTTATTGAATTTGGATTTTGTTGTTTCTTTGTAAATGAATCCATATTGCAAATAAACGGTCTGTTCATCGCCGTGGGAAATACTGCCACTATACGAAATAAGCATATCGTAATCGCTTATGATCAGTGGTTTATGTCCGATGATTTTCTTTTCTCCATAATAGAAATGATTATCGATCATTGCGTCCGATGGTAAAGCCATGCAGTTTGACAATTCGTCAAGGTTTATATCAATGCTGTTGGCTATTTTGTGATATATCTTTACAATCAAAGCCTTTCCCATAAAATGCGCTAAACCATAATTCTTTTTTTGCTTGAAATCTTCTGTCTTTTTTAATTTGGCGATATCAATCAATATTCTTCCAAAACCCCATTCCCGACGACTGATTTTAAATGCAAAAAAATCTCCTTCTTTGAATTTACAATGCTGGCGTTTTGCATGTTTGAAGGATTCTATTTCTACCAAGTCACTTTCTGTAGTTTCTGAAATCCATTGATTAATCCACGCTTTCAAATCTTCAATGTTTTTTTCTTCGTCAGAACTTTCATCAAAATAGGTTGTTTGCGTTGTATAATTCGCAATGCAAATGTATTTGGCAGAGAAACTGAAATATACTCCAAAAGGACTGAAGGATTGCGTTGCCGTAAAATTCAATTTCTTAGGTTTTCCCTTTTCTGTTTTTGGAAGAAGTATGGTTCTGTTTTCGGCTGTTTTTTCACATAGTTCTTGCTCCAAATAAGAGTTTTCGGTTACTTCTATTTTTTTTACAAATGATGTCTTTATCGAAGTAAAGATACATATCGTTTAATTTTACCAGGTCCCAATCTTTCTCCACGGGAATAAGTCCCAAGTATTTTCTTTGCTCGTTTGTGAGTTCAAAAAGTAAATTTTCCATTTATATATTTTTTTAAGTTTTTCATTTTCTACTTTTTTGTCCACTGGGTTTGTGGGCTGACCGCCTGTTGGCTGCTGGTTTTTATCTATCTGTGGTCAAAAACATCAAGTTAAATTCATTCGTGACTACTTATTATAGTCAAAAGTTCCGATGAAATAAAGATTCTCTGCTTCTTTCACCTGTCCTGTATAACAGAAATCATATAATAAAACAATGCTGTTTCCCGATATATTTCCCATTTTATTGATAAATGTCTCCGCATAAGATGCTTGTAATAAATCTTCTTTCGACAGATTTTCCTGAAATAAAATCTCTTGGGAATCAGAGTCTATATAATCTATTCTGAACATTTTCATAAAAGTCGAAGGAAGTAAATCTCCTTCATCATCGTATTGTTCTTTAACAAATTCTGCAAATTCATTTTCGGATTTGAAATTGCCAATCCAAATTGATACTACATTTTCTTTATCCATATTTTCTTTTTTCTTGCTAAATAATTTACCAAACATATTATTCAATCTTAATTGTTATTTAGTCCTTTAGTAGCACTGTCATAACTAGCAGGCAACGTTCCCACGCTTGCTGACGGTGATGCGGGCAGCAAAAGTTGCAAACTTCGCTTTCAGCCCACTTGCAGGCAGGCCGTAAGTTGGTGGCTGGCTTTCTTAATGTACAATTCATTTTCCTTATTTCTTTCGTTTGAAAAAATCCCAATTAATTCCAATTCCTGAAAATAAAGATTGAGTAGAGTTATTCCCTATTTTTCCGCTTTTCATATCTAAAAATATTTTATACCTTCGGTCTATTGCTTTTTTAATTATTTGATAATTATGTTCGGTATTTTCTATGCTGTAAAATGCACCTTTTTGATTGACTTTTGTGTAAGTCATCTTTTTGTTTTTCTGATAATACCAAATATCATCAAGGTAGAAAAAATGCCAATTTTTCAAACAGGTTTTTAATTTGTGTTTTTCGCTTTGATAATAATTATCGGCAAACTCCTGTCCTGCCTCATTCAACAATGAACTAAGTAAACACCCATCAATCCATTTCACTAAAAATTCGCGACAATCAAACAAACCTTCTTTAATGAGTGAAATTTTTTCCAATGCTTGTTCACTGAACTCAACAGGATTAAGAAAATCTTTTTCTATACACCATCTCAGAAAAAAGGCAATGTGTGTATAGCCGTTTTCTATTGGCAAGTCAGCAGGAAACTTATCACTGTTGAAATGCCATTTTGCCTTGTCATAAGCAACTTCTTTTCTCATATTCTTTATTTCTCGGTTATTTATTACTTCACAAATTATATATTCGTTATTCTGCTAAGCAGTCTGCCGCTTGCAGCCAACGGTCGGCGGCTTGCTGACGGCGGGCATTGCGGGCGCTAAATTGTCCACCGTTGCCGAAGGTGGCGCGAGAGCAAAAGCTGAAAGCCTCGCTTTCCGCCGGCCTGAAAGCAGGCAGGCAGTTGGGTGCAGTTTTTCTGTCCGTCATGTTCGGTTATTAATAAAATTCGACTCTGCAATCAGATAAATTATAAGAACGGTTGTCTGATAGCTGTATTTTATTATCCTCTATTTTTGCAGAGAGCAATCCTAATTGTTTCGCTCCTTCTTCAATTTGTCGTTTCCAACCTTCAATATCGCCTTTGTACGAAAGTCCGTGAAATAGTTCTTCTGTCGGTAACCACAATTTACAATTTTCTGTTATCACTCCACCATTTTGAGGAATTGGCGGTTGTATTTGTCCTGCAATTTTATCAAATAGCGATTGTTTTCGGCTCTGCCTGCTTTTTCCCATAAAATAATCATTTCCGTCGTCTAATACATAGCGAAATTCTCTCCATTCAACAGGGTGTAAGCCGGGGATTTCTCTTTTCTTATTAGTAAACCAAATTCGCCTCATGAAAGGAGTAACTTTCCATAAATCAGTTGACGATAGGCTGTCAAGAACACCCCAATAAAAAACAGTGTATTCGTGTATTTCAAAGTCTCTCTCTAAGCAAGGTTTGACCAAATCACAGTATTTTTGAAATTTCTCATGGATAGTCTGTTCTTCTATTGCTTGTATTATCATTTCCATGAGAACAAATTTTATGTCTTCATCCCCTATATTTTCGTAATAGGCAATATACTTCTCAATATCCATAGGATTTGCTACCTCATAAGCCCAATCCTGCATGTCAGGTTTATTTGGCAAGCCTAATTCCTTTGCTATTTCGTCAATCGCATTTCGAGTTTCACTTCTAAATTTCGGTTTCATTTACTTCGTTTTTATCGTTATTTCCACTGTTTGCGGGCTGACGCCCAACGAGCCAGCGGCTGCTGACGGCGGGCACTGCGGGCGCTAAACTGTCCGCCAAGACACAAGCCCGCGTGGACGACAAAAGGTGATGAAACCACTTCATGCCCGCTGAAAGCAGGCAGGCAGTTGGCTGCCGTTTCTTGTTTGTCCGCTGTAATTTGTATCCATATAATTTCAGTCCACTTTCGTCAATCTCAAATTCGTATTGTCCTAACCGATTCAATGTTTTCACGATAATGGATAAGTCCACCGTTTTAAAATCTGATTGCAATTTTTCCTCTCTGTTAAATCGTTTATATTCTTGAACAGCAAGGAATAAAAATCCATTTTATTTCGTTGAAGTAAAAAGGGGTACCGTCAGCCCCGTCAAGTTTCCCTCTTTCGTTAAACTCTGCTTTAAAGTTGAAAGGAAACACCTCATCTGATGGTAAGAATTTTATTTGTGAATCAGGTAGAAAAATTTCCATCTGTCGTATCGCAGAAAAGAATTTGAACCATTTGGTATTACTCATGTAGCTTGTTTTTTCTTTTCTCGATTTATCAAGTCGTTTTTGATATATGTCAATCATGTCAAATCAAATTTGGATAAAATCTCATTAATCAGATTGTTGTCTATACTCGATATTGGCAATTCGGCAATTAAATAGGTCAAAGTATTGTCATTTGCTACTTGTACATAATTTTCAGTTCGTCTATTTCTCAATCGAAGCAAATACACCTCATTCCCGTTGCAGCAATAAAAGTCCATTTCATGTTGCTCCAAAAATGGTTTGGGTATTTCATGAATGTCTATTACTTTCCACTCACCAAATTCTCTGTCATAACCGCCATTAAATTTTGCTCTCTGTTCAAATTCTTTAATTGTCATACGATTTTACTTTTCAATTTATGTGCTTTTCGCCTATGGCAGCCAACTCGATTACGGGTTACACTTGGCTGTACTTTTGTTACCATCATCCTGCCCATTCGAAGGCGACTATTTTAATTACAATGTGCTTGTTACTTCTCTTCACGGCTTCGCCACCGTCAGTAACAGTAGCCCGTCACCAACCCATTTTTATATTGCTGATTTCTAATTCCTAATTCAACAGTTCAACAATTAATCATTGAATCTTGGAATTATTGAATCTTCTTTACTTCCTCTTCATTTAATCTTACTGTTGCCACGCAACCCAATCCCTCGATGGCGATGCGCAGCAGATTTTTACCGCCGTCGTCCAGCACCTGCCCTTGCATTCCCTTGAAATGACCCGCGAGGATTTCCACCTCGTCGCCTTTGCGCAGGGTTCCCTCTTCGATGGCTACCTCGCCCAACCATTCGCACAGGCGGTGTATCCGCGCTATCTCGTTCTCGCTCAACACGGCTGCCTTGCCGCCAAAGCTGACAAACCTCACTATCCCGTCAATGCCGAACACCCTGGCTCTCAACCGTTCTTCCGTTCGGATGAAAATGTAGGATGGGAACAGCGGCATTTCGACCCATTTCTTACGGTCGTGCCAAATGTGTAATTGCCGCTGAAGCGGGAGAAAGTTTTCAATCCCCGCTTCTGATAGCCGTTTGCTTAACTGCTTTTCTGCCCTTGGCTTGACAATCGCAACGAACCATTTCGGCTTATCGGTGTACTTCTCCAAATCTGTCTTTTTTCTATATCGATCTATCTTTTAATAATTGTATAAAATTACAATTGTACCCTCATATATAATATAGTGATAATAAAATAGCCATTACAAAAAAATGTAATGGCTTGATTTTTAAACACAAGTCGGAGTATATGATAATAAAACCATATGTTGTCCGAGCTATAAAAACCGCGTATTGTTATAGCTCGGCGAGGTAGGAAATAAACGATTCGGCGTTGTCGAATCCCATTTTTTTAACCAAGCGCGACTGTTTCACCCGCACACCGTTTTGGGTGATTCCCAGTAGCACGGCTGTTTCGTCGGCACGAAATCCTGCACGGACAAAACAGCATAATTGAAGGTCTTTACCTTCCAATTCGGGATGTTCCTCCCGCAACCTGTCCACAAAACCATCGTACAGGTCGTTGATGACCGGATAGATATGCTCCCAGTCCAATGGATTTTGTCCGAACACATTGTTGTAACGGTTCATAAATGCCTGAATGCTTTCATTGGCTACTGCGTTCATTTGCGCTAGCTTGCGGGCAATATCCAGTTTATCCATCAGAAAACTCCGTAGCTTTTCATTTTTCTTGTTGTGCTCTGATAGTACTTTATCGTAATCTAACAGTTGTTCAGCTTGTTGAGATAGCTGAGCCTCACGCTCTGATAGCTCATGGTCGAATGTCATTAACTGTTTATCTTTCTGATTTAACATATCCCTGAAAGTATTCAAGGTCTGCTTTGCTTCCAGTAGTTCATTCTCCCTTCGTTTAATCCGGTACATTAGGAACCATGCAGCCAATACCCCCAATAAAACTATAACAATAACAGTTATTACTAATCTGAGGCGGTGGATTAATACGAGGTTATATTCATTTTCAATCCGTTCTTTCTCATGTTGTTCAAGAATATAGGGTATAGGGCTATTCCTTTTTTCTTTAGTGATGGATTTTTGTAATTTGATAACTTCTTTGGCTTCTTTCAGTGCAGCAGAATAATTACCTCTCTTTTCCGATATCTGTGATGATAAATCATAATAGAAAAGTAAAGCTTCAGGAGCGTCTCCATGCGTTGTTTCCTTTATTTTCTCCGTATAATAAAATGCCGAATCAATTTTTCCTTCCTCCAAGTAACATCTGGCTAAAGCTGAATAATTAAAGATGGCATCATCTCCTTTTTTATCCAAATCCATGGAGATTAGCGTATGGTGTTTGACTTTATCATACTGCTCTAAATCCCAATACACGCTGCTTAGCCTGCGGTGCATCCGCCCAATATACCAATCATTTCGGGTTTCTTTGGCATAGTCTAATACCTGTTGAAAATAATAGATTGCACTATCCGGTTGGTCTAAAAGCCAAACCATATTACCGATATGATCCTGAATCAAGGTCGCACCTCGTTCATTACCGCTCTGCGTATAATAGGTTTGAGCCATTTTGAAACTGCTCAAGGCCTTTTCATAGTTGGCTATTGAACTGTAGGTATGCCCAATATTGTAATAGATTGTTCCTAACAACCTTGTGCTATCCACCATCTCTGCATAATCTTTGGCATATACTAAGCTCATTATTGCCGCTTCATTGTTTCCTTGCGCGAGAGATACTCTGCCCGCATAGAGGTAGGATTGAGCCGCTTTGAAATAATCCTTTTTCTTTGAATAGAACTTTGTCGGTATGCGCATCAATGTATCTTCTTTGATATTGATGTCCGTTTTATCATGAGCCTGCACTTGCAGCAGCAGATAGTTGGCATAGTCCTTTTCCTGCAACATTTGTGGGTTTTCAATGGACTGAAGAAGTGCCAGCGTACTGTCGGGATACTGTATGATAAGGCTCTCCGCTTGCTTCAAGGTTGAATTTTCGGTCGCTCTGTTACAGGAAAGCAGTACGGCGCCCACGAGCAAACACAAAGTGTAAATGGTAAATCTATGTATGATGGTCATATTATATCAATCAGTATATTGTTGATGCAAAGGTACGGCTTATTTTTCGCTCATGTGAAAATCCTCTTAAAAAACGATTAAGCAACGTTGAATCACAGACATATAACATAAATCTATCCTTTCAACTTGAACCAAACTTTTGTACTTGTCGAAGTCAAACCTTAAACCTTAAATCTTAAACTTAAACCCGTTTGTGTACCTGATTTTGTTAATCCACTTTTCCAACGGGATGTTCATAAACAGGATTAGAAAGATGTCCGCAGGCAATAACAATTCTTCCACTCCAAAACCGGAACGGGCGGTTGAGCAGGATAATCAGCAAAATGGTGATTCGACGGGGTGCTGCGAATGGGAGCTATTTCCGTTGGTATTTTACCTGTAATATTCCGCTTTCATAAGCTTTGCTTTCGGCCAGTACCCACTGCGACCTTTCGGGCTGTTCAGGGAACAGGGGAATACCTTTGCCGAGGATCAAGGGAACATAGCAGATTTGTATTTCGTCGATTAAACTCGCAGCAAGCAGCATCGAAACCAGCTCACCGCCACCGACCAGCCAAATATCTTTACCTGGCTTACTGCGCAGCTCGCAAATCGTTTCAATGATGTTTTCCGTAATAAAGCTAATGTTTTCTTTGGCGTTCCATTCATGGTGAGACACCACGTAAGTGTGTTGGTTTGGATAAGGCCAGATAACATCCATATTCAGTAACTCGCGATAGGTCTTTCCACCCATGATAACCGTATCGACCGAAGCCAGCAGGTCTTTGTAGCCATAGTCGTTTTTTTCGGGGTTAGGGAATCCGGTAAGCCAATCCAGGCCACCGTCCGATTCTGCAATACGCCCGTCAAGCGATGCAGCAATGTAAAGGATAATCTTTTTCATGTTCATTGATATTTAAACGTTCAACATTTTTCTTGTCCGCCAAATATCCAACGAAAAGGCGTGGAACATGCGAGTTCCATTACGCGGTACTGGTATACCTCCGAGAGAAACAAGCAGTCCACGCCATACTTACGTATAGCATGAACATACGCTTGAATTGTCTCTCTCTTTTGAAATTTACCAGTTTTCGTAATGAGACACGTTCAGCGAACGTTATGTTATATTCTAAACGGCTTCAAAGCCGCTCTTATGTTCTAATTGCAAAGATACTGATTGTTTTTCGATAATGCCGGGAATGAGCGCATAAATTTGAATCGGCCAAGCTACCCGTTGAGGTTATACAGATAAAATAAATGAAGATTTTTTTGTTGTATTTAGGAACAATTTCTACCTTTGCCAATAGATAACAGAGTTATTTGAAAGCATGAAAAACTAAGTGTATCTAAGCACTTTCTCTTGTACCTATCCATTGCCGTTTTCCATGCCAGAGCTTTTCAACTTGATTGCAGTCAATTAATTATCTCTCGACTGTTACAAATATAACAATTAATAAGCTTTCCGGCTCTATTCTTTTATATAGTTGTAATATCTGTCAAAGAATTTCTTGAACCAGCCCAGCTTCATCAGCACCAGTTCGAACAAGGCAATACCCAGTGCTGCACAGAAAATACCCAGCAATACATCGATGATATAATGGTGGTATGAATAGACTGCCGTAAACCAGATACCGAACATAAGTATGGTAAGGGTTATCAGTATGGCAAGATTAGATCTGTTCTTTATTGCATAAAACAATGCTACGACCATATATGCCGAATGTAATGACGGCACGGCAGCAAATACATTCGCATTGCGCCCGTAAATAGAGTCGAATATGGAGACTCCCAGTAAGGCATCGAAACGTCCCAGTCCGGCCGTATTGCCGGGTGTATTCAGTATCGGCTCAAATCCGTATTTCATGGCATACCATGGCGGTGCAGCCGGATGTATATAGTATCCTGCAAAACCGATCAGGTTGACAAACAGGAAAACGAGAGCGAACTGCAAATATATCTTACGTTGTTTCTTAAAGTATAGGTAGATACCGAATGCAATAGGCACAGGCACCCATGTAAGGTAGAAAATACCTGCAAAGAAGTCCATTACAGAATTATAATGGATAGCGAAATATTCGTTCGGAATGAGTATCTGTCCGCCAGACTCGAAGCCGAACCATTTTTTCTCAAGATTGTAAAGCTCTTCTACATCGATAGGGTTAACCATATAGTTAGGATAAACGCGCATCCAGTCGTACGACAACCCGAAAACGATAAACGGGATCAGGGCTACGGCCAGTTTACGTGTAAAATCCGATGCAAAGAACAGGACAAGAAAAAGCCCGAACATAAGGTTATGTTCCGGACGGTATCCTACAAAGATGGCGGTAAGGGTAATAATAACAGCCGTTATAACAACGACAACAATACTTTCTTTCTTAGATGGTAACGATAGCTGAAATTTCATTATTTGTTTTGCTCCTCCCTGTCTTTTTCCATCAATGCTTTTTTGGAATCCAGTAATCGTCCTACAGCCGTGATATTAGCAAAAACAGCAACAAAAACAAGTGGTATTATAAATATGAGTACAGGTTCGAATACAGGGAATGAGAACGCATCTATATATACTTTGTAATCACCGAAGAAGTAGTAGAAAACGCCGCAGAATACTGCACCCAGACTAATGATAACAATACGCTCGGGGCGTTGCATCAGCCCTCCCTTACATTCTATCCCCAGTCCTTCGGCACGTGCACGCACATAACTTACCATCATGGAGCCTATCAGGGCAATAAAGGCAAACAGCGAGCTGAAAAAGTAACCTTGCAGTATGAGATAGTAACAGATACCGAAAAACATTATAAGTTCACTGTAACGATCGAGTACCGAATCGAAAAGAGCTCCATAGCGTGAACTCATCTTCCCGATGCGGGCAACCTGCCCGTCCATCATATCGAAAAGCCCGGCAAACAGGATAACAAATCCGCCCCAACCTACAAGCGTAAAATCGCCTCTTTCACCGTGTGTGGCTCCGAATATAAATATGCAGCATGCTACAATATTTAAAACCAAGCCGGTAGCCGTTACAAAATTGGGGGTTATCCCAATCTTGATCATCCCTTTTACAAGGGGATTGATGATCTTATAAATTAATTGCTGAGCAAAATCTCTGGCTTTTTTCATATTTCTAATCCCTTATTTAGAATATTCTTATCTTATGTCTTTATGTACCTGATCTGTTTTTTCTGTTTCCTGCCTTTCTTCCGGTTCTGTATCAGAAGATACAACCTCCCCTTCAGTAATCGCCACATCGGTTTTCTTCCTGAAGTATTTCTTAAAGTCTCTGTTGCGATATACGAACAGGCGTTGCATATTGTAGTTCCAGACAAAGCCGACTATCAATGATACAAATATCTTCGATACGATGAATACATCGTCGAAAAGGTGCCCCAACAGATCGCGCAACCACGTAAACCTTCCCAGTAGTTCAGTAACCAGATATGTACCCGATGTATTGAAAATAATACTGCCTGTCCACACGGTAAGGTATTTGATGGCTACATGTCTTTTTTTACTATCCTTTGCCTTGAACGTCCACTTGTAATTTATAATACAGTTTACGATTCCACCGCAAACCGATCCGAAAAATGTGGCATATACATAGTAAAGGCTGAAGACCTTAGCTAATACAATAGTAACGGAGAAATCGGTAATACTGGCTAACTGTGATGAAAACTGAGCACGTAAGAACATGAAAATCCCTCCCTTTTCGGAGATCGTCTTTGCAACTTTCTTTAACCAATCACCCATCTCAACGCCAATAATATAATTAAGCTGTACAACCCGGCAACAATGTCGTCCATCATTACCCCCACTCCTCCTTTGAGGCTCTCCATCTTGCGGATGCCTAACGGTTTATATATATCGAATAATCGAAACAGCACAAATGCCAACAACGCATAGTATAAATGATCTGCATCTACGGCCAGCAGGGGAATCCAAACCCCTACCATCTCATCGACCACTACGCGCGACGGGTCTTTACCCCAGTCTTTTTCTAACACATTCGCCGACCATATGCCCAGTATAGTGAACAAAACGATAAGGGCTATCGTTATAAGCAAAAGTGTGTATGGCGGAACTAAGAAAGCCAATACAATCCATATAATAGTAGCCAGCAAGGCGCCTGCCGTACCGGGTGCAAAGGGTGAAAAACCCGTACCAAAACCGGAAGCAATAATTATATGGAAAATATTCTTTTGTTTCATCCTTTAGTCACCGCAAAATAAAACACGCAAAGTTATCAAAAAAAGTATTTAATTCATATCAATGCTGTTAAAAGCTCATCATTAATAGCTATCAACTGCATTTATTCGTCGTCTTTAGTCAAATCCAGCACTTCGTTGTCGCCTCCTCTTTCAAAATAGAGCTTCTTAAGCGGATCGGCATGTGCCTTATCATATTCTGCCCTGTTGGCAAAAGTATCTATAGCCATATACACAGCCTGACGGAACGATTCTTCCGAAGCCTTGTTCTGTCCGGCAATATCGTAAGCCGTACCATGAGCGGGTGAAGTGCGCACAACAGATAATCCTGCCGTAAAGTTAACCCCGTCTTCCATTGCTATGGTCTTGAACGGAGCCAGCCCCTGATCGTGATACATAGCCAGTATGCCATCGAAGCGGGAAAATTCTCCCGACCCGAAAAAGCCGTCTGCGGGATAAGGGCCAAAGCAAAGCACTTTCTTATCCTGCAACTCTTTTATGGCAGGTTTTATTATATCGTTCTCTTCCGAGCCTAACAACCCGTTTTCGCCGGCATGCGGATTCAGTGATAAAACGGCAATACGTGGTTTTCCTATTCTGAAATCGCGTCTCAGGCTTTTCTCGAAATGGACAGCGGCTTCCATAATCTTCTCCTTAGTCAGGTTTTTAGGCACTTCAGCCAGAGGCATATGTCCTGTAACGAGTGCCACACGCAGAGAATCTTTTACTAAGATCATCAGGCTTTTATCCCCGTCTTGTCCGAAGCGTTCTTCCAGATATTCGGTGTGTCCCGGAAAGTGAAAATCTTCGCGCTGTATATTATGCTTATTGATAGGTGCAGTCACCAGTACATCTATCACTCCATTTTTGAGGTCAGTGACAGCTTTTTCCAGAGACTGAAAAGCAGCCTCGCCCGCTATCGGGGTAGACTGCCCTAATTCGATCTTTGTATCTTCGCTAATGCAATTTACGATATTCACTTTATTTACAACCGCATCTTTTGCATTGTTTATCTGATTGAACGATACCGGTTGCAATTCCATCGCTTTACGATGAAAAGATGCCACTTTAGCCGATCCGTACAGTACAGGGATACACATCTCTGCCATACGTATATCGGCAAAAGTTTTCAGGATGACTTCGTAGCCTATCCCGTTTATATCGCCTTGTGTTATTCCTACTCTTATCATAGTGTTCTATTATTCTTATATATATAAATCTTTGCTGCCAATCTTTCTCAAATGCTTATGTCTTTCGGCAATAGTAGCAAGCATACTTTTTCGTTTGTGCGACATAAGATCATTATTCTTTTGGCTCCTCCATTCGGTTAAAACAACTCATAATACCTCCAAGATCAATATCTTTTCCTGTCAGATGCCTGTAATAAGCCCGTATAACTATATCCGAAATATCATCTAAATGTACAGGCTGAGTCAAACCTTGTTCCTTAAGATATTTCATCAATTCTCCGTTACCTCTTCTGAACAACTGGTTGCGAATCCACATTCCCAATCCGAAATGACTTTTCATAGAGAATTCATCTTCAGTAATTTCCTGAATCTCTTTTCTATCCCGATCATTTAAATTTTCATTTAATAATTGGAAACACTCATCGAGATTAGCAGGGAGTTTCTTACTTCTTTTGCTCATCTTTCTTCATCGTTGACAACATACCGCAGGCTGCAAATATATCTTCACCGCGTGATGAACGAATTGTACTTGTCAATCCTTTACTTGTCAGATAGTCGCGAAATGCCTCCATCTTTTCTTTGGTCGACGTTTTCAGGTCTACATTGGGTATGGCATGAAAACGGATCAGGTTTACCCTGCACTCCAATCCCCGCAACATTTGCGCCAGTTCTTTGGCGTGCACCAATGTGTCGTTGAAATTATCGAACATTATATATTCAAAGGACAATCGCCGCTGCTTTGTCCAGTCATATTCTTTGAGTAAGTCTATTACGCCTTGTATAGGAAATGCTTTCTCGGCAGGCATAATAGATAGCCGCTGTTCTTTTTCAGGGCTATGTATACTGATTGCCAGATGGGCACTGCTTTCGTCCAAAAACCGTTTCAACTTCGGGGTAACTCCTGTTGTAGAAACTGTTATTCTCTTCGGACTCCAAGCCATACCGTAGTCGGCAGTCATTATTTCGAGTGTCTTTTTCAGTTGTTCGTAGTTATCTAAGGGCTCACCCATTCCCATAAAGACAACATTAGTCAGGTCTTCGGCTTCGCGAACCGAATAGAGTTGGTTCAATATTTCGTTAGCCGTCAGATGCCCGTTGAATCCCTGCTTGCCCGTCATACAGAACAAACAGTTCATTTTACAGCCTACCTGCGAAGAGACGCACAAAGTAGCCCTGTCGTCTTCAGGTATCATTACAGCCTCAATCAGCTTCTCTTTTTCGGTCTTGAACAGGTATTTCACCGTACCATCTACCGATTGCTGAAATTCGAGTGGGTTATATCTGCCCACATCGTATTTCTCTGAAAGCAAAGCGCGGTTTGCCACAGAGATATTTGTCATTTCATCTATAGATGAAACCCGTTTTTTATATACCCAGTCAGCTATTTGTTTTGCTGTGAATCTGGGTAAAGCGCACTCACCTACCACACCATAGAAATCATCCATAGTCATACCTAATAAGTGCTTCTTTTCTATCATTTTCTTTGTATCAATTCTATTATTTGTTCTTTATCTCCACAAATCAGCTTAATTCGATTATTCCCCCATTTATTGGAGGTAATCAGATGTTCATTTTTTATGGAGAATGCTTTTACGCCGGTCATAAGTTTTTTATCCAATGTAACCTCAACAACAGGTGTTATCTCTATTATACGATCATATTCTGTTACAGAAATGGTATCCTTATTAAGAGTTTCCGAAATATGTACTTTCTCTATATGGGGTTCCCAATCTTTTTTATGAAAGATATTCCCTTTAACAGTATATGAGATAAGCGATTGAGAGTTAAACAAATTAAGCCTACTATCTATAATTTCCACCCTGAAACTATCTATCTGCAAATCTTCCTGATATGCCCACCATCCCTGATTATAAGTTACAGGAATGCTGTAATTGGGTTTACGAGGAGATGTGTCTAAAGAATGCTTACATCCAATGACACATACTCCACATAATATTATTATGCCTATATATTTATATGCGTTTCTTAATTTCTGCACTTTCCTTTTCAAAACCCGGTTTATTTAACAAAGCAAACATGTTTTTCTTATAAGCTTCTACTCCCGGTTGGTCGAATGGATTCACTCCCAAAAGGTAGCCGCTGATACCACAGGCTTTCTCAAAGAAATAGATCATTTGTCCGATACTGTATTCATCCAGTTTAGGAAGTTCCACTTTTATATTCGGAACACCTCCGTCAACGTGTGCTATCTGCGTACCAAGTTCTGCCATTTTATTCACAAAATCTACACGCTTACCAGCAAGGAAGTTCAATCCGTCAAGGTTTTCCTCATCAGTAGGAACTGTCAATGTTTCGTTTGGCTGAGCTACAGAGATCACTGTTTCAAAAATCGAACGTTCGCCTTCCTGAATCCATTGTCCCATAGAGTGCAGATCGGCTGTGAAATCAACCGCAGCATTGAAAATTCCTTTATGCTCTTTTCCTTCACTCTCGCCATAAAGCTGTTTCCACCATTCGGCGATGTAGTGCAGTTTAGGATTGAAGTTGGCAAGGATCTCTATTTTTTTGCCTTTCTTATACAGTTCGTTACGTGTAACGGCATATATTTCGGAAATGTTTTTCTCAAACGGCACGCTCGGCGCAGTCTCTTTCTCCATATATACAGCACCTGCCACCAGCTGACGGATATCTATACCTGCCAGAGCGATAGGCAGAAGACCGACAGGAGTAAGTACAGAATAGCGCCCGCCTACATTGTCAGGAATTACATATTTCTTGAATCCTTCTTTTGTAGCCAAAGTATATAATGCGCCGCGAGCAGCGTCGGTAATGGCTACAATACGGTGTTTTGCTTCGTCTTTACCTATAGCTTTTTCGAGTTCGGCTTTAAGGATACGGAAAGCAAGAGCCGGTTCTGTTGTTGTTCCCGACTTAGATATATTGATGATACCGAAAGATTTGCCTTTCAGGTATGCAAGTAGCTCTACCAGATAATCTTCACCTATATTGTTTCCGGCATATAGTATCACCGGATTCTTACGGTCTTTTTGCAACCAATCGAAAGCATTCGACAATGAGTCTATCACAGCGCGTGAACCGAGATAGCTACCGCCGATACCTACAAGAACGATCACATCGCATTTTGCTTTCAGGGCTTTTGCTGTATTCTCTATGTCTGTCAGTTCTGCATCGGTGATAGAAGAAGGAAGATTTAACCATCCTAAGAAATCATTTCCTTTTCCCGAACCGTTGTGCAGTGTCTCATTACATTTTTTAGCCAGTGCAGCCTGAGCGTTGATATCGGCCTGACTGATAAAGCCTAGTGTTTTGCTAATGTCTAATTTGATAACCTTGTCCATTGTTCTTTATATTATAATTAGTTTTTTACTTTAATATCTGTTCCTGCAATGCCTTTATTTCTGACCGTGCGGAAGCATTTTCATACAACACACGGTACACCATATCGGCAATAGGAATATTTACGTTGTATTTTTCGTTCATTTCCATAATGCACTTCGTACCATAATAGCCTTCTGCTACCATTTCCATCTCTATTTGTGCGGCCTTCACCGAATAACCTTTACCTATCATAGAGCCTAAGGTACGGTTACGGCTGAAACTCGAGTATGCCGTCACCAATAAGTCGCCGAGATATGCGGAAGCCTCGATATTTCTTTTTATCGGGGACACAGTGTCCACAAAGCGCTCCATTTCCGAAATGGCATTGCACACCAGGACGGCCTGAAAGTTGTCTCCGTATTTCAATCCGTGACAAATACCGGATGCTATGGCATACACATTTTTGAGGACAGCAGCCAATTCTATTCCTGCAACATCCTCAGAAACGGATGCACGCACAAATCGGTTATTAAAAACTTCTGCAATGGCATGGGCTTTATCCATATCGGCACAGGCGATAGTAGGATATGTAAGGCGCTCAAGTGCTATTTCTTCTGCATGGCACGGACCTCCCACTATAGCCATACTTTCCATAGGCACACCATAAGAGCGGTGCAAGTAGTCTGTTATCAGAAGATTTTCGGGGGGAATGATTCCCTTTATGGCGGAAACTATAAATTTATCGCTGATCTTGGTCTGTAGTTTTTCCAAATGTCCTTTCAGGAAGGGGGAAGGTACAGCCAGAATCAGTGTATCCGAATCGTTTACAATTTGGGTTATATCCGAGTAAAAGCTTATTCTGTCGAGGTTAAACTCTACAGTAGAGAGATATGACGGATTGTGTCCTGTCTTTTTAAAATCTTCTATCTGTTCGGGACGGCGCATATACCAGTTGATACGCTTTTCATGGGTCAGCATGATCTTAGCCAGTGCGGTTGCCCATGTTCCTCCTCCAAGAATTGCTATTTTACCGGGAAAACTCATAATTTTTATCAATTAGCAGATTAGCAAATCAGCAGATTAGCAAATGAAAATATAATTTCCGAATTTGCTAATTTCCGAATTTGCTAATTCTTTATTTCAACCAATCCGTAATCTCGTCGACAGAGGGCAATGTCAGTTCCAGCTTATGCTTTTTGTTGATATTACCTATATCCTGCCTTATTTTCTGAGGGTTTACATCCTTCATCGACTCCACAGTCAGATAGCCTGCCTTCTGGAATACAGATACCAGTTCTTCCGGCATTCCCAGTTCTGTGTATTTTGCCACCGGATCTTTTTTCGCTACTTTTTCAGGACGCATCTGCGGGAAGAACATTACTTCCTGAATGCTTTCCTGTCCGGTCATAAACATCACCAAACGATCCATACCGATACCGATACCGCTTGTCGGCGGCATCCCGTATTCCAAAGCGCGCAAGAAATCCTGATCGATAAACATGGCTTCATCATCTCCTTTCTCAGACAACTTCAACTGATCCTCGAAACGGACGCGCTGATCTATAGGGTCGTTCAACTCGGAATAGGCGTTTGCCAGTTCCTTTCCGTTCACCATCAACTCGAAACGTTCTGTCAATTCAGGATTGTTACGATGTTTTTTAGTCAGTGGTGACATTTCTATCGGATAGTCGATAATAAATGTCGGCTGTATATAATTGCCTTCGCATTTTTCTCCAAAGATAGCATCTATCAGTTTACCTTTACCCATTGTTTCGTCTTGTTCCACACCGAGTTGTTTGCAGACATCGCGAAGCTGATTTTCATCCATACCGTTAATATCGACACCTGTAAAGTGCTTAATGGAATCGATCATGGTAACACGCGGATAAGGGGCTTTATAATCAATCAGATTTTCTCCCATTTTCACCTTGGTCGTACCATGTACATCTGTACAGATTTTTTCGAGCATGCGCTCTGTGAAATCCATCATCCAGTTGTAATCTTTGTACGCGGCATAGAACTCCATAACAGTAAACTCAGGGTTATGCGTCCTGTCCATACCTTCGTTACGGAAGTTACGGCTAAACTCATATACGCCATCGAAACCACCTACAATAAGACGTTTCAAGTACAATTCGTTAGCGATACGCAGGTATAATGGAATATCGAGTGCATTGTGATGTGTAATAAACGGACGTGCTGTCGCTCCACCAGGTATGCTTTGCAGTACAGGTGTATCTACTTCGATATATCCGTGACCATTCAGAAACTCACGCATAGAGTTGAATACTTTCGTACGCTTGATAAAGGTATCTTTTACGCCTTCATTTACCACAAGGTCGACATAGCGCTGGCGGTAACGTTGTTCGGGATCGGTGAACCCGTCATAAGTAACCCCGTCTTTTACCTTTACAACAGGTAACGGACGAAGTGACTTGCTCAGAACAGTCAGTTCGTCAGCATGAACGGAGATCTCACCCATCTGGGTACGGAATACAAAGCCTTTGATTCCGATAAAATCACCTATATCGAGTAATTTCTTGAAAATTGTATTGTAAAGCTCCTTATCTTCACCGGGACAAAGGTCGTCACGCGAAATGTATACTTGAATACGCCCTTCGGTATCCTGTAGCTCCACAAAGGAGGCTTTACCCATGATACGGCGGCTCATAATGCGTCCGGCTATAGACACATAGCGGCGGTCGGCATCATCTTCAAAATTTTCTTTTATTTCGTCGGAGTACGCATTTACATCATATAATGCTGCCGGATACGGGTCTACCCCTAAGGCTCTCAACTCATCTAAGCTTTGTCTGCGAATGATTTCCTGTTCACTCAATTCCAATATACTCATCGTCAATCTATCTTCAGATTTTATACTTCAATTATTAAACTTTGTTCGTATGTCAATAACCCCGCAAAGTTAAAAAATATAATGATAATTCTATGTTTTAAACGGCTATTAATGGACACAACATATTTATATGACTATTTTTTAACAATCGTATCGCTTCTCAGCAATATCAAACAAAGATCAATTACTGAATATAAAAAAGGAAGAAAGCGGTAAAATAACAGATGCTTCCTAAAAAGCGTAACCTATACCAGCTGTGAAAACAAAGTGATTGGAATCGGAATCTTCAAACACCAACGCATATTTCACTTGCGTATTTATGAAAAAACGCCCATCGAGAAACCATTTTCCGGCAACACCGATATTACCCAATACACTGGTATGTGAAAGGTCTCCATCGAAATTGCTCCAACTGGAACTTGTACCTATTCCCGACGAATTGGAAGAAAAACCTAAACTGGAACCGGAAATATTAACCCAGCCTGTCATCCCTTCCACACCCAGAAACGGGGAAACAAACGACTTCGAGTTTTTCAGATAGAAGGCATAATGTATATCCAGTCCATAATTAAGCGTTTTCTGCTTAACACTACTATTAATATAAGCACTATTGAAATTATATTCTTTCTCGAAATAATAAGTGACATTGGGAGCAAGCATCAATCCTTTGTAAACAGGAATCATTACCTGTGCACCAATCCCGAAATCCTCAGCTTCGGTACGATAGTTTCCATTTATTGAAATTGGAATATTCTGAGAGTAAATACCGACAGAACAAAACAAAACAAAAAGCAAAAGTGTGATTTTCTTCATAGAATAATAGTTTAAGGGCATGTAAGATAATTTAGTTGAAATTAGTGTTTGCAAACATAGATATTTTTTCCTGAATGGGAAGCATACGATTATACAATTACAGGTATTTCATGACTTTTCAAAAAGTTTATCTATACCGGAAAAATATAAACCATTAAAACGATAACGTTATGAAATTTACAGAAAGACTTGTAGAAAAAATGATCAAACTCATAGAAGAAGACACCTACACCATCACCGAAATATGCGAAGCATTAAAGATCAGTCGCCATACTTATTATGAATGGCGTAACACCAAACCCGACTTCCGCCGTCAGATAGACGACGCCATCGACCGCCGCGACGATGCCCTAGTCGTTATAGCCCGCCGATCCCTCAAACAAAAACTCGAAGGCTGCGTACTCGAAGAAGAACGCTGTGTGTACGAACCAGCCCGCAGCAACTCAAGCTACCAGATACTCAAAACACGCACCGTCCGTAAAAGACAATGCCAACCCGATATGCAAGCCATCAAGTACGTCCTCGACCGCAACGACAAACGCCGCGAAAAAGACAACAGCCCATCAAGAAGACCGTTGATCATCAACGTACCCGACCAGAAGACCGCCGACGGCATCCTCGCCATGCGTTCACCCGGCTACTGGGAGCAACGCCAGAAGATGATAGACGAAAAATATGCCACAGGAGTGTGGTCGAACAAAGACAAAGAAGACCCGACCGCATTTAACGGTCAGCCATGAAAACAGGGATGAAAAATGTCAGGTTTGTCAGGTTTTAGTTAAAATTTAGTGTATTCGCTGTAGGGGGACCGCATTCGTCCAAAGGTCAAAAGACGGGCAGCTATCTAAATTTTGCCTGTGCACGATGTCCTGCTCATTTTAATTGAACAATAGTGTATAAGAGAATTATTTTAACAATAATATTTCGTTCCTTTGGAATTATATAATCGAAATATAACATTTAATGAAAAAATTACTACTCCTTGTCATCGTATCTTTTACTATGATTTTAATAACAGATTGTTCAAAAGCGCAAAACCCCAAAATAGTTATTCTAAAACTAGACGATGTTACTGCCAGTACCGATAGCGGGAAAATAGTATCTGATCGTTGGCAACGGGTTGCAGATTATATAGAAAATAAAAAGATAAAAGCGGCTTTTGGAGTTATCGGATTTTCTCTGGCAGAAGATAATCCCGAATATTTTAAATGGATTACCGACAGGGCTGCTAGGGGATATATCGAATTTTGGAATCATGGTTATTACAACCGGACTAAGGGAGATACGATCGGGGAATTTGAAGGAACTTATGAACAGCAGTTAAGGGCGCTACAGCTGACCGACAGCCTTGCAAAAGAAAAACTAGACCTGACTTTTACAGCATGGGGGCTACACTGGAGCGGCACTAACAAACATACTGACAGGGCATTATATGAAATTCCGAATATAAAGTTCGTATTCGGTAATCCTAATCCTGTAGTTCATTTTAAAGGATATGTATTTCCACATAATCTGGATATGGAATACCCCGTTCACAACCCCGATTTTGAAGAATTTAGGAAAGCCTATCAGGGGAAGTGGAAGAATTTGGAATCCTTCTATTTGCAAGGACATCCTAATAGCTGGGATGATGTCCGCTGGGACAACTTTGTGAGAATTGTGGAATTTTTAGAGTCCGAAAATGTGCACTTTGTCACACCTTCTGAATTTTTAGAGATGCAAGACAAGAATTTTTGATCAAGACCAAAATACCGCTAAAATGAGCCTTTTGAATAAGACGATGCTTTTTCAATATATAATTTAAATACGTTAAAAATAATTTTAATATAGATTGAATTCGTACCTTTGCACCCTCAAAAGATGGGAGGTGATCTCCTTAACTATTTAACAAATTTTGAAATGTTGAAGACCGCAAACATTGATGAATTAGAGAACAAGAAAATAAGCAAACTTCTTTGGCAATACGCAATCCCCGCCATCGTGGGAACAATGGTAAATGCTTTGTACAATATTATAGACCGTATCTACATCGGACACGGGCCCGATCTGGGCGACCATGCTATCGGAGGACTGGGCATCGTATTACCTATAATGAACCTTACAGCTGCTGTCGGTATGCTTGTAGGGGCAGGTTCGGCAAGCCGCATATCCATCTGTCTGGGTAAAGGAGACAAGGAGACAGCGGAAAGAATCATAGGTAACTCATTTGTAATGACACTGCTGCTTACCGGAACGCTGGTAACATTGCTGTTCATATTCTTAGATCCTATACTGATGCGAATAGGTGCTACGGAAGAGACTTTTCCGTATGCAAAGGAGTTCCTGCTGTACTATCTGCCGGGTAATATATTCCTTACCATGTGCTTCAACTTTAATAGTATGATGCGTGCATCGGGCTACCCGACGAAGGCTATGTACACGATGCTGATAGGCGTTGTCGCCAATATCATTATCGCACCTATCTTCATTTTTGTACTTGAATGGGGTATCAAAGGGGCGGCGATTGCGACTATCATATCCATGTTTATAGGGCTGTGCTTTGTGATGTACCACTTTATGAACAAAAACAGCATGCTGCGCCTGCGCAAAAAGAATATCGGTCTCGATCCGAAAATAGTATGGGCTATCGCCAGTATCGGTATGTCTCCTTTCTTTATACAGGTGGCTGCTTCTATTGTAGTTTTCTTCATCAATAATAAATTAAAGGAATACGGAGGGAATATTGCGATTGAAGCCTATGCCATTGCAAACACATTGGTTATGATCATCATTATGGTCATGGTAGGACTTACACAGGGCATGCAACCTATCGTAGGATATAACTACGGAGCAAAAAGAATAGAACGGGTAAAAGAAACATTATTCTATACCATAAAGGTCGGTATTATAGTCGGGTGCGTAGGGCTGGCAATAGGGATGCTATTGCCGGACATCATCGTAAAACCGTTTAACCCGTCTGCTCCACTGGCGGCCGAAACGACCAAAGCGCTACGGATTGTAACGCTCATGCTGCCGCTGGTAGGCTATCAGATAGTGGTTACAAACTTTTTTCAATGTATAGGTATGGCCGGAAAGTCTATCTTCCTCAGCCTTACCCGTCAGTTCCTGATGCTGTTGCCGGCATTATTCATTCTGCCGAATATGTTCGGTATAGATGGTGTTTGGTACTCGTTACCGACAGCCGACTTTCTGGCAACTGCACTGACAGCAATATTATTTATCTGGCAGATCAAGACATTCAGGAAGATGGAAGCTGCCGACAATGAGTTGATCTGATAACGATAAAAAACAGTTGTGGCGGGCGAAAGATTTTTCGCCCCTACTAATTAAAATGTATAAATACTTTGCACAACTCAATATGGACAGACAAGATATACTCAACCGATTTTCCGTTTCGGAAACCGATTTACTGAAAGTCATAACCGAAGCCCTGAGCAAAGGCGGCGACTACGCCGACATTTTCTTTGAGCATACATTCAGCAACAATATAGCTTTGCGTGACGGAGAGGTCAACAGAGCATCGTCCAATATAGATTTCGGTGCAGGTATCCGTGTTGTTTCGGGTGACCAAACAGGATACGCCTATGTAGAAAACACAGATATTAAAGACCTGCTGAATGCTGCACGGACGGCTGCCAGCATTGCCGCTTCTTCTGCAAAAGCCGAAGCGCCAATAGAGGTGCGGGAAACCCACTTTAAGAATTACTACAAGGTGGGAAAGGCATGGATAGATGTTTCGGTTGCCGACAAGAAATCGTTTGTTCAGAGACTGAACGACCGCATCTTTGAACTGGACAAGCGTACGATAAAAGCATCTGTCAGTCTCAGCGACTCCACTTCATACGTCTTGTTCTTCAACTCGGAAGGCACGCTTACATGGGATTATCGCCCAATGTGCCTGATGTACGGTTCGTGTACAATGGAGCAAAACGGAAAGATAGAGAACGGATATGCTTCACGTGCATACCGCAAAGGCTTTGAATTCTTATCGGCAGACCTGATAGAAACTTTAGCAAAAGAAGCGGTAGCACAGACCTCACTGATGTTTGACGCCATAAAGCCGAAAGGCGGGGAAATGCCTGTAGTAATGGGCGCCGGAAGTTCGGGTATTCTGCTACACGAAGCTATCGGGCATACTTTTGAGGCCGATTTCAACAGGAAGAAGACATCTATATTCTCCGATCAGTTGGGGAAACAGATATGTTCACCTAACATCAATGTCATAGATGACGGTACAATCGAGTTTCAGCGCGGAGCTATCAACTTCGACGATGAGGGCATCGAAAGCCAGAAGACATACATTGTGAAAGACGGTGTGTTGGAAAGCTATCTGCACGACCGTATCAGTGCAAAATATTATGGAGTGAAGCCTACCGGAAACGGACGCCGTCAGTCGTTCCGGCACACACCGATGCCGCGTATGCGCGTCACTTACATGGAGCAGGGCAACATCCCCGAAGCCGACATAATAGCTTCTGTGAAGCAGGGCGTGTATGTAGATAATTTCACAAACGGGCAGGTACAGATAGGTGCAGGTGACTTTACGTTCTTTGTAAAGACCGGTTACCTCATCGAGAACGGAAAACTTACACAACCGATAAAAGACATAAACATCATTGGCAACGGGGCAAAAGCTCTTGCCGATATTACAATGGTAGGGAATAACCTTAAGATAGACGAAGGTGCGTGGACTTGCGGCAAAGACGGGCAAAGCGTTCCTGTAGGTCAGGGGCTGCCTTCGGTATTGGTGAGTAAGCTGACTGTAGGAGGTGAATAATTTTTGTGGAATTTTGGGAAAAGTTTATCTATATATTGGGATAAGATAAATACCATTGAATATGCTAAGTGATAAAGTAACAGAATATTTAAGAGGGAAAGGATATTACATTGGAGACGAAGATGAAGATTACAAAAAGGCTTTAATTGATTTAGGAATTGATTTGAACAGCGATTTTGCTTTATTTAATCTTAACACTACGGAAATAACCTTTCGGGGACGAATCGGAGAAATATATAATGTATGTTGGTTTGCCATAAATTCATCATACCACATGCAAATAACTGCTATGCAACAAAGTCTAAATATCCCCTGTGAATATATTCCACTTGATAGTTTTGAGGGAGAAGGTGGTTTCTTCTATAACCGGAACACAGGTGAAGTCCTGGATATTGAACTGGGAGAAAAACTAATCAACTTTCGGAATGGCAAATTATCACCTCAATGGAAAGATTTCAATTCCTTTCTGGAATGGTATTTTAAAATAGAGTAATATCTGCTAACCGAATAACCCGACTTTCCTTTAAAATCTAAACACAAACAATGAAAACAATGAGAAGATTCATCTTATATTTCGCATTTACCTGTTTGGTTACCTTGTCTTATACAGCATATGCACAACAAGGTAAGAAAGACGACAGTAAGTTATTTCCCCGCTCAACATTCGCATTGGCGGATGACAGTATGTATGCCGCACACAAAAGGATCATAAAGATAGAAGACGTCCGCCCTGCCTATAATGCATTGGAAGAGGATTCTTTAGAATCTATTTTCGAGAAAATCATCAGAAGTAAATATAAAAAAGGCGATCCGGACGATTATTATAAATATCATGGATTTATCCCATCAGACAACTATGTCGTAGGGCATTACAGCGCTCCTCAGACAATGGTATCGTATGGCACAAAATCATTTTTTAGAGGAGCATGCAGAGCCTATGCCTATCATCACCCTTTTGTGCTTTCGCCCGATATGATATGGCTGCTTATAGAACAGGGATTTGCCAATCACATCAATAATAATTCGGAAGCAATGCGTCACCTGTTTGTCAGGCATCAGGGAAAAGCCGATTTAGTCATCAGGCGCTCACTGGTAGATAATACTGGAGATTGGGAAGACTTATTCGCTACTTTTGCCAAACAGATAGGGCGCCAGACCAAGCCGGAACTTGTTGAATTGCTGACAGCCGATTTCTCGACTACAACCTCCGTCAGCAGAGCCGTATCGCAGATTACCATTATGGAAGCTACTAAGAGTTATTTCAACTATATAGTATCTTCACCCCTGTGTGGCATTCCTTATGTTATACTGGAAGGTACTCCTGAAGACTGGCAAAAGGTTCTGGATAAAGCCCGTGAACTACGCAAGTACGAGATGGGTTGGTGGATGGATGAAGTGGAACCTGTGCTTGAGAAACTGGTAGAAGCTTCGAATGGTGTGAGCGACAATGATTTCTGGATGAGAATGATACGTGTACATCCAAAAGAGTTGGGCTACATGACAGCCGATCGGGAGCCGGATAGTATAGTGGATGGCTGGATACTTAAATTCTTTCCCTACGATGATGACGGGCATAAATTAAGTATGAAAAAGCTATCCAACTTCGCAGACATCGCACCAGAAGTAATGAAGGTCGATCTGAAATACTTGATAGACCTGCCTAATGGTAAAACACAGTCGACCCCATTAGAAATATACGCCGGATTCATGGGGTTGCGGCAAGACACGGTGACATTTGCACTGAAGCCCGAAATAGGCTGGTTTGTTCGCAGGAAGGATAAAGTATCGGAGACCAGAACCGAATACTACGAATGGAGAAACAATTCGGGAAGAATATACCTGTATCTGGATAAGGGACAAAGCATTCCACCCGAACTGTATTCGCTGAAAGAGATAAATAATCTGGAACTATACTTTGATGATAAGGTTTCTATCCCTCAACGCTTATCAACAATAAAGATAAAGGAGCTTACGATTAAAGGAGAAATAACCGATACCGAAACAAAACGTATTCACCGCTTATTCCCCAATACTCAGATAAAGATCAATAGTAAGGATTAGTAGTCAGTTTATAATATCCCTTTATCCGAATCGGCGTTATTAAGGCTTTTCTTTCCAGCTTCGTGCTTTCTTCCGAAAGACATATTCCATGAGAAACGGAGGTAAAGCATGTGGCCGTTCTCTTTTATATAAGACCATGACTTGGAGGGTTTGACAGCCGACCGGTTTTCATTGCCTGCACTCCAGTAATCCTTGAACGGATAGGACATACCCAGAGAAAGCTTAGCCTCTTTGTGTTTATATCCGGCTTCTATATAATTCCAGTCTTCTCCGTGATATATATTTTCACCCCACATATCTTTATAGCGGGTGTTAAGTCCGAAAATGAGATGATAATTTTTGTACATCAGATTTGAACGTATACCGACACTCACCCCATTAAAAGTTTGTACTGTTCCCTGATTAGATTTGAATATATCACGCCCCATATTCACCCATCCGTCTACAGTCCATATATCTTTTATGATTCTTGCTGTAACATTTCCATTCCAAAACAGATAATGTTGCCCTTTATGATTCTCTGCAAAAGAAACGATCTTATCATTTTCGATGCTGAACGTATTGACAATGATCTTATCGAAATACATATAGCCAAAAGTGGAACTTATATCGAACATTCCTTTATTGAAGCTAACAATCAGCCGGTTATTGTAGGTATTATATGGTTTCAGATCAGGGTTCCCTTTACTTATCTGATATTGATCTGTTTGTTGCACTACATTGCTCAACTGCCCCAAAGACGGAGTACGTGTATTTACCTGAAAAGAGTACTTCAACGTGAAGTTATCATTTACTGTATAGTTCAACTGTACCGACGGACGGAAGGTATAATATGTAGTATCGTTATCCCCTTCTTTATACCAGATGCGTGTACCTCCCGCTCCGATGGTATAGCCTAACTTCTTTGCAATCTTACCTTGTATTTGAGCAAAAATGTATGACTCGGCATTTCTCATTTTTGTCTTGGTATCGGTATCTCCCCCATAAGTATTATCGGCAAGCCCTTGCGTATGTTTAACTCCCGAACTGAACGACATTTTCTCAAATTGCTTTTCGTATACGGCTTCGCCTATAATGGAGTATTTATTCCCGTCTATCGTATTATAGATATCGGATATTGTTTCGTCCTCCTGAGTTTCTGTAAACCCTTTTTTGCTATCAGAATTTATGTATGTTCCCACGACATTCACGGCAAGCGATTGTTTATTCTTTAGTTCGCGCTTGTAGAATATATCGAGTACAGGGACATATTCGTTTCCTTTATTTTTCGCAGAAGAGAAAGTCTGAACAGTCCTGTCAGAATAGATATTGTTATACGAATTCACATTGTCATAGTTATAGAACTGATTCTTGAAAACGACATTGAATACATATTTATCCGGTGAAGTCAGGTTGTATGATAAGTTTGCGTATTGATACTGATATTCCATAGGCGCTCTTACACCCTGCTGCTCGCGCTTGATCGGATTATCGGGAAAGTTGAGTGTCTCGGCATTATCTGTCCATCGCTTATCGTAAGACCTGTAATTGATATAGTAATTCAGCCCGAACTCAGATGCTTTATTATTCATCTTGAATGTTACATTATCATCTCCAAAACCCACATAGGGGGAATTTCGCCCATCGACTGCGACATAGCCGCCATGCGTTTTCTGCCTGTCTACTATCAGATTTATCACTGCTCCAACATTCTCATTTCCGAAACGCACGCCCGTATCTTCAAAATATTCTACCCTTAGAATGTCCTGCGACCTTAATGCTACGACTTCCTGTACTGTTGCCCTCACACCGTTTATACGTAGTTGTACCTCCTCTGTTCCTATTTTTACAGTACGGTTCACCGGATCTATATTTAAACGAGGGAGCGACATATTACTTAACAGGTCAAAAGCATTGGGTGATGATTTTATCTGCATCGAATCAGGCATAATAATCTGCCTGTCTACCTTATTGATAATACGATTACCAGTAACGGTTACTTCGCCCAGTTCTTTTGTATGTTCTTCCATCTCAATGTCACCCAGATCAATATTTGCCACTAGATTGTTGATCTTTATAAATGCTGTTTTATACCCGAGAAATGATGCTTTTATCAAATAGTCCTGTTTCTGAAACTGTCCTGCAAGCAAAAACGTTCCGGTCGTGTCCGTCTGGCATCCGGCTACGTATGTCGAGTCTGACTTGAGCAGAACAGCCGTAACAAATTCTACAGGCTTCTTCGTATTTACATCTACAATACGTCCTTTTATATCTACAGCAGAGATTGACAAATAACCGAAAATTAAAAAAGAGATCAGGGCAAAAATATTTTTCATCTTAATATAATTACAATATTTACTATTTCTTTACATTATTTTTTACGGACAAAAAATAAAAGTGTTACAACTCTCTGTCAAAATATACCTTTTTCCATATAGATAAATTAAATTTGAAATCATAACACCCAAAACATATTATTTAGCTCTTTCTCCCTTTATTAAGCTAAATCTGTGTACTTTTGCAGATACAAAACGAAAATCATGATTACCGAACAACATAAAGATATAGCCCGTTGGAGTATGGAATTTGCATTACAGAACGGCTGTCAGGCAGCACGTATATCTGTAATTACTGCAAAGAACAACTCGTTTGAATACAGGGATACACAGTTGGACAAACTACAACAAAGCTCTGAAAACAAGCTTTACATCGAAGTGTTTACAGATGGCAGATACGGATCTTTCTCAACCAACCGCATAGAAAAAAGCGAATTGGAGAAGTTTATCAAAGAAGGCATCATATCTACAAAATACCTTGCAGAAGATAAGTTCCGCCAGCTTCCCGATCCTCACAGATATTATAAGCCCGATGGCAGAGACCTCGACCAGTTCGACGCATCGTTCGAGAAGATAGAGACTGAGAAGAAACTCGCTGCTGCTCAACAGGCTTTAGCCGAAATATACGAATCGGACGACCGCATTATCTCTGTTTCTTCATCTTACGATGACGGAGCAGGAGCCGAATATATGATCGCCAGCAACGGATTTGAATCAGAATCCATCGACTCTGGATTCAGCCTGTCTGTATCCGTTTCGCTAAAGACCAATGGTGATGCGCGTGCCGAATCTTATTGGTACGATAGTGCCATCTATTGGGAAGACCTGAAAAAAGAAGGGATAGGCCAAAAAGCTATGGAACGTGCCCTGCGCAAAATAGGACAAAAGAAGATAAAGTCGGGAAGATACGATATGTTGCTCGACAATACGGTTGCAACACGCCTGCTTTCGCCGATGATAAGTGCTATGTACGGATCAGCCTTGCAGCAGAAAAACTCTTTCCTGCTGGATAAGCTGGGACAACAGATAGCTTCGGATAAACTGACCATTATAGACAATCCACACCTTACCCGCTCTTATGGGTCTAAATGGCATGACGGTGAGGGTGTGGCAACTCAGAAAAGAACGATCATAGAGAAAGGAGTTTTAAATACCTACTTCATCGATACCTACAATTCGTTGAAGATGAATGTAGCTCCTACTATAGCTTCCCCGTCCGTTATACAAACCGAACTGGGAAACAAAAACTTCGATAAATTGTTACAATCTGTACAGAATGGTATCTGGGTAACCGGATTTAACGGAGGAAACAGCAATTCCACAACAGGTGATTTCTCTTTCGGTGTAGAGGGCTTCCTTATCGAAAATGGTATAACTACAACACCTGTCAGCGAAATGAACATAACAGGAAATATGCTTACCCTGTGGGCAAATCTGGCAGAAATAGGAAACGATCCGCGTGAAAGCTCTGCCTGGAAACTTCCGTCTCTGTTGTTCAGCGATGTAAACTTTAGTGGATTATAACAGTTTAGCATGAAATTATTTAGGATACTCACAATACTTATTTTTGTTCCTCTCTATTTATTAGCACAAGTACCCGCTACAGAAGTCCGGGCTGCATGGATAACCACAAACTGGGGGCTCGACTGGCCTACACAGGGAACAAGTGTACAGGCTCAGAAAAACGAACTACGGAAGATACTCGATCAGCTACAAGCCGACAACTTCAATACCATCCTGTTTCAGGCGAGGGCGCAAGGCTGTGTTTTCTACAAATCGAAAATAGAACCGCTAAGCCCGTTCTTCAACCATTCCGGCAACTTCGACCCGTTGGCTTTCGCTATAGAAGAGTGTCACAAAAGGGGAATGGAATGCCACGCTTGGCTGATTACCTACCCGATGGAGAAAGCGCAAATGCAATATACCGGTAAAGGAAAGCGCAGAAAAGCAACTGTCGTAAACAACAAACCCGACTATTATAAAGCTATAGACGACAGATGGTATCTCGATCCGGGCAGACCGGAAACCAGAAACCGCATAGTATCTATTGTCAAAGAAATCGTATCAGGCTACGATGTAGACGGAATTCATTTCGACTATATACGTTATCCCAGCAATACAGGCAAGTTTCCGGACGATGATACGTACAGAAAATATGGTAACGGAATGAAGCTTGCCGACTGGCGCAGACAGAATATAAACCAACTGGTAGCAGAAGTCTACGACAATGTGAAAGCCATAAAGAAATGGGTACAAATCAGCAGTTCCCCTCTTGGCAGATACCGTGTATTACCCGAAATATCGCGCAATGACGGATGGACTGCCTACGAAACCGTATTTCAGGATGCAGGCTATTGGATGCAAAGCGGAAAGCACGATCTGGTTTTTCCGATGATGTATCACCGCGAGCGGTATTTCTATCCTTTTGTGGACGACTGGGTGGCAAACAGTAACGGACGAACGGTCGTTCCCGGACTGGGTGTCTATCAGATGGACGAACAGAACTGGTCTTTACAGGATATAATGAATCAGATGAACTATACCCGTGCCGAAAAGGTAAAAGGGCAAGCCTACTTCCGCGCAGCAAATATCCTGAACAACCTGAAAGGAATACGTGACTCTATCGGCACATTCTATCCTACTCCGGCAAAACTACCTCCGCTGACATGGCTCGACAATGTAGCGCCTAATTCTCCCGTAAACCTTCAGGTATATAAGGACAGCAATGGTAATCTGAATATAAAATGGGATGCCCCGGACAATGCAGAGGGTTTCACATACAACGTATATGTATCTCCTACCGAAGACTTCGATAAAGAAAATCCATCGTTTATGCTGGCTGCAGGATTGCGAACAAACAGTTACTCATTCCCTGTGAATACAGGCGATTTTGGATTCTATTATTTCGTTACAGCTTCCGACAGGTTCCATAACGAGAGTGTAGTATGTTTTCCCGGATATTTTGTTCATTCCGAAGGAGAGCACTAAGAACACTCATTTTTTACACTCTACAACATAATATCCCTATTTTACAAGAGGAATATTTTATTTATTTCAGGATAAAGGCAGGAAAGGATTTTAACTAAAACCTTACATAACTTATAATTATCAAACATATAGTTATCCGTTTTGCAGAGGCATCCCTTGCGATGTTTGCCTGTGTGACAAACGGGCAGAGGCAAGCCACTGCCCTACATTCTCAATTTTAACTAAAAACTCACAAACTTTACATAACTTATATACTTTTCAAAGACCTCTTTCTGTTAACTGATATATAGATAAATCTTTTCATTCTTCATTAAAGAGACATACCTAAAGAATATATCTCTACTACTTAATTCCAGCTTTCTATTTAACTCTTGTAACAATGATAATGAAGGTGGTTTACTTTCGCCTAACGAAACTGGAATCACACAATAGAAGGGGAAGGCGATAATATAAATGATTTATTACTATATAAATATTAACTGAGAGTTAAGAGTCATATATACTCCCTACTAAAGAAATGCTTTATAAAAGTTTCATATAAAATATCAGGTTCCACTTCACCCTATCAATCAACTTGGTTAAGAATCATTTTATTTCTTACAAACACAGGTAACTAAAATATTTATAGATAAATTTATATTTTTAATTATTATCTTTGAATCATCATAAACACACAGATGGAGATTGCTTAATCTCTTATTAACCTGAATTCTCATACTAAATCTAAACGACAATAATATATGGTGAGATATTGTGTTATCCTCAGTCTCTTATTGAGCCTCGTAGCCAGCGATGTTTCTGCAGAAAACGAGTTAGATTCTTTGTTCAATGAACTTGACAGTAAGATCAAGAACTGTAATATATACATCGAACTAAAAGAGTCTAGAATAGAAGAACTAAAAGCGGAGAAACTTAAACTTAATACTTCGTCTTCTATTACTTATAATCTGAATTCGGCAATATATAAAGAGTATCGGTCTTATATTTCCGATTCGGCAATACAATACCTCAACTATAATATGGACATAGCGTATTCCCTGAATGACCCTCTCAAAATAAATGAGACAGCAATAACTACAGCAGATATATTTTCGGCTTTGGGAATGTATAAAGAAGCAATAGATATTATCGGTACTGTAAAAAAAGAATATTTGAATAAAGACCAACTGATAGAATATTATTCAGTATATCGAAATATCTATTCCGGATTAGGATTATATACTCAGAATAGCCGCGACAGATGGCGATATTGGCAAAAAAACGACGCATACAGGGACTCTATTATTAACCTTGCGGATCAGAATTCGGAAATTGCACTAAGATTGCGGGAAACCACAATACGTGAACAAGGGAAAATAGACGAAGCCCTGAAAATAAATGACCTGCGGTTGCAACATATCAAAATGGGAACATCTGGTTATGCATTAATTACCTTTCACCGATCGCTGCTATACCGAAAAAAGAACGATAAAGAACAAGAAAAAAAGTACCTTATCCTATCTGCTATATCAGACATACAATCCGCCATAAAAGATAATGCCTCTATCCCCAGTCTTGCAAACATGCTAATGCAGGAAGGTGATGTGAACAGGGCTTATATGTATGTTCGTTTCTCACTGGATAACATTAACGATTATAATACACGCGTCAGGAGTTCCGAAATAATTAATATCCAGTCCATTATAGACAAGGCCTATCAGAAAAAAAGTAACGAGCAAAGAAAAAAACTTCGTATTTCCCTCATAATCACCAGCATCTTATCCGTACTACTCATCATTTCGGTGTGTTATGTGTATAAGCAAATGAGAAAAGGGATACTAATAACCAAACGCCAGAAAGAAACTAATCTTGAGCTAAATTCTCTGAACCAGAAACTGCACAATATGAATAATAATCTCAAGAATATCAATATTGAGGTGACTGAAGCTAATTATATAAAAGAAGAATATATCGGGTACTTTCTCGATCAATGCTCGAAATATATAGAAAAGATGGATGAGTACCGGAAGATGGTAAACAAGAAAATTCAGAATAAAGATATAGATGATTTATTTAAGGTCACTAAAAACAACCATTTAAAGGAAGAAGAGCTCAAAGAGTTTTTTACGAATTTCGACAATATGTTTATTCATCTGTTCCCCAATTTTGTAGAAAAATTCAATTCATTACTTCAAGACGATGAAAAAATTATATTGAAAAAAGGAGAGGTTTTAAATACCGAACTTCGCATATATGCTCTCATGCGACTAGGTATTGACGATAGCACTAAAATCGCAAACTTTCTCGGCTATTCGGTCAACACAATATATAACTACCGCGCAAAAATTAAAAACAAAGCAAAAATATCACGGGAAGATTTTGAATGGACTGTAAAAAAAATAAGTACATTCCATAAATAAAGAATCCACAATTTTCACTCGCCAATATTACAATCCCGACAAGATAATATGTCGGGATTTTTTGTTAAAGTTCATTTTTATATGATAAAAATGACTTTAATAATTCATATTCTTTCCACTTAATACACTCTCAAAATACAACATAAATATCTATTTATAAGAACATTAAAAATATTAACAATTCACTTTTTTTGTTTTATCCGATTTTTGCATTTGTGATATAAATATGTTTGTATCGAAAAAACATCCGGATCTATTGCATTTCACAATACACTATCAAATCTTAATATCTATGATAAAACAAAAGAACAATTCATTGCCGCTGGTTCATCAATTAAAAAAAGTTTTCTTGCTACTATTTCTTTGTAATATCTCCATTATGGGATGGGGGTGTAGTGATAATAGCACATCTAACGATGAGGATATAAAAAAAGAAGAACCCGGAGAAACCACAAAAGATAAAGATGTAAGCGTTATTGTTACAACTATCAACCGATCTATGGATCTCTACCGGACAAAAATTAGTTCCAGCGATAAAAGCAGTATGTCGCCTGTTACAGTGACGCTCAATCCCAATACAAAATATCAAACAATGGATGGTTTCGGTGCAGCCGTAACAGGATCCACTTGTTTCAACTTGCTAAGAATGAGCGAAGAAGACCGGCAGAAATTTTTGAAAGAAACTTTCGATCCGGCTGATGGCTTAGGATACAGTTATATCCGTATCTCCATTGGCTGCTCTGACTTCTCACTTAGTGAATATACCTGTTGTGACATAGAGGGTATCGAAAATTTTGCTTTGCAAAGCGAGGAAAAAGATTACGTTATACCAATATTGAAAGACATTCTGAAAATCAATCCTTCAATTAAGATTCTCGGCTCGCCTTGGACTAGTCCCAGATGGATGAAAGTGAATAACTTGACCGAACTCAAACCCCACAATTCGTGGACAAGTGGGCAACTCAATCCTAAATATTATCAGGACTATGCCACTTATTTTGTAAAATGGATACAGGCTTTTGAAAAAGAAGGTATAAATATCACTGCAATCACACCTCAAAACGAACCTCTTAACAGAGGAAATTCGGCATCTCTATATATGGGTTGGGAAGAACAACGGGACTTCATCAAGAAACTTGGCCCTGCAATGAAAGCGGCCGGATTAGGTGATGTGAAAATCTACGCATTCGACCATAACTATAATTATGACAATATAGCTACACAACAAGGCTATCCTTCCAAAATCTATCAGGACGCAGAAGCATCTCAATACCTTGCCGGAGCTGCCTATCACGACTACGGAGGCAACCGTAACGAACTCAACATCGTTCACAATGCCTATCCCGAAAAGGATCTTCTGTTTACCGAAACCTCCATCGGAACATGGAACAACGGACAAGATCTCTCTAAAGCCCTGCTCAGAGATATGGAAAACGTAGCATTAGGCACAGTCAATAACTGGTGCAAAGGTGTAATAGTATGGAATCTGATGCTGGATACAGAGCGGGGACCTAACCGCGAAGGAGGATGCAGAACCTGTTATGGGGCAGTAGATATAGACAACACCGATTATTCCACCATCACTCGCAATTCGCATTATTATATCATAGCCCACCTGGCGGCAGTAGTGAAGCCCGGCGCTGTACGCATCGCCACCGGAGGATACAACGACACTGATGTATTATACTCCGCGTTTCAGAATCCCGATGGCAGCTTTGCCTTTGTCATTATCAACAAAGGATCGGCCGACAAGCCATTCAACATTACAGCGAATAAACGCAGCGTTAGTCACACACTACCTAAATTTTCAGTAACATCCTTCCTTTGGAAGAACCAATAAGAGATACCTTAATTTTATTTTCTAATTCTTAATCTAATAAAATCAGTATGATGAGAAAAACAATCTTACTATGCATGATGCTTAGTGCGGTCATTTTTGGCTTCATGTCATGCAATGACAAGAATGATGAGTTTGACGATGTGGGCACCAGCTCCATCCTGTCATTTACTGGCCCCGAAAAAGCATATATGGGGGACAGCATCGATTTTTCATTCGAACTCACCAGTTCAGGCCCTCGCCCTAACCAGGCAAAAGTACAAGTTTACTATGGAGAACAACTCGTGTCTGAGCGATTCCTTTTGACTGACCAGCCGGGAGCCTATTCCGGAAAGGTCGCTTTCCCTTTTCTCAAAGACATCCCTGATGGAGGAGAAGTGGATGTAGTATTGCGTACACAGAACGAGCGATTTGCGAGCGATACACGCACGCATACCGTCGTTGTGAATCGTCCTCAATTCCCTTACCTGACGTTAGTAACCAGTGAAGGGGAAGAGTATCGGATGGATCCTGTGCCGGGTAAACCATTTGAGTATGCTGTAGAAGACACAAATCTGCCTATCGATCTGCAAGCGTACATCGTAGCACCTAAATATGGCGAAAATGGAAAAGAATTAACCTTTGGGAACGTCGATGGGAGTGTCGCTCTCAATGTGACTGACTTTATTCGTTTCGAGCTTAATACAGCAACATACCGAGTAGAATTCAACACCGAAACGTACAAAGCCGATCCTGCAGTAATGTTCGCCATGAATGGCCTCGAATTTACCAAAGTGACAGATACTGAATACAGGATAGAAGGCGAGTTCACAAAAGGACAAGAAATTACTGTGACAGGGTTAATCACTTTGAATAAAAACTGGACTGACTTCTGGATAGACCCGTCATGGTTCAATATCAAACAAGGTTCTGAAGGTCGTGTACTTGTATTCCGCGGCACTACCGGTAAATATCGTTTTACTTGTGACACAAACCTGAATTACCTCTATATGGAAGTAATGAACGGTACAGCTTTGGCAACAACTAATTCTGATGGCACAGGTGGAGTATGGTGTATCGGAGATGGCAACATAGGAAAACCATCTTATCAGAAGAACAACATCAACTGGACACCAAATAAAGGATTTTGCCTATGTCCGGTGGAACCTAATGTACATGAAGTAATCCTACGAAAAGGCACAACTATCAATACAATCAACTTCAAGTTCTTTGCTCAGAAAAATTGGGGTGTTGAGTTTACTGCCAGTAAATATAAGAGCCCGGCTGTTAGCGTAGGAGGACAATTCCTGCAAGTGAACGCTTCTGATGGTAACCTCAAAGCCGGTAGTACCGTACTAGCCGCAGGCAAATACTATAAGATCCGCCTGACCGTAACTGAAGGTATGATGGGACAAATAGAAGTTACCGAGTTAGACGAAATCGCTGAAGTTGAATAATAAATCTGAATTAACTATGAAGAAAAGAAATATAATATTTGCATCCCTGCTTGCTGCTGCCCTCGCCGGACATCCGCAATTTGCGATAGCAGATTCGGTTGAAGAATCCACACTCGGCATTCAGCAGACTAACCAGAATCCAAGAAAGACCATTACAGGCGTTGTAATGGATACAGACGGAATATCCATTATTGGTGCTGTCGTTAAAGTAAAAGGTACAGATAGAGGAACCATTACCGATATCGATGGACGTTTTACCATCGAAGCCGCCGAGGGTGAAGAACTCGATTTCCACTACATCGGGTTTGAAGACATCACCGAGATGGTTGGTAAAGACACTCGCAACCTCAATATACGCATGATATCAAACGATATTAACCTGGACGACGTTGTTGTGATTGCCTATGGCCAGCAAAAGAAAGAAAGCGTAGTAAGTTCTATGTCGCTTATCGGCCCTGCCGAACTGCGTGTAAAGAGCGCCAACCTCACAAACAGTATCGCCGGTAAGATATCCGGTTTGATGGCAGTGCAGCAATCCGGTGAACCGGGTTGGGATAATGCCAAGTTCTGGATTCGCGGTGTAAGTTCGATTGCAGGAGGTACTGACCCTCTGGTATTGGTAGACGGTGTACCCCGCGAAATGAAAGATGTTGACACTGATGAAATAGAAACACTCAATGTATTGAAAGATGCCGCTTCTACGGCGGTGTATGGAGCCGAAGGTGCCAATGGAGTAATACTTATTACCACCAAGCGTGGTAAACAGCAGAAGACAGAGATTAACGCATCTTTCCAATACGGTATCTCTACTCCGATGCGCTTACCCAATCTGATGGATTCATATAACTTCCTGAGCCTCTACAACGAAGCCGTGTGGAACGACAACGGAAACCCTGCTGTGAATTTCGTATCACCCGTATCCGACTACACCCTAGATATGTATCGCACTGGTGCCGATCCCGACCTGTATCCGAATGCCAACTGGATGGATATGTTGAGAAGCAACACTCAAGATCAGCGCTATACGTTGAACTTCCGCGGAGGAGGCGAAAAAGTACGCTTCTTCGTATCCGGGGCCTATTATACCACCAATGGTATCTACAAAGAGAATAAAGGGGCGGACTTCGATTCTAATGTTTCGTTCTCCCGCTACAACCTTCGCTCGAACATCGACTTCGACATGACCAAAACTACCCGTATGGCTGTCGACATGAGTGGACAATACATTAACCGTGTGGCTCCAAGCAGAACAGCAGATGAAATCTTCAATGGTATGACACTGCTTCCGGTACACTTGTTTCCAATGATCTATTCGGATGGCACTCCATCAGAACATCCCAACGCAGATGGTCAGGGACTTCGTCAAAACCCTTATAACTTTCTGTACTACAGTGGATATAGCAAATCATGGGCTGTTAACTTCCAAACCAAAGTTACTTTAGAACAAGACCTGGACTTTATCACCACTGGTTTGAAGGTGAGAGGAACTGTCGGCTTCGACTCTTATTCCGAACAATTCACCAACCGTACCATGTCTCCTCACAGCTTTTTCGCCACAGGACGTGACGCGGACGGTAAGTTGATCATGGAACAGAAAAACGCAGGTTCTGCATTGAGCAACCCGTCCGTAGGGGCTCATGTAGGAACAAAGAAGATCTATCTGGAAACTTCGTTGAACTATGCCCGTACATTTAATGAAGTACACGATGTGACCGGTTTGGTTTTGTTTAACCAAAAAGAAGAAGGCAAAGCAAATCCGAGCAATGCTATGGAACTGCTTCCTTATCGCAAGCAAAGTGTCGTAGGACGTGTTTCTTATGGATATGACAACCGCTACATGATGGAAGCCAGTATGGGTGTAACGGGTAGTGAAAACTTCGCGCCGGGTCATCGTTGGGGTATCTTTCCTTCTATAGGCGCCGCCTGGTTTATCAGTCACGAAAAGTGGTTCATGGACAACTCTATCAGCAAAACAATCAACAAACTGAAATTAAGAGCCTCTTATGGTAAAACCGGTAACGACAATCTTGGTAACGGTAGAGGACGTTTCCCTTACATGCCCGAAATTGGCAGTGGAGGTGGTATCAACTTCGGTATCGGAGGTATATCAGACGGAAGCAACATGAACTATTATGGTGGACGTTCTGAAGGTCGCGTGGCTGCTCCTCTGTTACACTGGGAGGTGGAAGACAAAAGTAACTTTGGTATCGATTTAGGTATGCTCGACGGACGGATAGACCTTACGGCAGACTATTTCTTCAACAGGCGTAAAGACATTTTGATTCAGCGTAACGTACCAACTATGGCCGGTCTTAGTCAGAATCCATGGCAAAACTTTGGTATTGTAAATAATCAAGGTGTTGACGGTAATATCATCTTGCAACAGACAGTCAACAAACTGAACCTAAAGTTCAGAGGTAACTTTACATATGCTAAGAACAAGATCATTGAATGTGACGAAATACTCCACCCATTGGCCTACCAAGACCTGACAGGTCATAGCCTGAACACTCCATACTTGTATGTAGCAGAAGGTCTCTATACTCCGGACGATTTCAATATCACAAAAGATCCTGTAACCGGTGCCAGCAGCTATACACTGAAAGACCATATGCCTAATCCGGGCGCATTGGTAGCTCCGGGCGACATCAAATACAAGGACCTGAATGGCGATAAAATAATCAATGGCGACGACCAGACCTATCGTAACGGTATAATGCCTACCGAGACTCCGAGCATGGTCTATGGCTTTGCTCTGGATGCAGAATACAAAGGATTCTTTGCTGCAGTTTTCTTCCAAGGCACAAGCGGTATCTCTATGAACCTTTTGTCGAAAGCTGAAAATTTCATGCCTTTCCACAACGGTAAAGACGCATCTTCGGCCCGTATGGAAGCTATGGATCGCTGGACAGCTTCGGATCCTTACAATGACAATGTACTTTATCCTCGTATGCACGGTACGGCATTTTCTCATAACCTCCGTCCGAGTACCTGGTGGTATCGCAGTGCAAATTATATCCGTCTGAAAAACATAGAATTCGGCTATCAATTTGACAGAAAGCAGTTAAAATCGTTGCATATGCAAAACCTGCGTATCTATGTGCAAGGTCAGAACCTGATTACGTGGGACGACGTGAAATACTGGGACCCGGAAAGCAAAGAACGCTCGGGAGCTAAATATCCATTGTCGCGCACATGGACTATGGGCATAGAAGTTACATTTTAAATAAAAAAAGACATGAAAATAAAAAATATAATATTTAGTATCGCTATTGCAGGAACCTGTGCTTTTAGCACCTCTTGTAGTGACTATCTGGACGTATCCTCCGAGTTGGTTGCAGGTGTCAATATGGATGACATCTTCGAAAATCCCGACTATACCCGTAACTGGTATGGTACCGTTTTCGCCAATATTTCCGAATTCTCGGAAACAGGTTCGGAAGCCAGCGCGTTCAAGAACCCATGGTCGAACATGTGTGGTGAAATCTCTTCGCAAATGATGCCGGGTAAAGACGCTATGACTTCGGGTTATACCTCCGCGACTGCTCAGTTCCACCGCTGGACAGATATTTACAAAAGTATCCGACAGGGTATGATTTTTCTGGAACGGGCTAAACCTGTGGGATCCGGATCGAACCAAGTAACCGAAGTAGAGATACTTCGAATGAAGGACGAAGTGAAATACATGATTGCATACTACTATTTCTCCTTATTCGAGTTATATGGTCCTGTGCCTATCGTGACAGTGATAGACGATCCCGCCTATCCGGAAGTAACTGATTACAGACGTGCTACAGTAGATGAAATGGTAGCGCACATCGACGGATTGCTAAAAGAAGCGATTGAAGGCAATAATCTGCCCGAATCGGTGATCACATCTACACCGGGATCGGCCGAGACTACGTTTGACCTGCAATGGGTAGTACGCCCCACTAAAATGACTGCCAGAGCTTTACGTGCTAAACTTTGGGTATATGCCGCTTCTAAACTATACAATGGTGGCTGGAAGGATGCCGTAGAACTAGTAGATAGCGAAGGCCGTCAATTATTCCCTGCCGAAGATCGTAGTAAATGGGAAACAGCCAAATTGCGTTTAGAAGAACTGTTAACAGCAGCCGAAGCTGCAGGCCATAAGTTGTATGAAGTAAAGAATTCACAAGGTGTGGCTCAAGCCGACGCATCGATCTACAAATTGTTTCAGGTATACAATGCTGAAATTCTATGGTGCAGTACCAACAACAGCTACAGCGACGAATACAAGATGGAAAAACGTACCAACCCGCGCGATGTGAACGCATGCTACGGCACAATAGGCCCCACACAAGGTTCGGTAGACATGTTCTTTATGAAGAGTGGACTTACTATCAATGACCCGGGTACCGAGTATCGTGCAAATGCAATGGTACAGGTGACCAATACGGCTTATGCAGATGACGGAACTACTTTTCGCGACGATGCCAACATCTTCAACATGTACGCTAACCGCGAGCCTCGTTTCTACGCAGCGGTGAAATATCAGGGACAAAGTTGGATCAAACCTTTCATGGACCAGTCTGGACACAGTAACTATACAATAGATTTCACAGACTCAGGCGACAGAAATAGTGCCGGTCCGAAGTCTAAAGATACTCCGCTAGTAGGCTACATGCTAGGCAAATTCAAAAACCGTAGTATAGACCATGCTTCGGGCGGTGCTCCAAATTTATTCAGACGTGTTTCTATTATCTACCGTTTAGCTGACTTTTACTTATATTATGCGGAGGTACTGAACGAAATCAACCCGAATGATCCTAAAATTATCGAGTATCTGGATAAGGTAAGAACCCGTGCCGGCATTCCCGGATATGCAGAAATGGAAGCGAATGGAAAGAAAACCATCAGCGGTAATTACAACGCACAATTTGACGCTATACAAAGAGAACGTTTCGTGGAATTGTTCTGCGAAGGTCAACGCTACTTCGACATCCGCCGTTGGATGATTTGCGGCCCCGGACAGGCTGCCGACCAAACTCTATTCAAAGGCATGGACGAATATGGCGAGCCAAACCTCATTGCTAACAGATCTTTCTTTAAGGTAGTAGACATTGAGAAAAGACTTTGGTATGACCGTATGTACTTCTATCCTATCAGCCTGAATGTAGTTCAGCTGAGTAAAGGATTGATCGTACAAAATCCCGGATGGTAAACGAATATGTATATTAATTAAACCTTGATAGAAAAAGCAGGGTATAAAAAAGTACCCTGCTTTCTTTTCTTACAGAAAATATATAATAAGAATGAAAGTGGAATTACATCATAAATTATTGTTTTTTATACTGGCAGCACAGATTTACTGTTTAACTGCCAATGCCCAACGACATATACAATCGTTTAACGATGGCTGGTATTTCACAAAAAAAGATATACAACTAAATCAAAGCAATCCGGTCAATAAACAGGGCTGGAATAAAGTATCTGTTCCACATACATGGAACACCGATGCCTATATACAAAAGGATTATTACAGAGGTATCGCCTGGTACCATAAAACATTCACCCTGCCTGAAAAAGAAAAAGGGAGACAATTATACCTTCGTTTCGAGGGAGTAAATCAAGTTGCGTCTGTTTATATTAACGGCCAATTAGCAGGAGAACACAAAGGAGGATATACTTCTTTTACACTCAATATAACCTCATATTGTTCACTCGATAAAGAAAATACAATCGCTGTAGAAGTAGATAACTCTATTACAGACGTACCACCGATATCAGGAGATTTCACCATTTTCGGAGGGATGTACCGAGATGTATGGTTAATCTCAACATCAAACCAACATATCGATTTATCTGATTTCGGCTCGGACGGCATATTTATACATACCGACAATGTATCTGAAAAATCAGCAACATATACAATCAAAAGCAGCATCTTCAATGCTGATCAGGAAAAAACAAAAATAAGGGTCGATCATACAATAAGAGACCCGTACAATAATATTGTAAAAACATTAGAGCGAAAACTATCGCTCAATCCAAATCAAAAAATGGAAATTCAACAGGAAGCCACAATCGACAATCCATTGTTGTGGTCACCCGAAACACCATATTTATACACAGTAAAAACTACTGTCATCGATGAAAAATCAGGAAAGATAATAGATGAAATTTCTTCTCCACTCGGATTCAGATGGTTCAGTTTTGACGGCGAAAAAGGATTCTTTCTCAATGGCAAGCCATATAAGCTTAACGGAATTTGCCGCCATCAGGATCAGATGCCGATAGGCAATGCTCTCAGCGATGAAGCTCACCGCAGAGATATGCAATTAATAAAAGACATGGGAGCAAACTTCATACGTATCTCTCACTATCCACAAGATAAGGCGATCATTGAACAATGCGACAAGCTGGGATTACTGGTTTGGGAAGAAATCCCGATCATAGATATCATACCGGAGGGAAACTCTTTCGGCGATAATTGCGAGATTAATCTCCGTGAGATGATCCGCCAGCACTACAATCATCCGTCCGTTATCATGTGGGGATATATGAATGAGATACTGCTTGTTACCCAGCGTAAACACAAAGGCAAGGAGCTGGAAGAATTGATAGGCAGGGAGATCGATCTGGCCAAACGACTGGAAAAGGTATTGAAAGAAGAAGACAGCCGTCGTTATAGTGTAATGGCGTTTCACGGAAGCGATTCATACAACAAAGCCGGATTTGGCGATATAGTCGATATAGTGGGTTGGAATCTGTATCAGGGCTGGTATTCCGATAATATGAACCAGTTCGATCGATTTATGGAAAACCAGCAAAAGCAGCATCCCAACAAGCCAAAGATCATTAGTGAATATGGAGCAGGATCGGACAAACGCATCCATTCATTGAAACCGAAAAGATTTGATTTCAGTATAGAATATCAGCAGGAATACGCCGAGCATTATCTGACTGTAATTGAGCGTGAACCCTATATATGTGGAGCAACCTACTGGAATTTCATTGACTTCGGTTCGGGGCAACGTGACGAATCCATGCCACGTATCAACAACAAAGGACTGGTATACGCCGACCGCACACCGAAGGATGTATATTATTTGTTCAAAGCCAGTTATAGAAAAGATATTCCGGTATTACACATAGCATCACATGATTGGAAAAACCGGACAGATGTTTCAATGGACGAAAAACCTGTCGTACAACCGGTCAAGATATATTCAAATCTTCCGGAAGTAGAATTATTTATGAACGGAGTATCTGTAGGAAAGAAAAAGACCAAAAATAACAAAGTGGCCTGGGACATCCCTTTTACCGATGGGCAACACTATTTTTCTGCAAAAGGAGAATACAAGGGACAGACCATAGAGACAGGAATAGAAATAACATTTACTTCCATTCCTGATAAATTGACCAACGAGAATTTCTATAATAAAGGACTAGCCATTAACTGCGGAAGCGATGTATTTTACACTTCACCCGAAACTAACCTTACATGGTTACCCGACAAAGAATACACAATCGGAAGTTGGGGATATATCGGCGGAGAAAAACAATCGACACAAACGCAGATAATGGGAACTGCTGATAACCCGTTGTTTCAAACCCTACGCGCTTCAGTTGATAAATATCGCTTCGATGTTGCCGAAGGAGAGTATGAAGTGGAATTGCTATTTGCCGACATATTCCGTACAAGCACAGGCATTGCGCATACATTGGGTTCGGATTCACAGAATAATAACTCGGATAATGTATTCGACGTGATCATAAATGATACAACTGTTGATCCGGAAATTAACCTGAAAAATTCAGTGGGGAACTTTTATGGAATAAAGAAGAAATATATCGTGAAGGTTTTAGATACCAAAAGTATTACGATAGAACTTAAAGCCCATTCAGGTAAATCATTTATCAATGGAATCAAACTAAGAAAATTATAAAAATGAAAAAACGATATATAATTCTCACTCTTGTTATTAGCTTCTCATTATCTGCCCATGCACAATGGCTATGGGACAGGAATAAAATGGAAAAGATAAAGACAGACATCAATTCGTTAGCATATTCCAATGCTTACAAATCATTGATAAGGGAGGCCGATAGAAGATTATCAGGAGGAACATATTCAGTTACCTATAAAAAAGCAGTAGCTCCCAGCAGTAGCAAACACGATTATGTAAGCCTTAGTCGTTATTGGTGGCCTAATCCGGAAAAAGAAGATGGAATGCCTTATGTATTCAAGGATGGACAATCAAATCCGGAACTCAATGAGTACGACAGGAATCCGTTAGGGACAATGTGCAGTGCAGTAAACACATTAGCTTTAGCTTATTTTTACAGCAACGACGAGCGTTATGCAGCAAAAGCAATGGAATTAGTCCGCACATGGTTTCTCGATGACAAGACCAAAATGAACCCGAATCTCAATTACTCCCAATTCATACCGGGAAGAGACGGTTCTAAAGGGCGTCCCGAAGGGTTGATCGATTCTTACTCCTTTGTAAGTATGTTGAGCAGTATTCAGTTATTAGATGGTTCTAAAAATTATACTTCACAGGACAAGGCCGGCTTACAGAAATGGTTCGGCGAATTTGCCAAATGGCTTCAGACCAGTCCTCAAGGAAAGAAAGAGCACGAAATGAAAAACAATCATGCCACAGCATATAACTCTCAGTTAGTGACATATCTCTTGTTTTCGGGTAAAACGGACGAAGCCAAAAAGATAATGGATGTTTTTCCTAAAAACATAATGTTTAAACAAATAGAACCGGATGGCAAACAACCGAATGAATTGTGGCGCACACTTGCATATCATTATTCTGAATACAATCTCAGCCATATGATAGACTTTTTTGCAACAGCAAAAAAATTCGGTAAAGAATTATACACATTAGAATCTCCCGATGGACGAAGTTTCTATAAAGCGATGGATTATCTTGTTTCATTCTTAGGTAAAGATGTTTCCGAATGGCCTTATAAACAAATAAGTGGTTGGGAAGCCAAACAACAGGATGTATGCAATGATCTGTACCGCATACTTGACCTAGATACTTCCCAGACTCAATATCTGGATATTTATAAGAAATATAATAAACAGAATTCATCAGACAGGAATCGCCTTTTGTATGGAGCAGTCGATCCTATAGCCGAATCGCTTTCTTTTGCAGGCAAACAGTTTGATTATACATTTATATGTATCGATGAAACACTGGCAAAAACGAACAGAAAAGATCTGGTAAATCCGCGCTCTATAAATAAAAACGGTAGCTTGCGAATGGTAAATCCGCGCGACTGGTGTTCGGGCTTTTTCCCGGGTTCACTGTGGTTTATGTATGAATATACAAAAGATGAAAAATGGAAAGAAAAAGCCAATAAACATTCCCTGCTCATTGAAAAAGAAAAGTTTGACAAAACTTCACATGATGTGGGATTCAAAATATACAACTCGTTCGGAAACGGCTATAAACTTACGGGCGATGAAAAATACAAAGATGTAGTCATACAGGCCGCGAAAACATTATCGTTACGATTCAATGAAAAGATAGGTTCTATACGCTCATGGGATTTTAACAGGCAAACGTGGCAATATCCTGTTATTATCGATAATATGATGAATCTCGAACTATTGTTCGAGGCTTCTAAAATGACAGGCGACGATTCATTTTACCACATAGCCGATGCACATGCTATGACCACACTGAGAAATCATTTCCGTGACGATTATTCGTCATTTCATGTAATAGATTACGATACCATATCGGGAAGACCACGATTAAAACAGACTCATCAGGGATATGCCGATCATACAGCATGGGCACGTGGTCAGGCGTGGGGAATATATGGCTTTACCATGTCGTACAGATATACTAAAAGAGCAGAGTATCTGCAACTGGCCGAAAACATTGCAAATTTCATATTCTCCCATCCTAATCTGCCTAAAGATCTGATCCCCTACTGGGACTTCAATGATCCGGCTATTCCGAATGCTCCACGCGATGCATCGGCAGCATGTATCACAGCTTCGGCTTTGTATGAGTTAGCCGGATATTCAGATAAAAACAAGGAAAGATATATCAGACTGGCCGATACAATTCTGTCGAATCTTATCAATAATTACAGGGCAGAAGAGGGAACTCACAAAGGATTTCTCCTGTTGCACTCGACAGGACACTACCCCGGCGGAGATGAAATAGATGTACCGATCAGCTACGCAGACTATTATTTTCTGGAAGCATTGTTGAGACGAAATAAATTGAATAAGTAAAAATATATAATATAAAACAGTATGAAAAAGACACTTTGCATAATCGGGATGGCTCTGATATTATTCTCAGCATGCCAACAAACAAAGGGTGAACCACAATTTACACCGGAATCATTTATACGTATAGATGGTCAGGATCTGATAACTCCAAATGGAGAAAAGCTGTTCATCAAAGGTACCAATCTGGGCAACTGGCTGAATCCGGAAGGTTACATGTTTGGTTTCGGCAAGGCCAGTTCTGCCGGATTTATCAATGACATGTTTTGCCAGCTTGTAGGCCCGGATCGTACTGCTGAATTCTGGAAACTATTCAAGGATAATTATATCACACAAGAAGACCTGCACTTTATTAAACAAACGGGAAGTAATACAGTACGTCTTCCGTTCCACTATAAATTGTTCACAGACGAAGATTATATGGGGCTAACCGCCAATCAGGACGGATTTGCACGTATCGATACACTTGTCAGTTGGTGCAAAAAAGAAGGTCTCTATCTGATTCTGGATATGCATGATGCTCCGGGAGGACAAACAGGTGATAATATCGACGACAGTTATGGATACCCTTGGTTATTCGAAAGCGAAACAAGCCAGAAACTATATTGCGATATCTGGAGAAAGATTGCTGAATATTATAAAAATGAACCTACTATATTAGGCTTTGAACTTTTCAACGAACCGATTGCTCCCTACTTCGAAAATATGAAAGAATTGAACAGCAAACTGGAAGGTCTTTATAAAATGGGTACTGCCGCTATTCGTGAAGTAAACAAAAATCATATCATACTCTTAGGGGGCGCACAATGGAACGGAAACTTCAAACCATTCAAAGATTCTAAATTCGATGATAAGATCATGTACACCTGCCATCGTTACGGGAGCGAACCTACAGCCGAAGCTATAAAAGATATTATAAATTTCCGTGATAGTGTAAACCTGCCTATGTACATGGGTGAGATCGGACATAATACTGATGAATGGATAGCTGCATTTTGTAAAACAATGGCAGATAATAACATCGGATGGACATTCTGGCCATACAAGAAAATACATAATTCTTCTTTTACAGGCATTAACGAACCTGAAGGCTGGGATAAAGTAAAAGCATTTTCCGAAGCGCCTCGTAGTAGTTTCAAAGAAATACGTGAAGCTCGTCCTAACCAGGAAGAAGCATGGAAAGCTATGCTCGGCTTTATAGAAAACAGTAAGTTTAAAAATAATATTATTCAGGAAGGTTATATCAGAGCATTAGGTCTGAATCCTCAGAAATAATATGATAAAATATAAGATAATATGAAAAGAATTAAAAGCTTTTTGCTTACCAGTATATTTTGTGCGTCATTATTTGCCCAGAACATCATTCCGGTGTACATGGACGAAAGCCGACCCATAGAGCAGCGCGTCGAGGACGCCCTGTCTCGTATGACGCTCGAAGAAAAAGTCGCCATGTGCCATGCCCAGT